>JBARIF010000001.1:0-1978 GCA_049799615.1 Terriglobales bacterium
TCTTAGCGCGCGGAGGCTTCGCCCTCCCCCTCGCCTCGCGATCGAGTTTCAAGCGTTCAAGAAACAAGTGTTTGATGACACTTGAAACGGCCAAGCACGCTGTCCATGGAGCTGCGAACTTAGGGACGCGCCTTCAGCAGGGATTTTGGAACGCGGAATTTGGAAAGGTCACCTAAAAGAAGACCGCGGGAGAGACACCAAATCTTTCACTTAGGCGTCGAATGTGTTCTTTGGCAAGGTCCCGCTTGCCATTGAGCACATCAGAGACAATGCTCTCAGTTCCAAACACATCGACGAGATCTTTCTGGCGCAGTTGATGAACTTCCATCAAATGCCGAATTATGTCCAGAGGTCCTGCATCGGGAACTGGATAATGTTTCTGTTCAAAATCCTCAATCAGAACGGTCAGTAGCTCGATCAACTTCTTTTCCGCTGACGTGCTCTCAGGTTTGCTCGTAAGCTCCTCAAGCTTTGCGACGAAAGCCTGGTTCTGCTGCTCAGCCCTAATAACCTCTGGCTGGGTTTCCGACAGGAGTGTTCCATAATCTATTGCCAGTGCGTTCATTGCTTCCACCCCCCTTGGTCGTACTCCTCGTGCGTGAGCAGATGCTTGACGAAAATCATCTGCCAAGGATACTCGATCTTCACAATCAATCGATACGTGTTGCCTTTTATGTTGAACACCGTGTACGGGTCGACATAATCGGCATGGGGATAGACTTTCCTCACATCAACTAAGCTCTGCCACTCAGCAGCCTTCGCGATCTTGTACCAATCGCTAATCGGCCCCTCAAGCGCATGGTCGGCCTGCACCGCTGCCTTCCACGCGCTCTTGCTAAACACATGCACTTAATTAGACGCTTCGCATGATGCGAAGTTGTATTTAATTCGCAAATTGCGAACTTGTCAACGTGATCATCGGACATGTACCACCGGGGGAAACTATCTAAGGCGGAATCTCATAGTACCACAATCTTCGCAATTCGCGAAGTCAATTTGTCACCCTGGATAATACGTTTATATTCTATAGCTTGCAAAGAATGAATAAACCCTAGGCCCTTCATTGCTCATCGAGCGGGCAGGGGCACGAGCTACAGTCCCCAGGCGAAACGTACCGGCCAAGCAGAAACTCAAGACCCTTCTGCAACCTGGCGTTCTCCTCGAGAAGTTCCATCTTTTCACGGTGCAGCTCCGCTACCTCGCGGGCGAGCAGCCGTGCCTGCGCTAGGCGAGTTTCAGTGCCAGCCTTCGATAGCCGCGGCATGGTGGTTGCCTCCTGCCCTCAATATCCGAACTGATAGTTGGCCGCCGAGCCTCGGCACCGCAGTCCTACAGACCGTTCGCTCGTGAGCCTCTGGAAAAAGCATCTCGGCCAGTTCTGTCGTCTGTACGTACCAAGGGTTCTCACTTTGCATTGTCTTCAGTCTCCTCTAGTTCAACGTTTTGCAAGGGCGCGTTTGCGAGAGCGCGCCTTTGCCTCCAGGTGCTTCTTGCGGTGACTCTCACAGAGGACATGGCTTACGGGACCCGCCGGCACATCACACCACAAGCAGATGCCTGCCTTCCGTTTCTTGTCCGAACATCTCTTAGCCGCTTCACGATTGAGGCGTAGATGCAGATCGCAATACCACTTACTTTTCTGGCAAACCGGATCACGGCACTGCACGCAGATAATTTGTCCCGGCTTCGGACTCACAGACTTAATGGTGGCCGTTTCTGTGACGACTCGATTGTTGACGTACTGAGCCGGCAAGGCCACCAGCCTGATCGCGGCTCGCCTCTTTGTCGGGAGAAACCGAATCTTGCCGCTTTGATCCAAGGCTTTTAGTGCGGATGTGGCTCGAGCGTCGTGGATGCGCAGAGCGACAGCAATTTGAGTGATTGTCGGCGGGTAATTCTTGGCAGAAATGTACTCCGCCAGATATTGATACACCCTCCCCGCGTCATCGCTTGATGGTGCGGTCATAAGCCTCTCTCA
>JBARIF010000002.1:0-9303 GCA_049799615.1 Terriglobales bacterium
CTGTTCTACTAGTTCGGCGGTTCCTTCCAGGGTGAAGCGTTCGCGGCGGCGCCGCCGCTCGTGGGACGCAAAGGTACGAGGCCGCTTCACGTTCCCGTCCGACAGAACCGGCTCATAGACTTCCACCATGTCCTTCAGTTCGGCTTCCCACATTGTCCGGTCGGGTTCCACAGACTGAAGCCCGATCTGACCCGCCATCTCTGAATTCGGTTCTCCTACCCAAACCACGCGGCAGAACGCCTTGTTCTTGCCGCGCTCGACGGCAACGACTTCTCCCGCTTCCTTCACGCAGCGCAGGCCCGTGACCCGGGCGCCGTGCTCAGAAATATCGTACGTGCAGGCAATTTCGAGACAGGGCTTTTGCGCGTCATCCCAGTAGGTGACACGAACGGGAAGGGCCAGCTGAATGCGCTTCTTCTGGCGCTCCGGCGATGCTTTGGGAATGTCTTCTTTCAAAATAGGCCCAGTACGCTGATGGTTCTCTAAGCTCAACCTAGCAACCAGTGGTGCGACCGTCAATTTACTCCGGTAATGGCACCTGCTGGTTACCCGTCGGGCCGATGAATCCACGGCAGTTAAGTACGGATGCGCTCGGCCGGGCGGACGAGGGCGTTCGGCCGCAGGGTCGCTTCAGGAGGGTTATAATTCCCCCCGAATCCGGTTTCGACCTGGATCGTGATCGCTGCCAGAGGCTTATTGGGGAGATTCAGCAATGAGACTCAGTGAGGCAATTTTATTAGGGAGTACGGTCTTGACGCCCAAGGCGGGCGGGCAACATTTTCCGGAGACGCAATCGGGCTGTGCACTGGGAATGGCGGCCATCGCCAACGGCTGCACCTTTCACACCGTGAAGCAATTTGACGAGCGCGACCGGCGGACGCTGGGCACCGAAGGTGTGTGGGGAAACTGGGTGCTGCAGAAAGTCGTGCGCCCGTGCGATTGCTTGCGTTTCTGGATCGCGCGCGAGATGCGAATCAAGGACATCATCACGCACCTCTTCGACTGGCATGTCATGGTCAAAAAGAATTGGACCCTGGAGCGCCTGGTGGCGTGGGTGGAAACAGTGGAACCCAGGAACTTCGACCTTTCGGGGAGCATACCCCCGGAGATTCTCGAAGGACGCTCACAAATGAAGATCGTGGCCCGGTCGCGGGATATGGACGACCGGCAGTCGCGGGTCTCGGCTATTGCGGTCCGGCATAGATCAAGACGGAGACGTGGCGCTATCTGAGGACGGTTTTGTTCACCTGCCAAAAATCCCCGCCCAGCCGGAGCTCAGACGGGGCACCTTCGAGAGTGAAATGTCGGCAACAGCCCGCGCGATCTGCCCGAAGTTCTAGATTTTCAACTGGACTGATGAATCGATTCCTGAGCTTAGGGATGCTGGGGGCGGTGCTGCTCGGAGGCGGGACCCCACCCGCGCTGCAGGCCGACACCGGGCAGGATGCGTGGTTGCGCTACGCGCCCATCCCAACTGGGGCTCGAGCTAGGTATGAAGGCTTCCCTGCGGCGCTGATTGTTCTGGGGGATTCGAGCGTGCTAAAGACGGCACGGGATGAGATGGGCCGTGGCGTCCTGGGGATGATCGGGCGGACTTTGCGCCACGACGCAAATGTCCGGGAGAAGACGATCATTCTTGGGACGGTCGCCGCGATTCGGCAAATAGTTCCCGGATTCGAGCTCCCCAGCCCGATCGAAGGCGATGGCTTCGTGCTCGCCAGCAGGCCAGTCCGCGGTTTCGATTGCCTCATTATTGCTTCGACCACCGAGCGGGGTGTTTTGTATGGCGTGTTCGCATTTTTAAGCAAGATGGCGCGAGGGGAGAACATTACCGCTCTCGACGATGTCAGCCAGCCTCCCGTCTGGATGCGCTGGGTGGACGAATGGGACAACCTGAATGGCACGATTGAACGCGGGTATGCGGGAGCATCGATTTTCTTCGAGAATGGTGGTGTGCGCGCGGATTTAAACCGCGCCGGGCAATACGCGCGCCTGCTGGCATCGGTCGGCATCAATGGATGCACCATCAACAATGTAAATGCCGATCTGCGGATTCTGGACGACACCTTTATTCCACAGCTGGCGCGGATCGCTGATGTTTTTCGTCCCTGGGGAGTGCGGCTGGCAGTGTCGGTTGATCTGAGCAGCCCCAAGGCTGCGGGAGGTCTGGACACTTTTGATCCGCTGGATGCTCGCGTCATCGAATGGTGGAAGAAGAAAGTGGATGCGATTTACCGGCAGATTCCGGACTTTGGCGGATTCGTGGTCAAGGCCGATTCAGAGGGCCGCGCGGGACCATCATCCTACGGGCGGACCCCGGCGGACGCGGCCAACGTGATTGCGCGCGCTCTGCGGCCGCATGGCGGCGTAGTTTTTTATCGCGCATTTGTTTATGACCACCATCTGGATTGGCGAAATCCCAAGAACGACCGCGCCCGCGCCGCTTATGACATCTTCCATCCGCTGGACGGAAAATTCGACGACAACGTCATCATCCAGATCAAATATGGCCCCATTGATTTTCAGGCCCGCGAACCGGTGTCGCCGCTCTTTGGCGGACTGGAGAAGACAAACCAGGGCATCGAACTGCAAATCACGCAGGAGTACACCGGGCAGCAGCGGCATTTATGTTTTCTTCCGCCGATGTGGAAGGAGATCCTGGATTTCGATCTTAGGGTCGACGGCGGCGCGACTCCGGTCAAGGAACTGGTTGCGGGGAAGACTTTTCATCGTCCGGCGGGCGCGTTCGTAGGCGTGGCGAATGTGGGCATGGACGCGAATTGGCTGGGGCATCCCTTGGCCATGGCCAATCTCTACGGATTCGGCCGGCTGGCGTGGAACCCCGATCTCAGCGCGAAGTCCATCGCGGAGGAGTGGACCCGGCTGACCTTCGGCAACGACGCAGCAGTGGTGAAGACCATCACCGAACTGCAAATGGCTTCCTGGCACGCGTATGAAAGTTACACCGGACCTTTAGGGGCGCAAACGCTGACCGACATTCTGGGCAGCCACTACGGACCGGGAATCGAATCGTCGGAGCGCAATGGCTGGGGACAGTGGCATCGCGCCGACCATGCAGGCATTGGCATGGATCGAAGCATGGCAACCGGCACTGGTTTCGTCGGGCAGTATTCTGCGGCTATTCAGCGTCTGTACGAGTCAGAGAAAACTACTCTCGACGATCTGCTTTTATTTTTTCATCACGTTCCGTACACCTACGTGCTGCACTCGGGCAAGACCGTGATCCAGCATATCTATGACTCGCACTACGAGGGCGCTGCAGAGGCGGCGGATTTCTTGCGGCGATGGCAATCTTTACAGCACTCGATCGACGAAGAACGCTATACCGCGGTCCTGGCGCGCCTGGAATATCAGGCCGGGCACGCCATCGTCTGGCGGGACGCCATCTGCAACTGGTTCTTTCACACCTCCGGGATTGCTGATGAGAAGGGTCGGGTGGGAAACCATCCTGACCGCGTTGAGGCGGAAGCCATGCACCTCCAGGGCTTCGTGCCGATCGACGTCGATCCTTGGGAGAACGCCTCCGGGGGCAAGGGGATTGAGTGCACGAAGTCTTCAGGATGCGTGGCTACATTCCGCTTCGACCACCCCTCGGGACAGTACGAAATGGACGTGCAGTATTTCGATCAGAATAACGGCGCATCAAAGTTTCGGGTTTTGGTGGGCGATAAAGAAGTGGATGAATGGATTGCCAACGATCATCTTCCAGCGACCAAACCAGGCGGCGACTCTTCCACGCGCCGGCGCATTGCGGCGCTAGCGCTTCGTCCGGGTGATGAGATCCGCATCGAGGGCGTTCCGGATGGAGAAGAACACGCGCCTCTGGATTACATCGAATTGCATGCCCTATCGAATTGAACGGGTGCCCTACCCTCGTCTGTCCGCTTTTTGGAGAGACAAGGGTGTGGCATCGGCATCCCTCGTTAGCGGAAGTTGCTGATCAGAATTACGTCGCTGGTTTCATTGCCGCGGGCGAGCAGGAGCTCTTTGCCGTCGAGGGTCCAGGAGAAATCGAAAACCACGCCGGAGGTGAAGTTGGTGATCTGGCGCGCCGGTGCGCCGGACAAAGGTTGCTCCCAGATATTCGAAGCGCCGTTGCGGGTCAGGCGATATTGAATCGCCTTTCCCGAGGGCGACCAGTGCAGAAAGCGTCCCCCGATTGGGACCGTGGCGACGAAACGTGAGCTCCCGCCGGCGGTGGTAACCACACCCAGCTTTCCTACCGGGACTGGGCTGCCCTCCTGGTACGCATAAGTCACGAGGGTTCCATCCGGTGACACCTTGAGCGCGAACGCGTCCTCGGGCGTGTCCGCTACTTTGACCGGATCGGTGCCTTCCGCTGACATGCGGTAGATCTGGCTCTTGACCGTGTAGAAGATCGACTTGCCATCGGGCGAGCAATCGGCATCCTGGCCTTGGTCCAACAATTTCTTGCTGTTCGAACCATCCGCATCAACCCGCCAGAGTTCGATTTTGCCGTCACGGTAGGAATTAAATATCACGTACCGGTCAGCACAACGCGCCAAGGAAATCAGACTGTGCGCCTGAGAGACCAGCACCGTCCGGCCGGTGCCATCCGGATTCATCAGCCAGACGTCACCATCAGGGCTTCGAGCCAGCAGCTTGCCGAGCGGGCCGGGCGTGATCAGGTCATAGGCGGGTTCGCCGGAGGTGAGTTGGCGGGCCTGCGCTATGTCGGCACCCGGCGCGGCCCAGATGTCAGAAGTAAAAACACGTTGGATGGCAGCCAGCGTTTTGCCATCATGGGTCACATCCATGCTGGTGGTGTAGTCCGACAGATCATTGGTGAAGCGGTGTATTGCGCCGCCAGGATAGTCGATGCTTTGCAGCTGACCTCGGCCAAACAGGCTTTCTGCCCCCGACGCGATCAGAGAGTCACCGTCGGGCATCCACACCGCCCTTCCGATGGTTTTCCCGCCGGATGAAACCAGAGGCCGCACTTTGCCATCCGCCACATTGATCACATTGAGCTGCCAATCAACATCTTTGCCGCTCTTCAGAATGGGCACCGCAACCGTCTTGCCGTCAGGCGACCAGGTAGCTCCGAACATAAATCGCGAATTGCCGGGGAAAGCGGCCAACAGCCCCTCGCCGCTTCCGTCCAGCTGGGCGATCCGTACTTCGATCACGTCGCGCTCTGGAATTCCGCGCTGGAAGACGAACTGTTTGCCGTCCGGTGAGAAGTCGATGGGAGAATCGATATCGCGAATGAGTTGCCGCGGCGAACCTCCGAGCACCGGCATTTGATAGAGGTAACGGTAGTTCTCGGTGCTTTTGTCCGAACGCACGAAATAAATGTAATTGCCGTCGGGAGAAAAACTCAGGCCCGCGATTTCAACCACATCGGGGGCCAGCACCTGAACATCACTCTTGGTGGCAACATTGCGCACCCACAGACTCTGCTTCTCTGCGTCGCGCATGGCGTACACGATGTAGCGTCCGTCGGGCGCAATCGCCACCTGGCTGGCCTTGCCGTTTTCGGTCAGCTTCGTGATCTGCATATTTTGCAGATTGAAGGCGGGCGGCCTGCTGAGTAGTTTGTAGCCGCCGAAACCGGCCGCCGCGAGTATGACCGCGACCGCAGCGGCGACGGCCAGCTTGGGCAGACCTTTTTTCTCCGATGCCACCGCAACCGGTAGAGGCGCGGACTGCGAGGACGTGGCACCGGCAGGCTCTGCCGCAGGCGCACTCGGGGTTGAATCATGGGCAGCGCGGACGCGGCCCGAGGTGGAGTCGCGTTTAAGGCGCTTCAGATCGGCGCCGATCTCGGCCGCGCTCTGGTAGCGCAAATCGCGGTCCTTTTCCAGAGCCTTGTTGATCACCTCTTCCAACTTGGGAGAGAGCTCGGTGTTGATACGCACGGCCGGAGTCGGCTCGCGGTTCAGGATGGCATCGAAGATAACCGCGGAAGTATCGCCGCGGAATGGAACCATGCCTGTGCCCATCTCGTAGAGCACCGCCCCGAAGGAAAAAAGGTCGCTGCGGGCGTCGAGCTCCTTTCCCTTGGCCTGCTCCGGCGACATGTAGGCGACGGTGCCGATGGCGGTCCCAGGGCTGGTCAGATATTCCAGGCTGACGCCGGTCGTCACCTCGGTGTGTGAGCCTACTGGCGCCGAGGAACTGGCGGCGGGAGAAGTGACCTTTGCCAGGCCGAAGTCGAGAATCTTGGCGTGTCCGCGCTTGGTAACGAAAATGTTGGCAGGCTTGATGTCGCGGTGAACAATGCCTTCGCTATGCGCGGCGTCGAGGGCGTCGGCGATTTCGATGGCCAGGCTGAGCAGCACATCCAAGTCCAGCGGGCGGCCGGCGATGCGATGCTTCAGGGTCAGGCCGTCCAGATACTCCATGGCGATGAAAGCCTGGCCATTCTCCTCCCCAATGTCGTAAATGGTGCAGATGTTGGGATGGTTGAGCGCCGAAGCTGCCTTGGCCTCGCGCCGAAAGCGCTCTAATGCCTGGCGGTCCTGGGCCACGTCTTGCGGGAGGAATTTCAGGGCCACGAAGCGATCGAGTCGGGTGTCTTCGGCCTTGTAAACGACACCCATGCCGCCACCACCCAACTTTTCGACAATCCGGTAGTGCGAGATGGTTTGGCCGATCATGTATAGGCTGATCGTCAGGGCTGACGTGGGAGCAGCGCTGGCGCCCCATCTTAGGCGGACAAGGAGGCCAAGTCAACGCGCGGAGCAGCAGGGTGTGAGGACGGGAAAATCGGCCCCACCCCCGGGGACCAGGGGGCTGGGCGACGGCGCGGCGGGGCAGAACGAGGCCCGCTCGCGAGGAGGCGCGGGCAGATCAATGAGCGCTGTCGCGTGATTTCGACAGTTATGGCTTGAAACACTGTTTCCCCCACATTAACGTTGTGGCTTGGGGTCGAGGACCTCGTCTTATGAATACCGCCAGGCGCGCCATCGCTGCCACGCAAGCATTGCTCATCTTCCCTGCCCTCCTCTTCATGGGTGCGCTTATCGTGAGGCAACTGTCGCCACTGCAACACGAACCGGCATACACGGCTCAGCGGATCGTCATGTGGTACGCGGGGAAAATGTGGACATTGTGGGTGCTTCTCATCACACTGCCTTTGGCGGTGCTCGTCACCGGATGCGTCACATTCCTGCGGAGCAGGAGGGACCTTCCGCGGGGTGTGCGGGAAGGGTTCGCCGCAATTCACGGTGAGCCGGCGATGCCATTTGTGGCTGCGATGACATTGACGGCCGGAGTCGTTCTGGCAATCGTGGCCATGCACATGCTGGCCAACTGACGATCTTCCGATTTAAGGTGCGGCAGAACTCCACGCGGTTCATCACTGTCTCTGCCATAACTGTTACAAAATCGCCAGTAGTACTCATTGACCGGCGTTCTGCGGCGAACAAACGGCGCGAGCTCCTGCTAACGCCTGTTTCTCAACAGTTATCAACCTGTAGCCGCAATCACTTGCAGCCGTGACGCGGATCACAGCGTCCTGCATGCAAATCAGTTAAGAAATGTGTCAGGAGGAAAAAAATATTGGCATTCCCCTAGGGGCGGCGGTCAGGCACGAAGCGTAAGTCAGGCGCCTTGGAGTTTCGACGCACCGGCCCGACCGGGTCGGAAGGACTTCGTAGCCTGTCGCTGCCCCCTCAAAGTTTTGGTGGGGCTTTGGTGGGGAAGAAGTTTGGGAAGCCAGATTCTTTCAAAGCCTTGCACGGCATCATTTTGTGTCGCATTTGCTCTGGCCCTCTCACTGTTTCACCCACGTCGTTGGACAGCGCTAAACCTAGTGCAGAATTTCTACAGTGACCGGCATCACCGTTCGGTGTGAGGAAACCTAAAGGACTTGTGTCTCCCCGCCCCTGTTCGCGTGGTCACTAGGCTGCGTCGGCGTCACCAGGCTGTCCCGTTCTTGTCGGTTCGTCGGGAGCAGCAATTGCTTGAAGCTCGTTCTCTCCGAACGCCAGTTTATCCTGCGGCTTCGTAGCTGCTGCCTTTTGTAAGGCAATCACGACCCAGGTCGCGGCCGCCACTGCAACCACGATGGCCAAGACCGGGAACATGGTGATCAGGATAATGGCAAGAACGGGAATTAAGAACAGCGACCATTTCGGAAACTTCATAACTGCCTCCCGGCAGCCTGCGCTAGATAAGCTGCCCGGCTGGGTCGCCAGTCGGATAGTTCTTCTTACTCCTGACATTCGGGCCGCGCTGTGACCGCCGTCACTGAACGCTGTGATGGCAAAGACCTGCCTGTGCCGAACAGGCAATTTCAGCGGCAAACCGTCGCTTCTGCGCGTTCAACTGCGAACGAGGGAGGGAGCTCCTCGCCTCCGACTCCGACCATTCGCTAAAGTCTTGGTTGACGATGCCCCATCGATTCATTGCTCAACAACTCTCGCACTCGACCGGTTTCGTGGGTCGAACCATGGGGGCGCCTGATGAATCGGGCACAACACCAAGCTGAACCCGTTCGCGGTTCAGCTCAACCTCACCTCGTCGGATCGTGTCTTGGAAATCGGGTTCGGCGGCGGCGTTACCCTGCCGCCCCTGATCAAGCAGGCCGGGTTCGTGGGCGGTGTCGACCGATCCTTTTCTGGAGTTCGCTCGATGCCGGTTTCTTGGAGATCCATCGTGTGCTCTCGCCCGGTGGCGGTGCGGTTGTCGGATTCCTCCCCAAGGAGCGAATGGACCGCCTAGGCATGGCAATAGACATCTTCACCTCGCGAACTCCTGAGAGTGTGATCACCGTACTGACCAGCGCGGGTTTTACCGACGTGCTCGTGGAGCGCCCTGAGCCGACCCCGCATTGGAACGTTATCGTCGCGGTCCGCTAGGTTGGAATGTTCCGGTCGAGTTTACTACCGCTTCGGCGGCAGTCCTCCGCACCTGTGGCCTTGCTCGACAGTGGGTAGCCAGGCGCTAGTCGCAAAGTTGCAATTTCACCAACAGATCAGCCGCGCCAAGGGGGTGTACTCAGCCGAACGCACCGACGATCCGCCAACCCAGCGCGGCGAATGGCTTCGACGGGTTGAAGCTGGAGCAGAAACTTTGCCTGCATCAAGAGCCCCTTCAGTGTCATAATGCTTTCAACTGGGGCTGTGCAAATGTCTAGCTTATTGGTCCGCGGGCTGGCCCATCTCATGAGCTGGCTCTTCGTCGTAGGTATGGTGGGTTGCCTTGCCGTCATTCCGATCACGGCATATCAGCTATTCAGCGTGCTTTTCGAGAAAGACAAACCTGACGAAGTCAATCCTCAAGGACAACGCGCCACTTAGGTCTGTCCTGACT
>JBARIF010000003.1:0-4544 GCA_049799615.1 Terriglobales bacterium
GAGTGGAGAAGTGTTTTTTCTTGACATCCTCTCTCATAGGATGAGTGTAATCGCCTGTGGCTGTTGAAAAACTCCGGCTTCAGAAAATCAGCACAATTTCTGGGGATAGAAAAATGTCTGGGCGACCCGAGAAAGTCGTTTGTAGGGCATCCTGACGCAATGCGTTTTTGGCAAATTTCCCGGAAGCGAGTTTTTCAACAGCCACGCCTGATTGCAACAATCACCGCTTCGGCCGAATCCCCCTGTCATTGCAGACAGTAGAGAGTTGAATGGTGGGACACCTAACATGCTTCCCCGCTCGCCCCGACGAGGCCGAATATTGTTCATTCTGCTGGACAAGGTGGGCTGGCGAGATTCTGGTGCATACGGCGGAACGAAATCTTTGTAAGCGGCGAAAAGAGCGTCGAACGGACCCTGTGCAGTATTGCTCAGTATTGAACGAACCGTGAATGAGACAGTTCTCAGAATCAGTGTTGCCCCCTTTACGCTGAGGAGGTAGACCCGTGTGGACTCTTTCAAGACATCGAGACAAACTGACCTTCAGGCAATCCCGCTCTCAACTCGAATTGCTAGTCCTGGAGCGCACACAATCACTACAGAACCTTTCACAGCGGCTTCTCAGGGTGCAGGACGAAGAGAGGCGCAGAGTGGCTCGTGACTTGCACGACAGCAGCGGACAGACCCTGACAGCGTTAAAACTTTCCGTTGGATTGCTGCAAAAAGAACTAGCGAACAACGAACGGATAAGTGGGGAGCTAACCGGCATAGCGCTTTTGGCTGATGAGGCCCTTCAGGAAATTCGTACGACCTCCTATCTGCTCCATCCGCCAATGCTGGACGAGGCAGGTTTCACTAGCGCCGCGCAATGGTACGTCGAAGGTTTCGCGCGGCGTAGCGGGATGAAGGTGCGGATAGACTTTGCGCCAGAGGTTGAGCGATTACCCAACCCGATTGAGACCACGCTTTTCCGTGTGCTACAGGAGAGCCTAACGAACGTTCATCGCCACTCGGGAGCATCTGAGGTAGAGGTTCGCTTTCTACGAGAAGCCCACGCTGTGATTCTTGAGGTGAGGGACTACGGACGTGGCATACCACAGGAGTTGTTGAGCCGCTTGGGTCAGTCGGGTCGGGATTCCGGCGTGGGGCTGTCCGGAATGTGCGAACGGTTGAATGAACTGAAGGGAGACTTGGAAATAACATCAGCCGATCCTGGCACGCGGCTGCGGGCCATCGTCCCTTTGTCTTCCCAAGCAGCTGCTCATGCTCTTCCCATGCAGTTGCTCACGGCTGCAGCAACAAACCGTGCGATATGCCAGCCTTGCGGAACCTTCATGGCGCGAGCCGGGAAGTTGCCTGCGCTCACGCGCTCAGCCTGGGCAGCGTTAAATCGAGCAAAGTGCATTCCGTTGAGTGTGGGCCGATGGGAAAGGGCTGTGGGAGTGGCTGCAGTGCTGGCAATCGCCTGCTGGATTGGCTTCAGGGATCGCCGCCCCCCGTCACCCTCGGGGGTTTCAGGGCTACAGGGATCAAATGCCCTCGAGCAGCAGATACCCTTCGCACCTGCGCTGGGTCGAGAGCTGGGTGAGAGGGAGACTTCCAGAACCATGCCGCGGCGGGTGCTGGACAGGAACTTTCGAGTCCGGTACTACTCAGACGACGTGACGGTGCGCTATTTCACTCCCCGACCCCTACCGCGGCGGGTGCCGGATTGGAACATCCGAGTCCGGTACTACTCAGACGACGTGACGGTGCGCTATTTCCTTCCCAAGCTTGTAGTAGCGCTGCCCTCGACTCCGAATGGAAGCCCCACGCAGTCAGTTAGCCACAGAGACGGATCATCGATTTTGACTGATATAGCCGACGAAGTTCGATCTGATTGATTGTTGGCGACAAATCGCCATTTCACTCATTGACCGGCTCGTGAGTCGGCAGTCCAACGGCGGGAACAAGCGAAGGGGCTAGTTCGTCGCTACGATATCGCTCAACTGTCGAGTGATTTCGCGGCGTCACATCTCACGAATGACGACAGCGTCTTTCTCCGTCTGAGTTCGGAATAGTTGAGACTGACCGCTCCACTCGGAAATTGCCTTCAATTCGGCTCTCAGTTTTGCGAACATTACTTTCCTTCGTCCTTCGCGATTATGCGCCTGTCCCCAGGGCTGCGACCGTGGTTGGCCAGTACCTGGTGTGCACTTCTCTCCGGGCTTCGAGCCGCATGTAGGGCAGCGAACCGAGAGCGCTAGCTCTTCCTTGGCCGTCGTCACTCATCTGTAACCGTACTGCAAAACAAAATGGTCGATATTGAACACAAGTCATGCTGAGGAGGTTCAACTGTATAGCCTGTGTCACCGACCAACAACTTTCGACGGCAGCATTGCGAAACAAACAGCCTGCGCCGATTCGAATAATCATCATGCCAGGTTCCTTGAGCGGCAATTCCTTGAGCCGCAGTACTGGGGGCCGCTTTTTTGAGAACGTTATCGTACACGGAATAAGGGGTTGACTATCCCTTGCTGTTCTATAAGCTGCGTATATACCAGCCAACAGCGAACTTGTTTATCGCGGGAGCTAAGTTTATGAATACTGCCATTTGCAAAGGTTTTGATGCCCGATCGTGGAAAGATCTTTACCAAGCTGCGATGTGCGAGTCGGATTTGAATAAGCTGCCGGAACGCATCGCCGACGCGGAGACTGCGCTAGTAATGCGGAGACGAGAGTTGTTGTCCTACACATCTGGGGACCAGTTTGAAGAGAAGGACAGCTTAGACGACGCACTGTGCATCCTTCATGCCTTGCGTAGCTCGCTGAAGCGACGGCCGAGCGCTGTTCCAACGACGAATCGAGTTAGCAAGTCAAGGCTCTCCGCTGGTTGAGATTCGGAGTGCAGTCGAATTTAAGTTTTCCTCGTCAAAGGGTCGCAAAGCATTTTGTTCCTGTGCAGATCTTTCCGCCAACACTTCCTTCAGTTTCTGCATCTCCATATCGGCGAGACTATCGTCGGAGAGCACACATGAAATCTAAAAATAAAGAACTACTTCTTGGCGTTCTGCTGGGTGCCGGACTGAACGTGCTTAGTTCCTTGCGTGAGCGTCTGCCGGACAATTTAGACGACATCAAAGCTCGAGCCATGGACACATATGCCACGGCGTCCGACCGAGTGAGCCGTGCCAGTGACGTACTTCGCGGAGAGGACGATTCGCACATACTCGGTAACGTTGGTGCTCTGCTGATGGGAGTTGGAGTCGGCGTAGGGATCGGATTGCTAATCGCACCAGCCAGGGGTGATGACACGCGAGCCAAACTTACCGAGAAAGTTTCGAGTCTTGGCGACAAAGTCCTTGAGCACGCGGAAAAAAAGCCGGCGAGCGGGACTGGTACCTACGGGGGATAGCATCCAGGCAGTAGGCGTCGCACGCGTCTGGCGCACTGGTCTGACAAACGAGTGGCGGATGTAGAGTGCTGGTGCGGGCTCCGGCAAGCACTGAACCTATGGATTGTTGGTGTAAGCGCACATTTCGAGTTCGACGCGCGTTGCTGGGAAGCCGGCGCGGTTGACCTCCAGATCAGGGGAACCTCCTGTCCTGGGTTCAACCCTCGGTCAGTTTTTGAGAAATGTGTAATCGAGGATAGACGCAGCCACGCCGACGGCTCCGCAGACGCGTCCTTCGTCGCGACGGAGAACCCGACCGTGGCAGAGAACGGTGCGACGCTTCTGGCCGGAAACCTCCTCCGGCATCTCAAAGATCATCTCGACGAGCGCGTACGGCGGCAAGTGCATCGGCCCATGGAAGAAGGCGCCCGATTGGCTGAGGTTTTCGACGATGCCCTCACGCCAGATTCCCAGGCCCTTTACGCGATAACGAACCGGAGCCTGCAGGCACAGGCGCTGAGCACGAGGAAGATGTGGTTTCATCAAGTTCGAAGGCGGAATCGGTTTGGTGGGGGAGGTAGGCACGAGTCACCGCGCTTTCATACCCGGTAGGCGTACCGCAGTTTTGATGCCAACCAGGATCGCTGAAAGCACACGGTGATATTGAGAATCGCAGGCGCGGCCGCCAAACGATACTGCAAGATCCTGCCATTTGAGCGCAGATTACTGCAGGCCGTCCGCCCGACGGACGTCCGGGACGAGGCACTCGGCATAAAGCGCAATGCCCTTCAGCCCGCTTGCATCTGTTTCAATAGTTCTCGACTCTGGGTCAGCAGTTCGCGCACCCGCTTTTGCTCGGCTTGGGCCTCGGCAGAATAGAGCCCATGCTTCCAACGCGCATTCCGCGACCGTGCGCCATGCTACTTCACTCCGCGTCGTTTACGCGACGAGCGTTATGCTGTTGTGCGTCCTCCCTCCTATGGAGGTGGATGGAAGAGGCATGTTGTTGGGTAGCGTGCAAGCCTTCCCTTGCCCTCCTCGAAGCTGCCGAGTCGCCATACAAACCCGTGCCACATCGTGCAGGTAATTCCTTCGACCTCGCGGTCCGGTCTACGGACAAATCGCCCGCGACAATGGTCTGGTTTTCGAACTCGTCCTCGAATGTCAGTTCAAA
>JBARIF010000004.1:0-5481 GCA_049799615.1 Terriglobales bacterium
GAAAATGCTACCCCCATCGCTCGACGATCCACCCCTGAAGTCGCCAATTTTCGTGCCTGGTTGTAGCAGGGGAGACCGGAACATGACATGCACTTGGGAGGAGTTCCAGCGCACGACTAATAATGCCATTGATCCCGCGTTCGTGAAACCCTGAGAGAGACTCGTCATAAGGAGGGTGGAAAAATCGTCATGCGGATTTTGGGCGCCACGTTTTGGAAATTGTCGGCCCGGTAGTAATTGGCGTCATCGATGCTGCGAGGTGAATATGCTGACCGTCAAAGATGATCGTCTTGGACTCCGCTCATACCAAACAGTTGGTCGGGACGGCTGGACGGCTAGGGCCAGCTTTTGACCTTTTCTTTCCACTCAGCAGCGTGCTCGGGCTGGGGATTGGCGTTTACTGCCTTTGGAACCCTGGTGGGCAGCGATGGAGTGGTCGACCTGCTCGCAGTCGGCTGATCGTCATGGCTTACTTCCTGGTTTTCTGATAGAAGAGGCGCCACTACGCGCAACGCCTCGACCTCGATTTCCAATCTCGAGATCTCAAGCTCTTTCTGTCGCAGAACTTCGTAAACGTCCTTCATGCGCAACCCCAAAGAAACAATCAGAAATCAAGAGCCCTACTTCAGCTCCATCAGTTGTTTTCGCTTGCCAACCACCCTATATTACTCTCCGCAGCGGAAGAGATTCCGCACTCCGCCAGATGAATTCAGCGGGGTAATGTACGCCGGGAAAGAATTATTTCGAGCAACGGAAGGCCGGGCCGGTGTCCCCCAATGGATCCCGCGCCGCTTAACGTGCCTTAGTCGCCCCGCCCCTGCTTCTGCTTGCTTTCAATTCAGTTGATTAACTGCGATAGGCTGCTGAGTTTCTCTACGACCTTCTGCTGCGACTCGGGTAGAAACTGCTGAAGTTAACGGAGGTTTGCTGGCCCTTGTTGGTGGTCAACGCTCTCCACGAGAGAGCGGTACATCAGCATTCATAGTGATTCCTCACTTTTCCGTGACAACCTCCACCACCGCCTCTTGCGGCAGCGACTCCAATCGGCTGAGAGCGGCGATTGGACGGGCAAAAGGGATCGGAGCGTCTTTGCTGTAGGCGCGCAGCAAGTGATAGGTGATGAGCAGTTGCGTAAGGGCCAGCGAATCACTGTGGCGCACCTCAATGCCGTAGTTGTAATCACCGAATTGGTCGGCACGCAACGGGCGCAGATCGGGGAGATGCTTCCACATCGTGTCTTCCAACTCCGCGGCATGTTCCCGGCTTACATCACCGTCCACCTCGAGGAAGTCCACGGGACGGCCATTGTCGCGGCCGAGGGCGAGGCGCACGCCGGAAGCCTTACTCTGGTCTTGCTCGAACAGATAGCTCAGATCCGGATGGGGAATCGTCGGGCGCAGGACCAGTCGGACATTTAGGTGGCTGTCGGCCTGGTCCGAGCGCACCCGACCGCCGGGGTGGAACTGAACGACAATATCGGCAAATTCGCGCTGTGGACGGATGAAGTTCTGTGAGTCCGACTCCCGCTTCTCCAGTTCGGCCAACACCTGCTCGGCCGTGTACCCCCGCTTCGCCGTATCGCGCTTGATCTTCCAAATCCGCCTCAGATCCTCCGGTGGATCAAGGAATACTTTGACGTCGTAGAACTGGCGCATTACTTCAGTATGAAAGCCCAGCAATCCTTCCACGATGACAAACTCGCTCGGCACCAAGTATTCCGGCCGCACTAGC
Source organism: Terriglobales bacterium (assembly GCA_049799615.1). Taxonomy (GTDB): domain Bacteria; phylum Acidobacteriota; class Terriglobia; order Terriglobales; family Acidobacteriaceae; genus JAIQFF01. Next base: position 1,732 of record JBARIF010000004.1, read on the forward strand.
GAGCCTGTACAGTGGTCATACACCGGCTTGAGCATCGGTTGACCGTAGTGGGCGCGTTCCAGGTGCAGCTCCAGAATGTCGAGATAATTGCAGTTGGGATGCAAGGGAGTGATTTTCAACCGGGCCCGCTCGCTGCGGTCGTACTTGTGATAATCATCGGCACAGATGTGGGTAACCCGGTCCTCGCCGAGCAATTCCGCCAATCCCCGGGTAATCGTCGTCTTGCCAGCAGCACTGTCCCCCACGATGCCCAACACTATCGGTCTTCGTTTCGTCATCACGCCTCCTCGCGGCGGATACTTTGCGCGCCACCATTGTCAACACCTTCGCGTTCTGCGTCCGAGCCTCCCTGGAACACCCGGCTCTGACGAATATCAATCGCCGCGATGCGAAGCAGTTGCTCTTTGGGAATGCAGCCTCCTTCGCTGACCAAGCGGCTAGCCTGGCGCAGTTTTATGCGGTCAATGGCATTACGCACACTGCGCGCATTGGCAAACTGAGGCTGCTTCATCCGCAACCCGAGATACTCAACAAATGCCTGGCGCGATTCGGCGTCGAAGGCATAGTTCTGCTGGCGCAGCATCAATTCGGCGATCGTCGTCAACTCCTCCAGCGTGTAATCGGGGAAGCTGATGTGGTGCGCCACGCGCGAGCGAAAGCCGGGATTGTATTGGAAGAAAGTTGCCATCCGATCTTGATAGCCGGCCAGGATGACGACCAGATCCTCGCGCTGGTTTTCCATTGCGTGCAACAACATCTCAATCGCTTCCTGGCCGTAATCGCGCTCGTTTTCGGATCGATACAGGTAGTAAGCTTCGTCGATGAACAGCACGCCCCCCATCGCCTTCTTGAGCGTCTCTTTAGTCTTCGGAGCTGTGTGTCCCACATACTGGCCCACCAGGTCGTCGCGCGTGGCCACCACCAAATGGCCCCGGCGCAGGTAGCCGAGGTGGTGCAGTATCTTCGCCATTCGCATCGCGACTGTGGTCTTGCCAGTGCCGGGATGTCCGGTAAAGGACATATGCAAGGTGGGGGGAACGCTCGCCAGTCCAACCTTCTCGCGTAAACGCGCCACCAGCAGCAGCGAGGCCACCCGCCGGATGTAGGCCTTCACGGATTTGAGCCCAACCAGCTCACGATCCAGTTCATCCAAGATCTCCTCGAGATGGGAATCCCGTTGGGCGGCGCCGATATCCACGAGGTTTTGCCCAGTCTCCTGGGCAGTACCTGTGTCAACGGCGGGATCCTTATCTAATCTTTGCATGGCATTCTCGCGCTGCTATTTCTGCAATAAGGCAATCCTCACTGTCTGTGCTAACCCGCCAGCTTGGCTTTGGAGCGAATCGTGTACTGGATGCGGCGATCTTGGCCTTCCGCGCGCTCCAAATAGAAACCGGGCTCCTGTTTGGGCCGGTGGACGATGAAACTCAACATGGTCGTCTGCCGGCCCTTGGTGCGGTCATAACCGTTCACCTTGATGTAATCGTCCGGGAAGGCCTTGCGACACTCATCGATCTGATGCATGGCGTCGTCTAGGTCGCTCACATCAAACATCGGCAACCCCCACATTTCCCAGTAAGCATTGCGGGGATGGGGATCGTCGGTGTGCTCGATGGAAAAGGCCCAGCCGTTATCGAGGCAATACCGCACCTCGGCTTTAATCTCCTCATCCGTGAAGTCGGGTAGATAAGAAAAAGTACCTTGCTTGATTCGCATTGTTCGTCTCCGTTGCGCAGGTGCCCAGCAATTAAAGTGTAGCGGCGCCCTTGAGGGCTTGCTGCCAGGAACGACGGCCTCTAGCAATCAAACCGTGAGCGTGGCGACGGCATCCGGCACATCGGTCGATTCGTAGTCAAAACTAACGTCCTTCCAGACCTCGAGTGCCGTGCGCAGCTCTGGTGACCAACGCGCAGCCTTCGCCAGGATCTCCGGCCCTTCGTTGAGGATGTCGCGACCTTCGTTGCGGGCCTGGATCATCACCTCCGTGGCCACGCGATTCGCTGTCGCACCCTGGGCGATCCCATCCGGGTGACCGATGGTGCCGCCCCCGAACTGAAGCACGACATCTTCCCCCAGAAGGTGCAGCAATTGGTGCATCTGCCCGGCATGGATACCGCCGGAGGCCACGGGCATTACTGCCGGCATTGATGCCCAGTCCTGCGCGAAATACAGACCCTGAGAGGGATCAGCCTCCAGCGTGTTCGCCCGCAGAGTGTTGTAGTACCCGCGAATGGCGTTGGGGTCGCCCTCGAGTTTGCCGACTGCGGTGCCGGCATGAATATGATCCACGCCCGCCAGGCGCATCCATTTGGCGATGACACGAAAGTTCACGCCGTGCGTCTTCTGTCGCGTGTAGGTGCCATGACCAGCCCGGTGCAAGTGCAGGATTACGCCGTTGCGGCGCGCCCACCTGGACATGGACTGAATGGCGGTGTAGCCGATCGTCAGATCAATCATCACAATCACGCTGCCCAGCTCCTTGGCGAAGTCAGCGCGTTCGTACATCTCTTCCATGGTTGCGGCAGTGACGTTCAAATAATGCCCTTGGATCTCCCCGGTAGCGGCCATGGCGCGGTTCACCGCTTCCATGCAGAAGAGATAGCGATCGCGCCAGCGCATGAAGGGTTGACTGTTGATGTTCTCGTCGTCTTTAGTGAAGTCGAGCCCACCGCGCAACGCCTCGTAGACTACGCGGCCATAGTTACGGGCAGAAAGGCCCAGCTTGGGCTTGACCGTGGCGCCAAGCAGCGGGCGCCCGAATTTATTCAAGTACTCGCGCTCCATCACGATGCCGTGAGGTGGGCCCGGGAAGGTTTTCACGTAGTGCGGTGGTATCCGCATGTCTTCCAGGCGCAGAGACTTCAAGGCTTTGAAGCCGAACACGTTGCCAATGATCGAGGAGGTCAAGTTGGCGATTGATCCCTCCTCGAAAAGGTCGATGTCATAGGCTATGTAGGCGATGTATTGATCGGTGCCGGGGACGGGATCGACCCGATAGCATTTCGCCTGATAATGTTCGTACGGGGTCAGGCGATCCGTCCAGACCACCGTCCATGTGGCAGTAGAGGACTCACCCGCTACCGCTGCCGAGGCCTCGATGGGTTCGACACCGGGTTGGGGCACTAAGCGGAATGCGCACAGAATATCCGTATCCTTCGGCTCGTAGTCCGCGTCGTAATAACCCATTTCCGCGTAGGGTGTAATGCCTGCCGCCCAACGGCCCTTTTTCTCAGCCGGGTTGTTGTTACTAGTCATTTCTATCTCCTTCGGAAACTATGGAGTCTTTTCCGCGCTTAACCCTACGGAGAGAATAAAGCAAGAAGGGCCCGTCCTATCGGGAGGTGACAGATGCCTTCGGGAAAGCATTCCACTACTAATCTCCCGACGGCAGCAGTTCGTCGTCCCAGCAATTACCCTTCAACGACGGATAGTACAGAGCCGCAGAGGTGGTAATACCGTGGCTGTGCCCCGCCTCCACGATTGTGTCGTCGGTGTCGCTGGTGCGCCGGTCGGAAGTCGAAGTCGTCATCTATTTATCCCCACCCAAAAATTTGCGTCCGGAGTTTGCCTCCAGATCTAGTAGACGCCGGACTGCTCGTCCAGACAAACCGCGCTGTCCGCCGGGACCCACTGGTCCGAAATGACCTAGTGCGTGTGTTTCTGGAAAAAGTTGCCGAGATGCCTGCTGCTCTCAAATTCGCATGGCCCGAGCAGGCCGCTCACATCACAGCGGCTTAACCGGTTATGGCT
>JBARIF010000005.1:0-7407 GCA_049799615.1 Terriglobales bacterium
GAATGAATGAGTTCTTTGGTTGCGGGGGGTGGATTTGAACCACCGACCTTTGGGTTATGAGCCCAACGAGCTACCAGACTGCTCCACCCCGCATGGTCATCATAGCAATGTCGTTGTGGAGCGGTCAAACGCTGGGGGAGGTTTGCCTCGGAGTTGGCAAAACCAGTACATTCTTTTGAGAGATCTGATCTGCTTTCTTTTCGCGAATGAGCCTGCGCACACTTAACGATGTGTTTTTTGCCGTGGTGGAGCGTCAGCAATACAGCGCGATGCTGCAACGGGCCGGGGAGGAGTGGGTTCCAATCTCTTCGGACACACTTCGCAGGCGGACCGCGGCCGTGGCGGGGGGGTTGCAGAGATGGGGCATCGGTCGCGGCGACCGGGTCGCCATTCTGAGCGAAAATCGGCCGGAGTGGACCATGGCAGACTTCGCTTCCCTGCTGCTGGGCGCGGTCACGGTCCCGATCTATGCCACGCTTACGGCCGAACAGACGGCCTACATCCTGCGGGATTCGGGGGCGCGCGTTATCTTTGTCTCCAGCGAAATGCAGCTGCAGAAAGTTCTCTCCATTCGGGAACAGACCGCGCTGGAGAAGCTTATCGTGATGGACGCTGCCGAAGGCGCGGTGCGCATGTCGGAGATGGCGTCCGACGGGCCAGCCGGCCAAGATGCAGCGCTCGAAGCGACGGCCCGTGCGGTTTCACCCGACGATCTCGCCACCATTATCTATACCTCGGGAACGACGGGCACCCCCAAGGGGGTCATGCTCACTCATGGCAATATGGCGTCGAATCTTAACTGCTCGCTGGCGGAATTCCCGGTGCGATTGGGCGATGTAAGCATTTCGTTTCTTCCACTCTCCCATGTCACCGCCCGCCATGTGGATTTCGCGTTGCTGTATCGCGGAGTCACACTGGCGCACTTGGCCTTTGTGAACCAGTTGCCGCAGGCGCTGCTGGAAGTGAAGCCCACATTCTTTGTGGCGGTGCCGCGGGTGTACGAAAAAATACACTTTCAAACAGAGCAGAGAGCGCAGGGGTTCCCCAACTCCACCTTTTATAACTGGGCGATGTCGGTAGGCAAAGAAAATCGGGCAGAAGTGCTGGCGGGCCGGACGCCGACCTCGCGGGCGTGGAAGGTGGCAAATCGGCTGGTGTATTCGAAAGTGCGGGCGGCGATGGGCGGGCGCATCGAGGTTTTCATTGCGGGCGGGGCGCCCCTGGGGCGTGAACTGGCGGAATGGTATGCCGCCATCGGGGTCCGCATTCATGAGGGCTATGGACTGACGGAAACTTCTCCCGTGATCGCGGTCAATACGCCGCGGGCACACAAGATGGGTACGGTGGGAAGGCCGCTCCCGAACGTAGAGGTACGTATCGCGGAAGACGGCGAGATCCTGGTGCGGGGTCCTTCTGTCTTCAAGCAATACTGGAACAAGCCGAAGGAAACCCAGGAAGCTTTTGTGGATGGCTGGTTCAAAACCGGCGACATCGGCAACCTGGATGCAGATGGATTTCTCTCCATCACCGACCGCAAGAAGGATTTGATCAAGACCTCGGGAGGAAAGTTCATCGCGCCGCAGCCGATTGAGAATTCACTCAAACACAATGCGCTGATCGCGGAGGCCGTGGTGCTGGGGGAGAAGCGCAAGTTCCCTGCGGTACTGATTGCACCGAATTTTCCGTTGCTGGAAGATTGGGCCCGCGGTAATGAGGTAACTTTCGGCTCTCGTGAGGAACTGGTGGCATCGCCCGAGGTGCGTGTTCTGTACGAGGGGATCGTGGAAGATCTGAACGGAAATCTGGCCCGGTTCGAAAAACTGAAGAAGGTTCTGCTGGTAGCGGATGAATTTTCTACCGAGGATGGAACCCTGACGGCGAGCCTGAAGCTGCGACGGCATAAGGTGGAAGAGCGTTACCGGCAGCAAATAGAAGAGATGTATGAGCAGGCGGAAACGGCGGGGCCGGTAAGGCCGACTGAGTAAGTGTCCCACGTCTCGAAAAGCCACGAGAGGTGGTAAAAAAGCCCCGCCCAAGCAAAGCTTGAGCGGGGCACCCTCGAACTGCTGGGTGTAGGCCTAGCCTGGGCCACCCGCCAATACTGGGACAGACGGGACGCACCCATTTCTCAGGGCCTAAGGGTAAATCCCGGGCGCCTCATGCCCAAGCTTCTGGACAGCGAACACATGGCGAAGATTGTTACCATGGCTGCGAGGACTTTTGAGGAATGAATCGCCAGATACATCACTGGCTGGTTGTCGATTTCGAATCCAACGAACGCGATCCCAGGACGACGCCGCTGCGGACTGAATATGACGGCTTGACCATTCACATCCAGCCGCGGATGGATGAATATTGCGATGTTATGTCCACATTCGTTCGGCCTGGAGAAGACCTGCAACAAATTCGACTGAAGCTCAATCGCTTCCTGAGCGCCATGGCATGGAAGGACAACAATGCTTATGTAACGCGCGGCAGCAGTGCTGGAGGTGCGCGACTCGAAGATGAAGATAAGCCTCGATTCAACTATCTCGAAAAACGACGCATAACCGGATATGTAATCTCACGCTTCGACTTTGAACACCTTGTTGTAGCCACTGATGACAGGCAGCGTCTAGCCCTAGCGCTCTTTCGGGACGGTCTAAACTCCGACAATGAGTTCTACAGGTTTCTGAGCTACTACAAGATTGTGAACATTCTCCATTCACGTTCAGACGATCAAATGCGGTGGATCAACGGGAGCATACCGAGTCTTAAGTCCGACGCTGCCAAACGTGTGCAAGAGTTGAGTTCAGTCGGCGATATCGGCAAGTATCTATATGTTCAGGGCCGAACTGCCATCGCCCACGCTTTTAGCAGGCCAATACGTGATCCAGATGAACCGTCGGACAGGATGGAGATTCGCTCTGACTGCTCGTTGATTAAGGCTCTCGCAGAACGGCTCATCGAGCATGAGCTAGGCATTCCCTCGTTGCACACAGTCTGGCGTGAGCACCTGTATGAGTTGGCAGGGTTCAAGCTGTTACTGGGCGATGAACTATCCGCCAAACTGACTCGTGCAGAAAGCGTGCCCATCCAAGAATTGCCTCCGGTGTTTAAGCTAATGATCGGTTTGAAAGAACGGCGGCCATATGAATGCTTGAAAAGGTTGGAGTACCGTCCGGTGTCGTGTAGCGGAGGCGTTCTTGTTCTGGAAACGGACCCTGAAACTCAGCCAATGATCGTCAGGCTCATTTTAGATTTCTCCAAAGAAACCTTGGAGTTTGATCTGCGCGACTTTATATACAACGAGGATCACTGGAAGTTTTCAAGCGAGTTGGGAGAGAGCTATTATCGATTCCTCGGCGATTACTATGGCAACGGCTCGTTGGAGATATTCGATAACATGAGCGGCGAGAGGTTGTCGCACAAAACGGCTTTTATCCCGATGAACATCGATTTCCCAAGAACAGACGAGGCACTGGAAATCAGACGGATGATCGTCGCCCTTAGGCACCGCGGGGCCGTGTAGCTCGAGTAAAATTGGGCGGACAGACGGGACGTATCCCGTTGCACAAAACCTACGAATAAATTCCAGGCGCCTCATGTCCAAGCTTCTGCACGTACTCAACGTACGACCCAGGATAGACAGTGGGATAGCGGCCCGTCCCGCTCTCGCCGCCCAGTTCCAGCACACGTGAGCCGAGACCGCGAAGGAACATGCGGTCATGCGATACGAAGATCATGGTGCCTTCAAAATCTTTCAGGGCGTCTACCAGCATTTCCTTGGTCGCAAGATCCAGGTGATTCGTCGGTTCGTCGAGCACCAGGAAGTTCGGCGGGTTGTAGAGCATGCGGGCGATTGCCAGCCGCGATTTTTCGCCGCCGGAGAGTGCGCGGATCTTTTTATCTACGTCATCGCCCGAGAACTGGAATGCTCCTGCCAGGTTCCGCAGCGACCCGAGACCGTCCTGGGGGAAATCCTGTTGCAACTGTTCGATGACGGTGAGATCGGAATTGAGCACGTCCAAAGACTGTTGCGCGAAGTAGTCCATATGGAGGCTGGCGCCGAGCCGCACGCTTCCCGTATCTGGAGCACTGGGCGGGTGGCCCGGCCTTCAAACTGCAGAAGCCACCACAGCTGAGGGTGCCCCGTCCTTCGCGTACTTTGCGAAGGGCGGGTACGACGACGGCATGCACGACGGGTAGTGTAGAACGGACACAAGTTGCGCTAGGCAGCATCGCCGCCCACCCTTGCAAAAAACGCAAGGATGGGGCACCCTCCGTGGGAATCGTGCAATGCAAAGGTGGGCCACCCGCCATCCACCGTAACAATCTAGCGTCTCGACGTCCGCGAATCGGGGGGGACGCCAGTTTGACCGTGGTCCTTATACACTCCGATTGTGACGGCACCCACTGATTGGCAAGAAGCGTGAATGAGTGGGGCACCCGGCGGCGCATCCTTGGTGTTCGGCAATCCAAGGGAGTTTCGATCTAAGCCTTAGGGAACGCGCCGTACCACCGCAGATATTTCTCTACTTCTCTCGGGTCCTCAATGTTGCAGAAGACATAGCCCGGTATCTCGGGCGGTGGCACAGCCGAGTGCTCACCGTGCTCCATCATGTGCTTGTCGTAGATCATTTCCACAATCTGTTCCCCACCGCGCTCGTAGAAGTACAAAACAATCCGATGACCAGTTTCTAGGGCGATCATCCAGTCACCGATGAGTTTGGTTTTGTCTTCCTTCGTCACTTCCACCTTGCGGAACAGGGTCAACTGAACCCCTTCGGGGAGCAACAATACTGCGTCAGGGCGTCGTGGTTCTGGTGTCATGGGAACAGAATCGCGTCCTTCGGGTCCGCAAGCACGGAGAGAATCTTCTCCGCTACCTTCTCAACCAACTTTGGTCCCCAGAAGGGATCATCCTTGTCGTAGTAGATGGCGCGAACGTGCCGGAGATCAAATGGCACATCGTCCTCATTGGCCTTTGCACAGATCAAAACCACAGGCTTGTGGAGCGCGTGAGCCAGACCGAGTTCGTACAGCACGTTGGCATTGCGGCCCGTAAGCTCTGCCAACAAGACACGGGCCGTGTTGATGCCCTTCCAAATCTGGTCAATGATCTTGCCTGTGCCGTAGATGTCAGAGTCGGCGCGGTCGGGTTTCAGTTTGGCCTTCTCAATCGCTGGTTTGTAGAGACTGTCGTAGTAACCACCTATCGGATCAGAAAACGGCATCACCACGAAACAGGTGTCACTCGCTGCCACGGTGACGCCCTTGGAGAGTTTCTTTATCTGTTCTTCGCCAACTGGAGTGGAGGGATCCCCCGGTGAAGTCACGTCCAACACCCGAAAATTCCCGCCGCTCAGTTCCTCCAGAAGCCCCGCTTCTTTCAAACTCTTGTTGAAGACGGTGATGAAGTCGTCTATCTGATCCGGAGGTACACCGAACGAATCTCGCAGCGCGTTCACGAAGAACTCTCTGTCGGGTAGATTCTCGCTGCGATACTTCGTGTAGACTTCGGAAATGACCGGAGCATTCATCACGCACTGACGCAGAGCAGCCACTTTGTCCTTGGGGTCTTGTGGCCGAGTGATCTTCCGAACCAAGTCAGTCGGCTTGATCTTGCCGGGCGACGGACGCTCCAGAAGCTTGTATTTGATGGCGGAACCTATCTCAACGCCAATCTCACCAGTCCAACCGATCTTAGCGAACACGGCTCCTTCACGGTCGCTGCATGCTTCGCCCGCATGTTGGTCAACAATCGCTTGTGGGATGCGGATGCAATCGAGAATGGAGTGCTTCGGAAATTTCACTCGGCCAGCACCACCGCGAGCACGGGCGGGTGCACCGTTGGCTTTCTTCTTAGCTCGCTTCCTGCCCTTCTTCTTTGCCTTCTTAGCGGGGACTGCTGGTTTTACAACGGCATCGTCATCAGCCATTCAAAAGACTCCTGTGGCGCACGGGTTTCCTTGGGGTGGGGAAGTGACAATATTGTACTCTGGGCTGGATGCATATCGGCGGATGCTCCCTGTCTTCGAACCCATCTTGCACCAAGTAGGGATACTACCAGTCAGCGGCACGGCTAAAGCCGTGCCCTTCCACAAAGCTATTTATGAGGCGAGTTCCAGATTGTCCTCATGCCATGGGGACTGACGCGTTTTCGCTCGCTCCGTGGGGTGTGGCGGGGGATGCGTTTTGCGCGGGCGAGGCGCCCGCGACCACATCGGCCCTGGATGTCCTTCTCATTTACAGACCTTTTCTATTTTCTTGACCTCATTTTTGGATTGCGGGATAACAGAATATGGAGTTGTTTGCGATCACGTCATTGCTTATCACGCTGTTTAGTTTCAGTTGCTTATACAAGTCTTTTCAGGTCACGGTTTAGCCATCATGACGCAACAGTGGGATGATCCGAATACGTCCTCGAACGATGCGGCTCAGCGCAACAGCAAGCGGACAGGGGAACTCTCGGAGGCGGCGTTTCTGCATAAGGCAGTGGGGCTTGGGTTTCGGGTGACCAAGCCCTGGGGCGACAGCGAGCGCTATGACTTTGTGCTGGATTCGGGGAGACGGTTGTGGCGAGTGCAGATCAAGTGCACCGCGGTGGAGCGGGCGGGGGGATACCATATTCAGCCGATCCATTTTGTTTACGGCAAGAACAAAGTTGTTTATACGGCGGAGGACATTGACGTGCTGGCGGCGCACATTGTTCCTCTGGATGTGTGGTACGTGGTGCCGGTGGCGGCGCTGGCGCAGGGGAAGAGTTTGCGGCTTTATCCGGATGATGGGTGCAAGACGGCGCGATTTGAGAAGTATCGCGAAGGCTGGGATTTTTTTCGTGGCGGTGAAGGCCGGGGCGGCGAAGAGCAGATGGCGGCGGGGGAGACTGAATCCGGTGCGAGTGTTGGGGATGAGTCGATTCCGCTGTGTTTTTCCCGGCTGGCTCTGGTCTGGAAGCCGCGGTTTTTTGGGCGTTAGGGTTGGGCTCTGCCACACATGGCAAGGTACGCGATGTGTTGGCACCCCGGCCGAACTGCCCCACTCAAGCCAAGACCGGGCTTGAGTGGGCCACCCGGCCACCCGGCCGAAGATCAGAATCAAAAGCGGCGGGCGGGGGCGCCCGCCCCACACCAGGATTTTTCCACATTGCAGCACACGGTCCGAGTGGGCGAAGATGGGTTTTATCGTTATTCTGTGCCGCAAGAACTCACGTCCGCGCCCGGGAAACCGCTCTCCGCTTCCGCCGCCAAGCTGCGTCTGCTGAAAAAGCTGCATTGCACGCTGCGGTTTGAGAAGAAGGCAGCGCAACTGGGCGCGCGCTTTATCGCGGGGGTCGATGAAGTGGGACGGGGCTCGCTGTTCGGGCCTGTAGTGGCTGCTGCCGTCATCCTGGATCCGCAATATCGCGTGCGCGGCCTGCGCGAC
>JBARIF010000006.1:0-2632 GCA_049799615.1 Terriglobales bacterium
TTGACTCTAAGATTAGACGAAAAAAAGATGCCGCCGCCGACTGCTGATAAGAAGCTCCGGGATAGCTAAAAGGCACGTGATTTAGATCACCGACCGTTGCCATCTGGATCTCTTACCTTGGATACATGCTTACTGATTCGCCGGACGGTCCTTCTACCATCCATCGCCTTCGATGAGGAGTATGATCGACAAGGGGGCACTATATGACTGCCGCCGTCGTGGTCGTACTGGTCGGCGCATTTTTGCTCGGTGTCAAATTGACGGTTGACCTCATCAAGCACAGGCGCCGCAAGGTCCACATCTCTCGTTATTGAAACGTCAGGCACGTCCGGTAGTACAATTCCGCGTCGTGGCCAAACTCACCGCAGTCCTCAGACATCTGGAGCAGGAACGCAGCCGTCTCACCGCTCAACTTGACCAGGTCGGCAACGCTCTCGCTGCTCTCAAAGGGAGCGGCACACCCAGGAAGCGCAGGCTGTCAGCAACTGCACTTGCTCGCATTCGCTCTGCCCAGAAAGCCCGCTGGGCAAAGTGGCGGAAGACACACAAGAAGCGCATTGCTGATGCCCAAATGATGCCCATCAGCTCCTTACCGGACCTAACCGGACGGCACAGAACGACACACCGGGAATTTGCTAAGGGGCTGTAAGACTCGGCATTTACGCAACTTCGCAAAATCGCGGATTGGACTTAGGATCTGGCGGGGAAACCCGTGGGGGTTCGAGTTCCCCCTTTCGCACCAAAGTCCAACCCAGTCCATTCATGTCAGTTAGCGGAAGCGGGCCCCGCGGCACCTAATCACGGCAAGATCCCGAGGCTAACCGTGTTGCAAACAAAGCACTTGTTGGCTTCGTTTCGTTATTTTCCTTCCGAGCCGGTAACGGCGGCTCAGCGGCGGCCGTTTCCACCTGAGTAGCCCCCGAAAACTGGACCGCCTAGAATGTGCGTTCTCCCAAACCCAGGCGAGGAGAACGGGCATGAAGGGCACGCGACACAGCGAAGAGCAGATCATCGCCATCCTGAAGCAAGGCGAGGCAGGATTGACGACGGCGGAGTTATGCCGACAGCACGGGATCACCGAGCAGACTTTACGTCGCGTGCTGGATCGGATCGCGAGTGAACGAGGACTGCCGGAAGGTGGGATCGCATGAACAATGCTTTTCAAGATGACGGGGTGGTGCTTGCCGGCTTGGCGAATTTGTCGTCCCCGATGGGAACATTCTGTTGCAGTTGTTCGATCTGGATTGTGAAGCGTCCGCCAGGACGAGCAACCGTCCAGCGGAACGGTGTCCTTAGACCACCGTCCTGACGATAATCTGCGTAGTCGATTTGGGTCGGATTCCGGCCGAGTGGCGTCCGCGTATAACGCGTCATTCGTACCAGCAACCCAGATTGCTCGTCAAAGCAAAGTTGTACAGGCGGCTGGGTATCTTGTATTCCAGACAACACGTAAGCCTCGTGGCCATAAACTTGTTCCTTTCCCAGCACGCGCAATTCCTTGAAAAACTGCCCGAGACCGCTCGGGAAGAAAATCTGCGCGTCTACTCTGGCGTCGTCGAGTTCTGATGGCCCCATATCGTGGACTGCCCGGCCGGGTGTGCTCAGCCAGCCCTCTTCACCGTTAGTCCCTGTGACACTGTCGCCGCCGGGAAGGTGGATTATAGTGACTCGTTTTGCCGGGGCTTTGGCCAGGACTTCAACCGGAAACTGCTTCAGGGCGACAGTGATGGTGCCTCGCTGGATACGAGTGGAAATTCCGGTTGCCGCATCAGCACCGCCAATTGCCTGTAGATACTTTCCAAGAATTTGATCCGCGCTTGGCAGGCCGGCGGTGTTGGGCTCCTCGTCGGCCATCTTTTTCTCCGCAATAATTCTGTCTTCGTCTGCGCCGATCGTTGGTGTCGCCACCGGTTTGCGTGCGCCCCGGTGACACGCAAAGCAGGTAACGGCCTGCTGACCGTCGAAGCTCTCGTGATTGATTGCCAACATCATCTTCATCATCTTGCGCGCCGTCTGCTTTGGTTTTTTGTCATCTTTTTCAAAGGCATTTTCCAGGTGACAGAAATCGCATTGCACTCCCAGGGACGCTGTGATGAATTGCATGGCAGGAATGAGCTGTTCGGCGGGGACTTCTTTCAGTACCTGGATGTTCTTGTAAACCTGCTCCGTGGTTTTGGAAATTGGAGTGCCGGGCAGAGGTTGTGGCGACTGAGCCCAAAGCCGGGCCACAGACGCGAGCACTATTCCAGTCAGACACGTACTCAGTAGTTTTTGATCGCCGCGCATGTCTTGTCCTCGATTGATCGTCTCTAGTTCTCGACAGGAATACTCCGCAGCTCGGCAGCTTTTGGCAAATCGAGAGCCGGGCGGTACCCGCGTGTCGCGAAATAGAGTACATAGAGGTGGCAGAGGAATGGAACCAGAAACGCGTAGCGGATATTACTCACATCGGAGATATAGCCCATGATGGCGGGGAAAAAGGCGCCGCCGATGATGGACATTACTAATAAGGAGGAGCCCAGCTTGGTGTGTGGGCCGAGATGCTTGAGGCTCAGTGCGAAAATGGTCGGGAACATGATCGAATGAAAGAAACCCAGCAGTACCAGCGCCCACATGGGCGCCACTCCAGTTC
>JBARIF010000007.1:0-4075 GCA_049799615.1 Terriglobales bacterium
GGTGCGGGCGGGACGCCCCCACGACAGCCGCCGGGACGGCGGCGCTACCGGAAATCTGCTGTCTTTTTGGACGTCCCCCACGTCTAAGCTGACGGAGAGACCACCATGAAGCATGCCTTGCTGTCCGGTCTAACACTTGTTGTGTGTCTGGGATTTCTCCAGGCCGCAACTCCGGAGTCCGAATCCGGCAAGCCCGCGTACACCAGCGACAATCATCTGCTGCCCCCGAAAAACTTCCGCGAATGGATCTTCCTGTCTTCAGGCCTGGGCATGAGCTACACCCCCGGGAGTATGGATCACCAGATGTTTACCAACGTTTTTGTGCCGCAGTGGGCCTACTCCGAGTTTCTCAAAAGCGGGAAGTGGCCGGACAAGACCATGTTCGTGGTAGAGGAGCGCGGTTCGGAGACGAAAGGCTCGATCAACAAAGTGGGTCTCTTTCAAAGCGATCTCATGGGATACGGCGTGGAAGTGAAAGACGAGAGCCGCTTCCCGGAGAAGTGGGCGTATTTCAATTTCGATGAATCCACCAAATCAGCACAGGCCGATCCCAAGGCCGCGTGCTGGCAGTGTCACGAAGACCATGCGGCCGTCGAACACTCGTTTGTGCAGTTTTATCCCACCTTGAAGCCGGTAGCGAAAAAGTTCGGTACCTACAGGCAGGCCGTGGAGAATCCGTAGCCGGTGCTGTGTCCGGGTCGGACAGAAGCGTCAGGCCCATACATCCGCCCGGATGCATACTCAGTCCAGCCTGACCAGGAATACCTTGTCGGCGTCGGCGTGCGTTTCGCGGGCGACTTCCTCGGCCCGCCTGCGGTCGTCCTTCAGGACGCGGACGCGCACCCACCAGTCGCCAACGGGGCTGCTGAAGCGCAATACTTTCGCGGTCCTGTAGCGCCGGGTAAGACGGTCGGCCAATTTATCCGCGGCGTCTTCATCTTGGAAGCCTCCGATTTGCACGGCCCATCTTCCGCCATGATCGGAAGCTACTGGCGTCCGTAAGACTTCCAACCGGACCGGCGCGATGCCTGCCTTCCAGACGTCCGCCTGTTTCGCTGCGGCCAGCGAGAGATCGACGATCCGTCCTTTCACGAAGGGACCTCGGTCGGTAATGCGCACAATGGTCGAATGCCCGGTCTTGAGGTTGGTGACTCGCACCGTCGAGCCCAACGGAAGAGTCAGGTGAGCGGCGGTCAACTGATTCATGTCATAGATCTGGCCATTGGAGCTGCGGCGGTTGTGATACGGCGCTCCGTACCAGCTGGCCTTGCCGGTTTCGACGGACAGAGGCTTTGTGTCCTCGGGGATCGAGAGGGCGGTCGCGGCGTCGTTCGTCGTTTCCTGTTCCCGAGGGGGCGGCGCCGCCGTGGGCCGTTTAGGTGTGGGAGGAATGGAGGCAGTCGCAGGCGGGACCATGGGGGGCGGCGGAGGAGGAATCGCCTTAGCCTGTTTTTTTCCGCCGCAGCCGCTCAGCATGAGCGCAGCGATGACCAGGGCCAGAATGCCGGCGCAAAGGTTGCCGCTTAACGGCGGTCGGACTTGACCTCGTCCAGATAGTCGGCCAGCCTGGACATTTTTTCGGCCGCCACCCGCAACGCTTTGGTGGAGTGTTGACGGACTGCCGGTACCACTTCGTCGTTGAGATAGGCGATGAATTCCGCGGTCTCCTTCTCCATGCGGTCAGCAGCCTCGGCCACCGATTTGTTTACGCGTGCAGAGGCGTCCTCTACCTTGCGATTGAAGTCAGTCATGCTGACAGTGTAACTGTCGAAGCGCAAAAATACGCACCCCGCCGCATGGGATGGCAGGTCTGGCCATTATTCCCCCCGGATGGGCCGTGGTCAACGGGGGAATACAGGCAGTAAAGGGTGGTCGTTGGTCATTGGTCATTGGCTCGAGGCTTCTGACGTCTGATTGGCGCATCCAGTTTCTTACGACGTATCCTCCTCGCTCTGGAAACGCGACCGGCCAACGGCCAACAACCAACGACCAACGGCCAAGGACCACCGACCGACGACTGCTGTTAGAATTCTGGCCATGAAGAGTCGTCCGGCGATCTGTGTCCTCCTGACTGCGCTGCTGTTGCTCTCCGGTTGTACTATGTGGCGCGAGCATCCCGGCAGCACCAAGTGGACCGACGCGACCGGCGCCGAAGGCCTGGAACGCAGCTTCTGGAAAGAAGTGAAGGACAAAAAATGGAAGGAACTGGAGCATCACATGGCCGGCAACTACATGGCCGTGTCGCCGGAACAGGGCCGGCTGGACAAGGCAGACGCCGTTGCCCACCTGCAACAGTTGCAACTGGATGACTACACTCTCGGGGATGTCCAGACGGAGCTGAACTCTGACACTTTTGTCGTCAGCTATACGGTGGTGATGCGCGGCACGATGGCCGGGCAGCCCTTGCCCTCGGAACCAGTGCGCATGATGACCGTCTGGCAGAAACAGAAGGCCGGGTGGATGGCCATTGCTCATTCCGTTCTTGGGGCGGAGAAAAAATAGTTGCGGGCTTCGGCCATTGAATCGTCGTAGCTGGATTTTGTGTGAACGATCTCGCCATGCGCCCAGAGGATTGCCGGAAATTCGATGCGTTGGCGACCCGGCGCTGGCGGCAGCGCCTGCTCGCCTGGTACGACCTCAACCAGCGGGACCTGCCGTGGCGCCGCGACCGCGATCCCTACCGGGTGTGGCTCTCGGAAATCATGTTGCAGCAAACCCGCGTCTCCGCGGTGCTGGAGCACTATCGCCGTTTCCTGCGGCGATTTCCCACGGTGCAGAAACTGGCTTCGGCGCGGGAGCCAGCAGTGCTGGCCGCCTGGAGTGGGCTGGGATACTACCGGCGCGCCCGTATGATGCACGCCGCCGCGAAGGCCATCTTGAAGCAGCATGGAGGGATATTTCCCAGCGCGGTTCAGGAGTTGCGCTCTCTGCCGGGAGTCGGGCGATATACGGCCGCGGCCGTCGCCAGCATTGTCTTTGACGTGCCTGCGGCCGTGGTGGACGGAAATGTCGAACGAGTGCTGGGGCGCGTCTTCGGCAGTGGTTTGAACGGCGAAGATCTCTGGAAGAGCGCTGGGGCCCTGCTCAGCCCTAAGCGTCCTGGCGATTTCAACCAGGCCATGATGGAACTGGGCGCGACCGTGTGTCTGCCCCGTCAGCCGCGATGTTCCGCCTGTCCGGTGTTCGGCCTCTGCGCCACGCGCGGCCACCTTGCGCTGCCAAAGAAACGGGTCCGTCAGAAGCAGCGCGATATCTGCTACGCGCTCGATCATCGCAACAGTTCGGTTTTCCTGGTGCAGCGGCCCAGACATTCGTCCCTGATGCCGGGGATGTGGGAATTACCGGAAATTCCCGCCGCGAAAGCTCCGAGCGCGGCCAGCTTCACGCTGCGGCACTCCATTACTGTGACCGACTACACCGTCCGCGTGCTGCGTGGCCCGGTGCCGGGGCCGAAGCAGGGCCGGTGGGTGCCCAGGAAGAGCATCCCACGGCTGCCTCTGACCGGATTAACCCGAAAAATCCTGCGCCAGACACACGTCATCTAATCACAAGGGTCAAGGTCAGGCCCATGAAATGGTTTCACCATATCTTCGGAAGACTCAGGGGAGGGCGCACGATGGCGGCTTTAGAACGGGGAACGAGGGCTCCAGACTTCACTTTGCCGGCGATGGATGGCAAGCAGTTTTCGCTGCGCGAGGCGCTGGTGCGCGGCCCGGTCCTGGCGGCATTTTTCAAGATCTCCTGTCCCACCTGCCAGTACGCGTTCCCCTTCCTGCAACGTATCTACGAAGCCCACGGAAACAAGGCCGTCACCATCATTGGCATTTCACAAAACGCCAAGAAAGATACGGCTGGGTTCATCAGGGAATATGGAATAACTTTCCCCGTTCTGCTCGACGACACCAGTTCGTACCCGGTCTCCAATGCTTACGGACTCACCAACGTTCCCAGCATCCTCTGGATCGCAGGGGATGGCCAAATAGAGATCTCAAGCGTGGGCTGGGTAAAAAAAGAAATGGAAGAGTTCAACCAACGAGCACAGGCTCCGGCCACCGCGGCACAGCCGCTATTCCAC
>JBARIF010000008.1:0-3887 GCA_049799615.1 Terriglobales bacterium
GTGGAATGAACAAAGGCAAGCTGAAACATTACGCTAACTACTGGTGTCGGAACTCCGCGTGCAGAGCCGTCAAGGTATCGAAATCCGTTCTTGAATCCGTGTTCATCAAGCATCTCCAAACCTTGCGACCGGACGCAGCGACCGTCGCCCAGTTCCCTGCCATCGCAGCCGATGTGTGGGCACGCAGGCGAGGCGATACGGGTGTGGCGACCAGGGAACTGGCGGCTCGCCTAGACGAACAGAAGAAGCTGAAGGCAGAACTGCTTCGGGCCAAACTCCGTGGCGAAGTGAACCAAGCCGACTACGCCCAAGCTAATGCCGACTTCGATGATGACATTGAGGGCATCACCCAAGAGTTGCACGCCGCACGGTCGCAGCGTGGAACGCTCGACGCCTTCCTACGCTTTGCGCAGCTGATGCTGGTGGACGTAGCGGCCGCGTGGCAGCGGGCAGACGTTGAGCACAGGCTACGTGTTCAAAATTTTCTATTCCAAGGCGGTATCGCCTACCACCAAAACCAGAAGTTTTTGAACACCCCTAACCCAACGTTGTTTCAACAACTAAGAGGGCTGGCGCGCTGCGAAAGAGTGGTTGGCGTCCCCGACGGGATTTGAACCCGTGTTACCGCCGTGAAAGTACGATGGCCGATGGTAAGTTACTGAAACTACGCAACACGGATGGCTACCTGAAGCGGTTTCAGTACGTGATAGTAACAGTTCGTGGATCATAAATGGAGCAAAAATTAAGTTCCTAACGCCCTTCTTCTCTGAGGAAGCCAAGGCCACGCAGAGTGGTCTCCACCGCTGCTGTTTCTCTGAGCAAAGTCAGCCGATCTGAAGTTCTCTCCCTTGGGGAAGCCGGTGCGGGAACGCATCCGCAAATAGCATTCACGGAGTGACAGTGCGTTTTCTCGAAAGAGAGGAACTGGGAGCGCACGGGAACAAGTGTCGTCGGCTGCCTGGCTTCCCCGGTTACAGGAGCGCGGCAAACCTGGCGTTCAGATATTGTCTTTTTTGGCCAACGGCACGAACCGCAGCCACCAAGTCCCTAGCTGCATCAGATTTGACAACATAACCGCGGGCTCCACAACTGAAGGCTTGCCTGATTGTTTCAGTCGTGTCGAGTTGGCTCAAGAAGAGGATTTCAGCGCTTGGGGCAACTCTGCGTATGCGGCGGCCTGCCTCAAATCCGTCTAGATGGGGCATCGTAATGTCTAAAACCACGACATCCGGTTGAATCTCCGCAGCCTTGTCCACCGCTTGGAGTCCGTCGGCCACGTCGCAGACCACATCAAAGTCAGACTCGGCACGCAGCAGCGAGCATACGTTTCGCCGTACAATCGGGTGATCGTCAACAACAAGAATACGGAGCGGCAGGCGCATGAGAGACTCGGAGAACTGATGAAGCTAGCAGGCGGTCTCCCTGCCGATCAATACATGGGATTCGGTATGGAACCCGGAAATTGCCTGCTACAATTACTCGGTGATCACTGCGCATGGGGAGGGATTATGAGCGAAAAACCGAGTGCCATCATGCCGGGGACGGTTGAAAAAATTATTAAGTCCCCATTTCCAAGTGAACCAGAAAAAGCTCAGATAACCGTTGAGGGCGCGGATCATTTGTATAGGGAAATACGCATCGACAACACGCTCACGAATGAACAGGGTGAGGAGGTCAGCCTCAAACCGGGTGCACACGTGGAAGTCACCGTCGAGGCTGAGGCAGAGGATACGACGCCCAAGAGTGGTGATAAAACGCACCCCCCTTCGGCGACGGCCACTCGCCCGTGACAACTCTGGATCATTCGGCCTTAGGGGCTCCCCGGATCGACGATAGAGTTGTCGAAGGCTACGGCAGATAGCGATGTCGTATCTCGCTTCTTTCAGATTCTCGGGAAGAAGTCAACCCATCTCAAGTTGTCCCCTCCTAGAAACTTCGGCACTGCGAATTTCTTGAACGCGCGCACGGGCTGCGATTGTAACGATTCCACAGATGGCCCACCCAGAGATGGAAGATGGAGAAGTGCTAATTCGACATGACCTCGACGAGTCGCCCGTCGCGTAGTAATTCAGGCTGCACCAGCGGCGGAAGTTCACCGATGCCGGTGCCCGCAAGCAGTGCGGGGGCTAGGCCAGGTTGCTACAAGGCAGCATGCGATCAACGAACTGAAGCGGGCCTCGATCGTGATGCGCGCCGAAAGCTATCGGCGGCGGCTCTTCATTCTTTCGTCGTCCTCATTTGTACCGTAACTCTGAATCCCGGTAGTCCGGTCAATGCTTCGCAGTCTGATCGAGCTTGAATAAGACTGGCTGTATTTCTGAAAGTGCGGCGGAGTCTCCCTTCGCCAGATCCGCTGTGATCTGATCGCGGGTGGCCAGGGTCTCACGCAGCAAGTTGCGGAGTGCGGGATCCTCCGTGCTGCTCACAATTCGCTGCGCTTGATCAAAAAACTCTTTTGAGTGCTCCCCGGCCTTTCCGTAGTTCTTTTGCACGGCCTCCAGATACATCATCGTGGCTGTGTCGCGAAGCTGCGACAATTGTTCGCTAGACTGACATGATCCTAATTGTTTTGTCGAGGCAGACAGTTCCTGCTGTAGCCGGTGCAGCTTGGCATACTGCAGGATGAGCCCAGTAAGAAATCCAGCAATCAATAGCACAAACCAGAGGACGAGTTTACGTGGCATTGATCTTTCCCTCCACTACCCTTTCAACCTCGGCGAATACGTGTCTGTCCACAGCAACTGAATTGCGAGAGTTCGCTCAAAGCAAGTCTCTGAAACTTGCTGGATTGGCCCCAGACTCGGCAGATCTGCCCAGTCTTGTTGCGGGCTAAACCTTCTTGAGCCACAGTTGGTGGAGCCTCCTCGTACGGCCGCCATCATCCTATTTGACGACCGCGTCATCTTCGTTCGCTTGCTCAACGATGCCGAATGCTCCTGTAGGTTTTCCGAAGTTGCCCAAACCCTCGACCCGATCTCCGGGATTCAGTTGCTGGTCGCTGGCAGGGGGCTCGGCGAGCGGCGGCTTCTTGGCACGGTCTGAGTCAGGCGTTGCGCCGGGGTACGCCAGTGGCGGTTGGGGAGCTTTATGCAGTTTTGGTATCGGGTTATTGGTGATATGGGTCATCGTCCATTGTTTCTTCCAAGAGACCAGAGTAGCGCCCTTCGCTGCGACTGCTGATCTCCCCGATCAATACAGCATAAGCTGGAAAGGAATAGGTCGGCTGGTCGAAACTGCACAGTTCTGACACCCTTGGCGAAGTGGCAAAGCGTTGTTCGGGTTGATGGAAAGAGCACCGCTGCGAATCCAGAACGCTGGATGCGGCTCTCAAGCGAGCTAGTCGTGGAGAACGACACTGAGAAGTGAACTGTGGACTTTCAACCCACTCCCGGCAACATAGTCGATGAAGCCTAACTTCCTGAATCTGTTCATGAAGAAGCTGACCCGCGACCGGGTTGTACCCACCATGTCCGCGAGGGTCTCCTGACTGATCTTGGGGATTACCGTCTCGGGCTTGCCTTCCTTTCCGAAGTGAGCCAGCAACATCAGAATCCGAGCTAGTCTCTTCTCGCTGGAACTAAACATTTGGTCAACCAAGTCTGCTTCGTATCGGATGTTCCGCCCCAACAAATATGCCGTAAACAGGTCGGACAATGTATTTTCGCGGTGAAGCGCAAGCATCATTGCCTTCTTGTCGATTCGCATGAGTTCGCAATCTGTCATCGCGATTGCAGAACCCATGCGCAGAGGCTGTCCTGCAAGGCTACCTTCTCCGCAGAAATCGCCCGGATTCAATATGCCGATCGTAGCTTCCTTACCGTTCGCCGCAACGACGGTGAGTCTTACCTTGCCTTTCTGTACGTAGAAGACCGCGTCAGCGGCGTCCC
>JBARIF010000009.1:0-3388 GCA_049799615.1 Terriglobales bacterium
CGAGAGTTTTCCGCTGCACACCTATCATGCGGTGATTCAGCAGCTCAAACAGCAGAAGCACGAGCTCCTGAGCATGCAAGTAGTGGAGCGGCGCCGCGCCAAAACTTCGGAGAACATCAGCGCCGCCGTGCTCTCAAATCTCTCATCGGGTGTACTCTTCTTCACTCCCAACGGGCTGGTACGGCAGGCCAATGCTTCCGCCAAACAGATTCTGGGCTTCGCTTCGCCCGCCGGGATGAGCGCGGCCGAGATATTTCGCGAAGCCGAATTGATCTCCTCATCCCAGACCACCTACGCGAACCTGGCCGAGGCAGTGAACGTCTGCTTACGGGAAAAAACCCGGTTTCAGCGTCTGGAAGCCCACTATCGCACCCCCGCGGGCGAGGAGCGCACGCTGGATATTACAGTAAGTTCGGTGCACGCGCCGGAGGGCGAAGCTCCGGGCGCGGCGGGTCCGGGCGTTGCTGGCCAGAACGTCGCTTGCCTGGGCGTGGCTTGCCTGATAAATGACCGCACGGAAGTGACCGAGATTCGCCGCCAGCAGGAGTTGCGCGGCGAAATGTCCGCCGAGATGGCGCTGGGTTTGCGTAACTCGCTGACCACCATCGCGGGATACGCACAACAGCTGGCGGCCAGCCGGGACGCGGAACTGGCGCGGCAGTTGGCGGCCGACATTGCGGCGGAGGCAGCGCACCTGGATCGCACGATTGGTGGATTTCTGGCCAGCGCGAAGGCCGCGAAGGCCGGTTTGAAAGCTTGAATGGACTGCGTCGATGCCGCGTTTGGTTGCTTTGAAGCGGCACGACGGAAAGAAACGGAGAGTTTTATGAAGCGCATTGGATACGTGGTTCTGGCCGAAGCCGTTCTGGCGGGCATGCTGGTCACTCTGGCCGGCGCGCAATCTCAATCGTTGGGCGACTATGCCCGCAGCGTCCGCAAGGACGAAAAGCCGGCGTCGGCCAAGAAGTACGACAACGACAATCTACCCACCTCCGACAAGATCAGCGTTGTGGGAAATGCCACGGAATCGACCGGCGCGGAAGACGCCAACCCGGGGTCAACGTCGGGCGAGAACTCGGCGCAGCCCCAGGACGGAGCTACGCCCTCCACTCCTGAGGCGCAGGACGCCAACAAGAAAGCAGACGGCTCCGACGCGCAGAAGGCAAATGACGAGTGGAAACAGAAGATTGCGCAACAGCAGAACCAGGTTGACCTGCTCACGCGTGAACTGGATGTGACCCAGCGCGAATATCGCCTGCGCGCCGCCGCCTTCTATGCCGACGCCGGCAACCGGCTCCGTGGCTCCGGCACATGGGACAAGGAAGATGCCCAGTACAAACAGCAGATCGCCCAGAAACAAAAGGCCCTCGACGATGCCAAGAAGGCCTTGGACGATATGAAGGAACAGGCGCGCAAGGCTGGAGTCCCGGCCAAGTTGCGGCAGTAGGCTACGCGTGCACGTCCGGGTTCACGAGAGCCTCCGGCGCAGGCCGGGGGCTTTTTCAGTTCTGGTCTCGTCCGCTTCAGTTTTGCGCGGCTTTGATCGCGCCTCACCTTAGTTTTGCCCCGCCAGATATCTCTGCTGGCACTGCTTGGCTGCGGCTCGCAAGGGATCATACTCGCTGGTACCGCGAAGCTTCACCAACAACGGGTCAAATTGGAGTTGCTCGTAAGCGCAATAGTCATGCGAAATGGCGTTCTTGAGCAGGTACACAGCCGCCGACTTCTTGCCACAATAGGCCAGAACAGACGCCCGATAGTACGCGTTCTCCGGGTCGGTCTCCGTGGGCTCAGTGGTTTCTGCCTCGTGCGCCAACCTGTCCAGCTCAGCTGGAGGCCGCAGACCGAGACAGGCTTCCACGAGATCACGATGATAGTGGAGGGAAGTAGGCATCTGCTTCGCCGCTTTGCTTGCCTCCTCCACTTTGCCTTCCCGCAAAAGAAGCAAAGGCACGGCATAGTTGGCCCATTCCGAGCCCGCGTCGAGCCGGATAAAATCCGCTGCACGGGTAAATCTGCTTAGTTCCATAAATGCCCAGGTGCACGAACGGTATTGGTAGTTTCCCGGGTCCAGAGCCAGGGCTGCGTCACATTCACGCGCCGACTCTTCCAACATCCCGGCATAGCGAAGAACATAGCCCAGCACGAAGTGTACTTGAGCGCTTTCCGGATGTTGTTTCACCAGGTTCCGAGCATCCTGATAAGCCTTGCCTTGTTCTCGCCGCTCCACACGGTTGACCGTAAGTTGGACGGCCGCGAGGATCAGGTTGGGGTCGAGAGTCAGCGCCCGCTCCAAGGCTGTCGTCGAGCGCCGGGCCATTTCCTCGCCGCCGTTTGAATAGGTGACGTCATAGTAATAGCGCTGCCCCAGCTCGGCCCAGGCAGGCGCGTAGCTTGCGTCCATGCCCACTGAACGTTCCAGCATTGCGATCGCCTCTTTATTCGGATCGGGGTCGTGGGGTATGGAGATGCTGCGCAAGTATAGGTCGTAGGCCTCCTCGTTCCTGGGGCGAGTGCCACTCTCCGCTGGTGTTGTTCCTCCTAAAACCGGCAGAAGCCCCTGCCGGACCTTGGCCGTAACCTGCTCGCGCATGGAAATCATGTCAGGAGTTGTGGCGGTCAACGTGTCCCGCCAGATGATCCGGTTATCGTTGACGTTCACCGCCTCGAGAGTGACTTGCAGCTGATTCCCTTCTTTCAAATAGTGGCCGGTCACGATATCGGTGACCTGCATCTCGCGGCCAGCTTTTTGCACGTCCAAATCCGGGCCTGAATATTTGCTGGTGGTGGCCGAGGGACGGATCGACAGAGCGCGCGAGTAACTCAATGTGGTGGCAATCTCATCGGGCAAAGCCAGTCGGAGAAAATCAGTGTCTTTGTCGGCGCTGGCGTTCTGGAAGGGCAGAACCGCAACCGTTGTTGGACTTGGCAGGCCCACATGAGAAGGAGAAAGATGCCGGGACTGCCAAAAAATCAAACCCATCACGCCCAGAACGAGGACACCACCAATCCCAGCGACCAACTTGTAGCGTTTCGCCGTTCTAGCCGCGGCCGGGACGACCCCCAGGACCTCAGCGCGAGCGCTACTCGAATTACGTCTCGCCCGGATCAGGTCGGCCTTCATTTCGGAGGCGTGCTGATACCTTACCTCGCGGTCTTTCTCCAAGGCTTTAGAGATGATGTGTTCAAGCTCCGGCGGAACATCGGGGTTCAAGCGTAGAACTGAAACCGGAGGGCGGTGGAGAATAGAGTCAAAAATGCCTCCGGTTGTGTCTCCCTTAAAAGGAAGCAGGCCGGTCGCCATTTCGTACAGCAGAACGCCGAAAGAGAACAAGTCGGTGCGCGCGTCCAGCAGCCTGCCCAGCACCTGTTCCGGCGACATGTAGGC
>JBARIF010000010.1:0-1723 GCA_049799615.1 Terriglobales bacterium
GCGCTCCTGCTTCCGCAAAAACTCCCGCCCAAGCGGAGCTTGGACGGGGTACCCCGCGACTGTCGGTGATCGTTCAGAATCAAAGACAAAGGCGTCGGACAGGAGTGTCCGACCCGCACATGCACGGATAAATCTCTTCAATATGGCTTATAAGGTTTTTTAATTAGCCGCGGGATGGAGCTCGCGATATTCTGATAGTTGCGAACCAGCCGTACGATCCCCACTGTAGGACAGATCGAGAGTCACAATTAAGGAGATTCATGTCGAACGAACTGCGCAACTTCCTGACACTGTCGTATGAAGAATTGGAACAGTTGAATCTGAAGGCGAAGGAGCAGCGCAAGAACCGCGTTGCCCTGCATAAGGTCCAAGAGGAGCGCCTCAAATACCTGACCGACGAAAAGCGCATCAAGGCGGTGACCGTGCTTTTCAGCGATCTCGAAGGCCGGCTGCACATGCTGGACTACGACAAGAAGTTCCTGATCAAGAGCTGGGACAACCTGACGTTTGACGGGTCGTCGATCCGCGGGTTTACGGCACAGCGGGAAAGCGATCTGCGGCTGGGGATCGACTGGGCGGCGTTCTACTGGGGGCCGGCGGATTATTTCGGGGCGGGCAAGGTCCTGGTCTTCGGCGACGTGATCGACAAGGGCGGCACGCCCTACGCCGCTGACATTCGCGGCATTCTCAAGATGTACGCCGAGAAACAGTTCAAGGACGAAGGCTACACCCTGAATGCGGCCAACGAGATTGAAGGCTTCCTGTTCAAGGGAGTGGACGCGGAGCGGCGTTACAACGAAACCGGCAAGTTTGAGTACGTAAACACCGGTGGCTACTACCACTCGTTGCCCGGCGACCCGCTGCGCACCTTCATCGATACCACGGCGGAAGTGCAGCGCGCCATGGGCTTTCAGAATGAGAAAGACCATCCGGAAGTGGCTCCTTCACAGTTTGAAATCAACTACGGGTACGGCGAAGTGGTCGCCGCGGCCGATCAAATCCAGATCTATAAACTGGTTTGCCGGCAGGTCGCAACCCACATGGGCCTGACCGCCAGCTTTCTGCCGAAACCTGTCGTAGGCGTAAACGGCAGCGGCATGCACACCAATGTGTCCATCAGCAAAGGCGGCAAGAACCTGTTTTGGGACCCCAAGGGTGAAGAGAAACTGAGCAAACTGGGCTGGTCGTTCGTGGACCGCATACTGACCCACGGCAATGACATCTGCCTTTTGCTGAACCCCAGCGTGAATGCTTATCGCCGTCTGGATCCCCACTTCGAAGCGCCCAACCAGCTCAAGGCGTCGGCCGTGGACCGCGGTTCCATGATTCGCATTCCCATCGGCAACGAGAAGAGCATGCGGGTGGAGGTGCGATCGGTGGCCCCGGATGCGAACCCTTACATGGTCATGCTGTCGATCTTCAAGACCGGAATCGACGGAGACACGGCAAAAATCAAGAACCTGCGTCAGGCCGAGCGTTATCTGCCGGACAATATCTACGACGCCATGGCAAATTTCAGCAAGGCAGAGTGGACAACGAAGCTTTTTGGCGCGGACGTGAAAGGGCGGTATCTGGACTTGAAAAAAGCCGCAGCCGACCGCTGTCCGCGTTTGCTGGGCACATTTGTTAAGGCGCCTGAAGTGCAGTACCACCACGACGTTTACAACCAGTTCCTGTGGAACCTGTTCTAGAGTGGCAGGAGTTGTTCGGGCTAGATGAATGA
>JBARIF010000011.1:0-1820 GCA_049799615.1 Terriglobales bacterium
GCGACACCGCCCTGCGCCTCGCCCACTTCCTGGGTACGACCGCCGAATTCTGGCTCAACTTGCAAAGTCTCGATGAGATACGGGTCGCGCAGAAAAAGGCTGGTAAATCTATTAAGGGGTTGCCGACCCTGAAGCGTCGCGAACAAGCACACGCATAGAACCCAGACGCACGATCCTCGGCTTGGCCGAACAACGACTTCGGGGGAGGGCTGTTCGACGAGCGTCCCATGACTTAACCGAGTCTGGGGCGTTTTCGTTTGTAGGCTGCCGCGCGACCCCGCTCCCCAAACTAGCGAAACAGATCCCTCCCAACAAAAATGCAGGATGAACCCCATGCCTCGTAAAGCCGCCGGTTCAGCCAACCTGCATCTGTTTCGATAGCTCTCGACTCTGGATCAGCAGCTCGCGCCCCCGCTTTTGCTCCGCTAGGACCTCGGCAGAATAGAGTCCATGCTTCCATCGCGCCCGCCGCGACCGCGCTAGTCCTTCGGCAGTGCGTGGTCCAGTGCTTGCACCGCCGTGCATGCGGCACCTTAAGGCGGACGTTATATCACGAAACGAGCCGTTCTGTTGCGATCAAGCGGCGGTCGCGATGCGGCGCTGTACGGTGGAGGCCAGTAGCAAGTTTGCACTTTTTCCCCGGAGCGGCACCACAAGTCGGACAGGGGACAGCAAGTACCTGTTTTGGGCTGAGCGCTGCTTTCATGGGAGGAGACATTACCCCAAACCAATTGACAGGAATGGTCAATCTTGAACAGTCTATTTACCCAGAAGATTCGCGTATTCTTACTTGGGTTCGAGCTACTGGCCGTAGAATCGCTTGAGCAAGCAAAAACGCTGGTGGATGCGATGAACGAAAGAATTGTCGGAGTCGTCGTCACCCCAAAATGAAATCAGTATCCTCTCGATTGGATCACGGGTGATTTATTCCCTCTATGGCCGAAAGGTCAATCGTAATTCGCCAGGCTTCTTAAGGCAGACAATTTGCAGTATCCTCTTCCTGTCCTTCGTGAATGCGCCAACAACGGTTTTGGACTGATCGTAGTGCCCGGCTGCCGATTGGATTCGCACTCGTACTTTGTGCTCACCTGTGGGAACTCCGATCGTTGCGGATTGGCGCCCTTCCATCCTTCGGAACACAAGCGCCCGGCTCTTGATCTCGCCGCGCAATGAATGGGTGTAGACCAAACGATTGTCCAGCCAGACAGATGCACACCCCTCTGTGAAACGATGCTGGATTTGTATCTGCAGGGTTCCGTTGCCCGGATCCTGCGATACAAGGGTGCTCTGATTATTGACCTCGCCAACACCGACAATGCTATTCATTGACTCCGCCGTCGTCTCCGTTTTCTGCGCCTTGCTTCGTTGCCAATGTCCGCCGGCTATGGCCGACAGCGTGACAATTCCAGTCACAATAGCGAAAAGAGCACTGGGAAGAAGGCCGTTCCATTTCAGCCACCATCGCGTCGGTTGCACCACTATATTCGGGTCTAGCTCTGCGACGGATTCGGTCGCTGGCATATTCTCCGACTTTTGACCTCGTGACCCTCGAGCAACGCTTGCGGCGTAACGGGAAATGGCGTCTGCCTTTACACTGGTTGCCGACGAATCAGTTTTCTGAACTAAGCCGCAGATTCCGCGTAACTCTCTGATGTCGTTCGCCAGCTCCATGCCCGTCTGATAACGCTGGTCAGGATCCTTGGCGATCGCTCGGGACACGATCGAGTCAAGTTCGGGAGGAAGCTGCGAATTGAACGCGGTGACTGCCAGGGGAGCGTGATTAACCAACTTAAAACACACGGTGGTTGCGCTATTTCCCT
>JBARIF010000012.1:0-2848 GCA_049799615.1 Terriglobales bacterium
CCGATAATCTGCGAGAACTCGAGCGCACGCGTGAGCGACTAGTGGTCGAAGAGAAACTCGCAGTTGTGGGCCGCCTCTCGAGTGCAGTGGCACACGAAATTCGCAACCCAGTTTCCATCATTGCCAGTTCATTGGTCACCGCCGACCGCCCTGACGTCGGGGAACAACAACGGCGAGAGATGCACGCTATCGCACGCAGCGAGGCCGCTCGGCTGGAAAGATTGACCAGTGACTTCCTTTCCTATGCACGTCCGAGTCAGCCGAAGCGAGCTCTGGCGCCCATGGCGGAAGTGTTGGGCTATATCGCAGAGATTGCCAATGTGCATGCTTCGAAAAAAGATGTTAGGGTCTCGGTCGAGAGCGGCGAGGGCTTGCTGGCGAATGTTGATCGTGAGCAGCTGCAGCGAGCACTCCTGAACCTTCTGCTCAACGCGATCGATGCGACGCCCGTTGGGGGACAGGTTGCGGTTCGCAGTAGCCGTCCATCGCCCCAAAGTGTGGAACTCCAGGTCGAAAATTCGGGTGAGCCGATTTCGGAAGAAGTACTGTCCAGAATCTTTGAACCTTTCTACACTACCAAACCGCACGGAACAGGTCTCGGTCTAGCGATTTCGAGAAACATCGCGAGAGTTCAAGGCGGAGACCTGATCGTAGCCCGGAATGAACCAGGGCACGTATGCTTCACAATGACGGTTTCTGACGGAGAGCCAGTCGGCTCTGGAGCAATCAGCCATGGGTAGATTATTGATTGTGGACGACGAGCCTAACTTGCGCCGTGTCCTAAGCTCAGAGCTTCAACTCGACGGTCATACGGTCGACGAGGCGGACGGCGTTATAGCCGCTGTGCCTTTCTTGACTAAGCGAGAATACGACGCGGTCATCACAGACCAGAAAATGCCGGATGGAGATGGACTGAGAGTTCTATCGGTCGCTCAAGAGAACGATCCGTCGTTGCCAGTAATCTTCCTTACCGCGGTTCCGACGATTGAGCTTGCTGTCGAGAGCATGCGGAAGGGAGCCTTTGATTTCATTACGAAACCTTTCAATCCGGAGGTCGTCAGGGCGACCGTGCGGCGCGCCTGTGAGCGCGCGAATCTCGTTCGCGAGAATCAACTCCTCAAGTCCACGGTCGGCAAGCTTCTCGGGGCCGATACTATCTACGGAAACAGCGCCGAAATAAAAGAAGTACGCGACCAGATTGCCCACGTTGCCCCCACGGACGCAACTGTCTTGATTGTGGGCGAAACTGGAACGGGCAAGGAACTGGTAGCCAGGGCAATTCATCGTAACAGCCGCAGGGCCCAGAAACCTTTGATTGCAGTCAACTGTGCGGCCTTCACTGAAACTCTCTTGGAGAGCGAACTCTTCGGACATGAACGAGGAGCTTTTACAGGTGCAGATCGAGCCCGGCAGGGTCTGTTTGAGGCGGCCCATGGCGGAACCCTTTTTCTGGACGAAGCTGGCGAAATGTCGGCAGCTGCTCAGGCCAAATTGCTTCGCGTTCTAGTGGATGGCCAGGTGCTGCGGGTCGGGTCCACACAGGCCCGCACCGTCGATGTACGGGTCTTGGTTGCAACCCACCGCAACCTTGAGGAACGAGTGCAGCAGGGACTCTTCCGGCAGGATCTTTACTATCGGCTGGCGGTTGTTCCGATTCGCATTCCGCCGCTCCGCGAACGCAAAGAGGACATTCCCGGCCTCTGCGAGATCTTGTCAGCCCAGATTGCGAAGGACTTGAAGGTCCGGCCCAAACGCATGAGCCCGGAAGCTCTGCAGAAGATCGCGAACTACACATTTCCCGGAAACATACGGGAGTTGCGGAACCTCTTGGAGCGGGCGCACATCTTGGGGCACCGTGAGGAAATTGCCGCCGATGAGCTTCCGCTAGACGATAAAAGCTACACAGCACCTGGGCCCCGGAAGATGGAGATGCACGATTGGCTTCGAACCTTGCCAGCCAGTGTCGATCTCCGCGAACTGCTCACCGCCTTTGAAAAAGGTCTCATTGAGCGCGCATTGGAACAGGCTAATGGCGTGCAGGCCGAAGCAGCCCGGATGCTGGGAGTCTCGCGCAGCGACATAGGATACAAAGTCGCAAAATTTGCGCTAGGGCGACCTGTGGATGCCACCTAGCCAAGAAGCGTTACCAGTGTTTTTCCTACGGCGACAAGGCGTGACTTCAGCGAGGCTACCAACGCTACTCCATGAAGAACGCGTGCGCGATTGGATTAGACCGACTTCCTTCCGGGAAAGCTAACTCTAATGAGCGTCTGAGTCACGACCGGAAAATCCCGCCTTCCACAACCCTTAAGTTAGCGCTTATGCCATAAGCGCTAACTTAAGGCGTGCCCGTAGCAACCGCGCTCTCCAGAAACTATGCTGCCGGAGCTTCGACGATTTGGGATCCGAGATTGGCGGCTTTGCGTTTGAGTTTTCCTCTTCACGGCGAACCTCCCCTTCTCAGGTAGTAGATTTTGCCGGAAACTAACCCTCAATGCGTCTCAGAAAATGGGGAGCCGCTCAAGTCCAAATTGAGGGTTAAGTTGCGCCAGATCAACGAAAGTCTGATGGCTCATAACCCAAAGGTCGGTGGTTCAAATCCACCCCCCGCAACCAAACCTCCCGTTTGGTTTCAATGGGTTGAGCCAATCTCAAAGCTTACCGATCAGATGTGGGCGCAATAAATTGTCCACTGGGTGGACAATGACCAGCCCCCAGGCAAGGAGAATGAGGCCTTTGATCCAGTGGCCCCGAACATGAGCATCGAGATTGCGCCCGATTCCTGAGTTTATTGCCGCTTTCGGACACAGATCCTTCCTTAAGGTGGTTCGACGTGTATCAACTCTCG
>JBARIF010000013.1:0-1607 GCA_049799615.1 Terriglobales bacterium
CCCGATATTTACCGTCAGGTTGGGCGTAACCCGCCAGTCGTCTTGCACATAGGGACGAAACATCTTCCAGCGGCGGCCGGTGGTGGCACCCGTGAACGTCTGGTCGTGAATGCCCCCTACCATTTGGCCGAGAAGAAGATCTGCCGTACCGTCACCGGTGAGGGGTGGGCCAAAGGAAATAAAGAAGCCATCCTGGAATGCGTTCGTCTCAATATTCATCTGCATGGCGCGAATCCCGCCGCCAAAGCGGATGTTGTGATGGCCGCGAATCATGTCAAACGAATCGGAGATCGTGAAAACGTTGGTTCCGCCCTGGAAGGGAGCGAAGCCGCGGTCGCCCAACCCCCAGTACCCGCTCACCAGGGTCGCGGTTAGGCTGCAACTCATACAATCGCTGGGCGACTGCGAAAATACTGGGATTCCGTTTACACACTTGCCATTGATGTCGGCGCCTAGAATCCCGAGGTTGCCAGCCTCGCAAGTGCCGTCGCCGAACGACTTGATGTGGTTGAAAATCCGGTTGAAGCCAAATGTCAATTGATTGATGTTGTTGGGCGAAAAGATGTGGGTTTCTGAAATCGCCGCATTACGTCCATGATTCGTGATGTTCTGCGAGCTGGCAAAAGGACTCGGCGCCGCGTATCCAGGTGACCCGCCCGGAATGAAGGTAACCGCCTGATCATAGCTGAAGCGGGCAAAGAGCGAATCTTTGGACGAGAAATTGTGATCCAGTCGGGCATCAAACTTGCCTTCGTTGAGACTCCTGACTGGCACACTAGCCCAATTAGTCAGCGTGCTGGTATTGGGAGCGTTTGATTGCGGGTAGAGCTTCATCATACCCGCACCCGCTTCGTCAAACATTGTTGTGGGGATCTTATTACAGTTTATCCCGGGGTTTTGAGATCCATTTGCGTTGGGGTCGAGTGCATTCCCCGACGACGGGTCGCATTGAAACGGCGTAAACGTATACGGGTTCACGATGTCCGGGAAACCGTTTGCATTCTTGGAGCCGTCGAAAGCGTTCGGACGGGGCGAGCCGACGGGGTCATCGCTGAAGTCTCCACCCACCATTGCCTGGGTGGGAATCAGCCCGATAAACGGGATTCCGTGCAACTGCCTCTTGGCCTCGTAATCCAGGAAGAAAAACGTCTTGTCTTTCTGCAGAGGACCGCCGATCGCCGCGCCGAACTGGTTTAAATTAAATTGCTCGCGGCTGCTGGCGAAATAGCTGCGGGCGTCGAGCGATGTGTTCCGGAAGAACTCAAACACCGATCCGTGGACTTGATTGGTTCCCGACTTCGTCGTCAGCAGCACCGCCGGACCCGCGCGCGTGCCATATTCGGCCGAGAAGTTGTAGGAGAGGACTTTGAACTCCTGAATGGCGTCAATCGAAGGCAGAATCCCGATTCCGCCGGACGTCAACTCGTTGTTGTCGACGCCATCCAGCAACCAATCGGTACTATTGGCGCGCGAGCCACCCACTGACAGCGAAAACGTTCCTCGAGTTGCCACTTCGCTGCTAGCCCCGCCGTTGGCGAAACTGTTGGGGTTCGTCTCCTGCGTGGTACCCGGCGTAAGTGTCGCCAATTGCACGAAATCGCGCCCGT
>JBARIF010000014.1:0-29358 GCA_049799615.1 Terriglobales bacterium
GTTACGCCCAACAGCATCACGATTACGCGCGCCGCCACTGGCCAGGTCACTTCGACCATCACCTTGCCCACCGACATTACCTTCAGGGCGGAACCCGGCATTCCCAACACCCTGGCCACCACTCCTGATCACTTTGGCACGGGCAGCCCAGCCATTGATTTCGATCAAGGCGTTGCCGGCGGGGCCAAGAATGTCGTCTTCTTCAATCCTGACGGCTCAGCCCAGGACATCAATAGCAACACCAATAACGGAGTAATTTATCTGGCGCGATCGGGAAGTCTCTACACCTCGCGCGCCATTACCGTGTGGGGCTCGACCGGGCGTCTGCGCGGCTACCGCTTGTATCCCAAAGCCGGCGGCGGATCGATCTGGAGGCAACAGTGACCACTCAGAGAGCAGCCACCCTGCGGCGGCGCCTCAACCGGCAGCAACAGGGATTCACTCTGCTGGAAGTTCTGATTTCGATGTTTGTACTCACCGTGGGACTGGTTTCCATGCTGGGTGTATTCGCGACCGCCATGGCCGCCACCCAGACGGCCCAACAGGACATGATCGCGAAACAACTGGCGCAACAGGCCATGGAGACAATTTATACCGCTCGGGAGACCACGAACATCACCTGGGACCAGATTCAAAACGTGGGCGGCGCCGGATCACCGGGCATTTTCAGGACCGGACTTCAACCCATCAAGCAGGTGGGCACCGACGGCATCATGGACACCATCAACGATGGCGCCTCTGCGCCTCAGAGCATGACCTTGCCGGGGCCGGACGGGATTGTGGGGACCTCGGACGACGTCATCATGGGATTGAGCAACTATCAGCGCAGCATCGCCATCACCAACACGCCTTCGGCTGATTTGCGCTCCATCACCATCACGATCCAGTACACCACTCCCCGGAACAGGTTCCCCAAGAACTACGTCCTCTCCGGATTCATTTCCCAGTACCGATAAGGACAAACGAGGAGCACATGCGGAGCACATCCAAAACTTCCGGTCGCGGTTTCACCCTGGTGGAGATGCTCATCGCCCTGACTTTGGGGCTGCTGGTGGTCGGGGCAGCTTTGCAACTGTTCAGCCGGTCGATGAGCGCGACCTGGATCGTTTCGCAGCGCGCCGAACTGCAGCAGAATGCCCGCGCCTCCTCCAACTTGTTGACCAAAGACATCAGCCTGGCGGGAGCGGGAATGCCCACGGGAGGTGTGGCCCTGGCGTCGGGAACCGGCACCAAACCGCGTTACGGATGCGATTACACGGGTAAGTGCTACCTGGGCCCGACCAACTCTGGCTCCATCACCTATCCCACCCAAACCGATCCCACCAGCGGCGCCGTCATCAATTACATGTACGGCGTGATTCCAGGATGGAAGAGCGGGGTTACGGTGAACGCCGCCGCCGGGGCCACTGACGTGATCACGACGGTCTATGCTGACACCACTTTCCTGCTCAGCGACTACACCGTGAAGTTCAACGACCTCAACGGCAATTCGGTCACGTTTACCTTGCCTTCACCCGCCCCCAACCCTTTGGATCAGGCGGTGAACAACACCGGGGTGGGCTTGCAGCCGGGCGATCTGGTGTTGTTCTCGAGCAATGCCGGAAGCGCCTATGCGGTAGCGGAAGTCACGGCCCCTCTCGCGGCCGGCGGTGGTCCGTCCTACACGGTGGCTTTCGCCAACACCGACTCGCTGCTGTTCAATCAGAACGCGGCCACCAGTAACGATCTTAAGCAATTGGCGACCGCGGCCGGGATCGCCGGACCTGCGGTGGGCGTAACCGCCACCCGCATCTGGGCCATCACCTACTATCTGGACAACACCGTCACCCCGGGAACGCCCACCCTGATGCGGCTGGTCAACGCCCGTGTGCCCGTCCCCGTGGCCGAAAATGTGGCCGACCTGCGCTTCACCTACGACACTTACGACTCGACGGGCAATTTGCTGAACGCCACCGGCGACGGCGGCATGGGCCTGGCAACTCCTATCTCCCCCAGCCTGATTCGCACCATCAATCTGGCCCACTTGACCATGCGCAGCCAGCTCCGAGGTAAAGAGGGCTATCAGTCGATGGATATTCAGACTTCGGTCAGCGCCCGCAACATGAGCTTTTCCGACCGCTACAAATAGCGCAGCAGTTGCGGCAGGTCGATTTGGGGAGTGAAAAGGAATTTGGGAACTCTATGAGGAACCAGACGATGAAAAGCACGAACCAGAATTCGCGGGGGTTTACGTTAATTGCGTCGCTGTTGCTGCTGTTGCTTATGACCGGGATCTCGATTGGCCTCCTGATGATGGTCCAGACCGAGGGCCGGGCCGGCAACAACGACGTAGAGAACAGTCTGGCCTATCGCGGCGCCGAGGGCGCAATCGAGAACATGACCTCCAGCCTGGCCGCCGCCTTCCAGAACATTCAGTCGCCTCAGGCCAGTGACATTACCAGCCTGAGTTCGCAAGCACCAGTCATTCCGGGAATTACTTTCCCCGCCGGCGGCTACACCCTGACTCCGCGCACTAATCCCGACGGAAGCCTGAAGACCTCCTACGGGCTGATCAGCAGCGGTTCGAACCAGGGCTTGTACGCGCAGCTCCTTCCCATCGACCTTGCGGTTACGGCGCAGCGCCCTTTGGGGGAGCAGGTGCGCATGATGCGCACCGTCGAAATCGCGCTCATTCCCGTGTTCCAGTTCGGCGTCTTCTCTGAGAGCGATCTCGGCTTCTTCAGCAGCCCCCAGCTCGACTTTGCCGGACGGGTGCACACCAACGGCGACCTGTACTTGGGCGTCTCCGGCACCGCGACCCTGACCTTCCATGACAAAATTACGGCCTATGGAAACGTAGTTCGCAACCAGCTTCCCAATGGACTGGCGCCGTCCAGCAGCTACAACAATGACGGAGTGGTGAAGATCCCATTCGCCAGCACTGGCTGCGACAAACCGCCTTCCACCCCCACCGCCTGCCGGACCCTCGCTATGAACGAGGGCAGTGTGGTGGCCGGCCCGACTTCGGCGCAGAACTCCACCATCTGGCCCAATCTCTCCAAGAGCACATACAACGGATTCATTCGTGACGGAAACTATGATGGCCCCTACGGCACGGGCGTAAAGAAGCTGACCCTGCCCTTCGTCGGAGGCGGAGCCGAGCCTTTTGAAATCATTCGCCGGCCCATCGCCGGCGAGTCCAGCGCAGTGGGCGGCTCCCGGCTGGCCAATCAGGCACAGATTCGCGTGCTGTTGAGCGACAACCGCGCCGACCTCCATATGCCTGATTGGAACGGGGATGCCACCGGTGACGTCGCGCTCGACAACACCACGGCTGGCAGCGTCTTTACCGGTACCGGAGTTCCGGTCCCGGGCGTGGTTGCTGTCGGTGGCGACAGCAAGACCTACTTTGCCACCGCAACCAGAGTGGCATACAACAACCCCGTCACCGGTAATGCGGTAAAGTTTGATGCCAACTTCGTTCAGCCCGCGGGAAGCCCCACTCCCTGGCCGCTGATTGGCGGCTGGCTGCGGGTTGAAGTCCAGGATCTCAATAGCACGGTCTGGCGTCCGGTCACCCAGGAGTGGCTGAAGTTAGGTTTTGCCCGCGGCCTGCTTCCCGGAGCCGCCTCCGTTACTCCCGTGGCAGTTCATCCCAACGCGATTCTTATGTTCCAGATGTTGGCCGATCGCGACGGTAACGGGGCCATTTCAGGAGCCACCGAGAGCACCGCAGTCGGCGGCTCTGATGCCCAGTTCAATTGGTTTCCCATCAATATGTACGACACGCGCGAAGGCGAACCCCGTGACGCTCTGCTGGGCACGCAGCCGAGTTGCACCCCCAACGGCGTAATGAATGCGGTCGAGCTGGATGTAGGCAACCTCAAGAAATGGCTGAAAGGGACAATTGGCGCCACCGGCGGCCAGGTGGATTACGTTTCACAAAACGGATACATCCTGTACTTTTCCGATCGCCGCGGAATGCTGCCTGATCCTCTAGCTGTGCCCTCGGTCATCAAGGGTTCATACGGATTCGAGGACGTCATCAACAGTGGATCGAACAACGGCACGCCTGACGGCCAGCCGGAGACGCCGGTCCTCATCGCACACGTAAGCCGGTCGCCCGAAGACGTCGACAACAACGGCCGGTTGGACACCTACGGGGCCGCCGACGTCGGGATTGGTTTTGGCATCAATACCGCGAACGATCCGTTCACTAACCGCATTGCCAACTGCTACACCACCGGCCGCAAGAACCGCGTGACCGGAGCGCGCCATGTACTAAAGCTGGTGGATGGCTCGTTAGGCAACGTACCTGTCCGCAAGGTGGCCAACGCGGACGGGACCCTGGGTGGATTCACCGTGGCCTCGGAGAATCCGGTTTACATTCAGGGAGACTACAACAGCGCTGCTCCTCCCGCGGACCCTACCTGGACCAACACCGCTGCCGCCGAGCCCGCCCACTCCGCTGCGGCTGTGATTGCTGACACCGTCACCCTGCTGTCGAACCAATGGCAGGACGAAGGCGTCGTCGGTGCAGCCAATAAGCTGGGCAGCATGCTCTATCCCACCGATGCCACCAGCGGAAGCGGATATCGCCAGGCCGTGACTACCTACTACCGGGTGGCCATCGCTGCGGGGAAGAACATCACCTTCCCGCATCCCAATGGCAGCAACAGCACGACTTACTTCGGGACCGACGGCGGGGTGCACAATTTCCTGCGTTTCGTGGAAAATTGGAGCAACGATACGCTCTACTACAAGGGCTCCCTGGTAAGCCTGTACTACTCGACTTACAGCACGGGCACGTTCAAATGCTGCAACTACGTGGTCTATCAGCCGCCCACCCGAAACTATGTATTTGACCCGCTGTTCACGCAGCCGCAGAACCTGCCGCCGGGCACACCGATGTTTCGCGACATCGACAACCTGAGTTACCGGCAGGATTTCACGCCGTCAGCTTACTAGACGGCTCCGCGAAACTGTTCACTGCCCCGATCCGGTCGCGCCGGCTCGGGGCTTTCCTTTTACCGCGCAGTTGTGGTGGTGATCGGCGGCGCCACGCAACTTGCCGTGATCACCACTCCATCGCACACAAACCTGCCGTCCAGACGCTGGGTGCAGGGCCGGGTAAAACTCTGGACGCTGATCCGGACACAACGCGCCGGTATGATGAGTCCGGGTCGTCGGGCGGACAGACACCCAGTCAAGGAAATCAGGATTACCAGAAGTACGATCTTGCTCGTCACCGCCGACTCTCCGTTCCGCGTTACTGAAACAATTGCGGATTCCATAGCCATCGGCAAACCAGGTCGTCCCTTTAGCGTCGAGTGCAGCATGGCCGCGCCAAAGGGACGCGCCTGCTTGCGCCACCCGTCTTCCCGTGTATCATCGTTTTACGATTTGCTGTGAGACCGGTTGCGGAGGATGCTCTTGCCTCAGATCAGCGCCATCTTTTGGGACGTCGGCGGAGTACTGCTCACCAATGCCTGGGACCGCTCCCAGAGAGAGCGCGCCCTCGAGCAATTCAAGCTGGACCAGGCCGAGTTCCTCGACCGCCACGAGATGCTGGTTTCATCCCTGGAGCGGGGCAAGATCGGCTTTGACGAATATCTCGATCGCACTATCTTCTACCGCTCCCGCCCCTTCGCCCGCGAGGTGTTCAAGGACTACGTATTTTCGCTGTCGCAACCGCACCGCGAAGTCCTGGCCGTGGCCGAACAACTGGCAAAATCGGGCACGTACTTCATGGCCACCATCAACAATGAGTCGAAGGAGTTGAACCAGTACCGCATTCAGACCTTCGGTCTGCGCGAGATCTTCTCCGTGTTTGTCAGCTCGTGTTTTGTGGGTTTGCGCAAACCGGAAGATGGTATCTACCGTCTGGCCCTGGAAGTGACGCAGCAGCCGCCGCAAACCTGCTGCTTCATCGACGATCGTGCTTTGAATCTCGAAGGCGCGCGGCAGCTGGGCATGCACGCCATCGAGATGATGGACGTCGAGCAACTGCGGCGGGACTTGCGCAAGCTGGAAGTGGAAATCTGACCTGGGAAAGCCGCTGCTGGCGCCCGGCCCGGCGGAGCCTAACCCGCTGGGCGCACGCGGGCTGACTTGAACGGTTGCGCCAGCCTGTTTTTCAGGAAGGTCCATGATATGGAGGCCAGCTCCATATGCTCCATGATCCCCGGCATGGGATCACTCCAGTGGAAAACGTCGGAATGAATACTCGGTGAGAAGTCGCTCAGGTATTGACACACGGCGCGGAGTTTTCCCGGGGTCGTGCCCGTCGTCGGCGATTCCCCGCCGCCCCGTAAGTACTTCATCAGCGCCATCAGGTCGCCGTAGTGCCAGCACGTCGTGCTACCGATTTTGATTTCTTCCGGAACCGGTTGTTCGCCGTGGAGAAAATACCGGTAAACCCAGTAGGGGAAATCCCATCCCGCGTGCACCGAACCTTCCGTAGAGGCCCAGAAGCGGCCATTGGTCTCCATGTACCACTTCTTCTTGCCGTCGTGACTGATGAAAAACGCCACGTGGGCCACACCGTCCCACTTTAGCTCTCGCAGCAGGTTGCGCGTGTGTTCCACCAGGTCCGGAAGTGGGGCCACGATTTTGCGCAGAACTCCCAGTCCATCTTTGCGCCGAATGGAATGGTACTCGTGCACCGCGATCAGTTCGCCCTGGGCGGCAAAGCAGCACAGGTTGTGCACGTCTCCCACGGCGCATTCCTGAAACATGGGATACTTGCCGTGCCAGCAATGTTCTTCGATATAGGCGCGCAATTGCTGCTCCGTATGCGCATAGAGCACTTTGAAATTGAACTCCGGCACCCCCGGACCGTTGGGCACTCCTGGACCCTTTAACACGATGGGAAAGCCCAGCAGCTGGATCATCTCCGGAATCTGACTAGGATCCTGCAGCTCAAATTGCAGCGGACACGGCACACCCAACCGGCGGGCGAGTTCGAGATTGCGCCTTTTGTCGAGCACGTTCTTGACAGCCTGGGGGTTCGCCATGGCCAGCTTGGTCTCGGCCTCCAGGGCGGAGCGATAGCGGTCGAAGAGCACCAAAGCCTGGTCACTCGCAGGCATGGCTAACGGTATCTGGTACTGCCTGATGATCTCCAGGAGAAGATCGACCAGCGCCTCCCCCTTAAGGTCTGCAGCGAGCACTTCGTTTTTCACGAATCGGGAGTGGGAAGCAGGACCCTCAGCATTGTTGCTCACGATGATGAACGAAACCCCATGGCGAGCAAGAGAACGAGCGGCAGCTAAGCCCTGCCGGTTGTTGGCGTTTACCAGTAGGACATCAACCGGACCCTGGTGCTCGATCCCGAAACGTTGGCCGATATTCAAAAGGTCTCCTCTGGGCGCGCCCGCTTTGAAACAAGGGCCTTTGCGCACTGGAACTGGTTTTTGCCAATCATTCCTGAGCCTAGAAAGGAATGCCGGGCCGGCTTAATTGCTCAGGACTTACGCAGCGGCCCCGCAATCGAGTTTCCTACCCCAGCCCCTGACTTGACCGGTGAGTCCAGGGGGGCTCCGAGACTCAGGTCACTGGACCAGCTGTCGGCCAGAATCCTCCAGTCCCCATTGCTCTGCCGGTTGAGCAGCACCAGATATTTACCGCGTTCCTCCCGTCGTTTGCCCACGGCGCTCGGGACCAGAGATTTGCAGCGGCCAGCCTCGTAACCGAAGTCGCCGAATAGTTCCACCCGCAGGGGATCGAGTTCCACTTCACTCATGCCGGCATCAAGCAATCCAAAGAAAAATTCGCGGATGGCCGCCGTGCCCCGCACCGCCGGAACATTCGGCCGAAGCACGGTAGCGTCGGGAAGGTAGAGCTCCACCAGATCGTCCAGCTGTTTGGTGTTGCACGCCAGCGCCCAATCCTGGGTCACTTTGCGGAGAGCAGTTTCGGCCCGGCTTAACGATGCGCCACTGAGCGCAGTCCGCACCCGGGCGAGGTCGCGGCCAGCGCCGCCTCCGGCCGTGCGCAGGTCAGGAGTCGCAAACGGCTCTCCGCCCCCCGCATTGGAGAAATAGTGGTGGTGATAATGATGATGGTAGTGGTGGTCGCCGGGCGCTTCCGGTGCGGACTTGGGATTCGCTCGCTCGGCTTCCGTCCCCTCCGGTGCCTTTGACAAAGGGACGCCACAACTGGCGCAGAAGCTATTGCCTTTGCGATTCGCGCTCCCACAAGCCCCACAGGTCTGCCGGCCTGCGCTTTCAGATTCAGGATTCACATTCACCGATTCTTCCACGCTCTGCTCCAGGGCATACCGCTGCATGGCCTGGAGTATGGCAGCCTTGGACTGAGCATCTCGTCTGATGTCATCCATGTCCTGAGCCCCATTCCCTTTCTGCAGGAACGCGGCATCCTGCCAGTTTCCGCTCTGGCCAAGGCAACCAGCTCTTTCCCTCATTTTAGTCTAAAACGTTCCTAGCGACTCGAAAACTCCACCTTGGCCTCAGACTCCGTCGGTACACCGTTGCACAGCGCCGGACGGTAGCGCCAAAAACGGACGGCATCAAGGATGGTCCGGTCTTCGTTGGGTCCGGCGCTTTCCAGAATGAACGCACTATGCACCCGGCCGTCAGTCCCAATGATGAAGCTTACGCTGGCTTTCGCCTTCAAGTCCGTTTCCTCCAGCACAGGATCGGGCGTGGCCAGCGCCTGCGGCGGTTGCACCGCTCCACATGGGGCCGGAGCGGCAGAGTGCGCCATGGCCGCAAATTCCGAGTCATGCACAGGCGGAGTCCACAGGCTCTGTTCCCGCTCAGCCAGAGAAACCGCCCCGCCCACAGTCTCGGCCGGAACGGAATCAACCCGAGCCTGGCACAGGGCAGTTGCCGAGACCATCAAAGCCAGCCAGCACAATCTGCGCAGCGCCATGTTCTCGTTGCCCACACGGAGAGCGACGGTCCACTCCCGGATTCCCGTATACAGGGCAATCGGCATGCCAGCCGGGACTATGGAAGTAGTTGATGCTGCTGGCCTTGCAGTGGCCTTTGAGCTGAGCTGCGGACCCCGAGATGAAAACAATTGCGGCTGTGAGAAG
Organism: Terriglobales bacterium; assembly: GCA_049799615.1. Taxonomy (GTDB): domain Bacteria; phylum Acidobacteriota; class Terriglobia; order Terriglobales; family Acidobacteriaceae; genus JAIQFF01. Next base: position 9,041 of record JBARIF010000014.1, read on the forward strand.
AACGCTGGGTAGTGGTCAGTTTGATTTCAAACTGACCCACTACCGAACGCTGGCTGCGCTCCCCCAGATCACGGTTGTGATGTATCATCCAAGCTGATCCTTCGAGTACATTTTCATCAGCCGCAGGCTGGCCGCGCCGGATCACGGCCGAGGAATCCTCTTCCCAGATATGCTCTCACCACTATTCCGACTGTCGTTGCCGGCGCTTCGCTTTCTCCTGATTGGTGGCCTCTGCCTGGCTCTGCCCCTGGTTCTGCTGTGCCAGGTTTCGGCGCCCCATCAACTCTCCGGCGTGGTCTCCGACCAGAGCGGCGCCGCTATAGTGGGCGCTGAGGTGGCCTACATCAGTGGATCGTTTTCGGGGACACAGATCACCGGAGACCAGGGAGCTTTTGTATTTTCCGCGGTACCGCCAGAATCCGGGACGGTGAAAGTTTCCGCACCTGGATTTCAGCTCCGCCAGCTGAATTTGCGGGCGGGCGCCAAGTCGGTGCAGATCACTCTGCTGCCCGCGACCGCTGCCGAACAGATAACCGTCGCGGCCAATCGCACCGGCGTGCGGGTGATTGAAAATGCCACCAGCGTCACTATTCTTTCAACCCAGGACCTGGGCGCCACGGCTGCCTTCAGGACCGACGATGTCCTGCGCCAGGTGCCAGGGTTCAGCCTCTTCCGGCGCACCACCAGCCGCACCGCCAATCCCACGGCGCAAGGCGTCTCCCTGCGCGGTCTAGGCGCGAGCGGCGCCAGCCGCGCCCTGGTGCTCAGTGATGGCTTCCCTCTGAACGACCCCTTCGGCGGGTGGGTGTACTGGAACCGCGCTCCACGTGTCAGCATCGACAGCATTGAAGTGGCCAGCGGCGGTGCCTCGCATCTCTACGGATCAGACGCTCTCGGCGGAGTGATCAACATCATTCGCGCACCTGCGGACCGGAATGCAGTTTCCCTGGAAGCGGCCTACGGGAACGAAGACACGCCCGATCTCTCCCTGGCCGCCAGCAGGAGCTTCGGACCCTGGGCCATCGGCCTGACCTCGGAACTTTTTCGCACCGACGGCTACATCGCAGTACCCTCCGACTTGAGGGGCAGGGTGGACACGCCGTTGAACTCCGAAGATGCCAGCGGCGACCTCACAGCGCAACGCAAGTTTGGCGATCGCGGCAGTATCTTTATCCGGGGATCGCTCTTCGGCGAGTCGCGGCACAATGGTACCCCGCTGCAAACCAACAGCACCACCGTTCGCGAGCTTGACCTCGGGGGAAACTGGGATGCACACCAGGTCGGCGCCTTCCAGCTGCATGCCTACGTCACCCGTCAAAGCCTGCATCAGTCCTTCTCGTCGATCGCTTCTGACCGCAACAGCGAGAGCCTGACACGCACCCAGGTTGTCCCCGCTCAGCAAGTCGGATTTTCCCTCCAATGGCAGCACTCTGTCGGATCGCGCCAGCACCTGGTTGCTGGCCTCGAAGAAGCCGACGTGCATGGACAAACCAACGAGCAAGGATATTTCGGCGGCAATCCCACCAGCACCTCCGCCGGCGGAGGCCGGGAAGTGAACTGGGGCGCCTACATTGAGGACATCATCCGCGTAACCCCGAACTGGTTGCTGACGGCCAGCGGGCGCGTGGATCATTGGCAGAACTTCGATGCTTTCGCTCCCCCCGATCCAGCGCGCGCGGTCGGGGCCGCCGCTCTCCCCGATCGCAGCGAGACCTTCTTCAGCCCGCGCCTGGCGCTGCTGCACAAGCTCACCCGCAATGTTTCTCTTACCGCTTCCGGGTATCGCGCCTTCCGCGCTCCGACTCTGAACGAGCTCTACCGCGGGTTTCGCGTCGGCAACGTGTTTACCGAGTTCAACCCCAATCTTCGCGCGGAACGCCTCACAGGTGCGGAAGGCGGCGCCATCCTCACGGGCTGGAACCAGCGTGTAATGCTGCGCGGCAATTTTTTCTGGAACCAGATTACGCGCCCTGTGGCCAACGTCACGCTGACCACAACCCCCAGTCTGATCACTCGGCAGCGCCAGAATCTGGGGAGCACACGGGCCCAGGGATTGGAACTGGAAGCCAGCGGCAGGCTAAACGATTCGCTGACCATCTCCGGCGGCTATGAATACACCGACGCCACCGTGACCAGTTTCACCGTTGATCCGGCCCTGGCGGGCCTGAATCCGAGTCTGGTGGGCCTCGACATTCCGCAGGTTCCCCGTCATCAGTTCACCTTCCAGGCCAACTACACCCGGCCTTTCATCCTGCTCGGAGTGCAGGGCCGGTTCGGAGGGAACCAGTTTGACGACGATCAGAACACGCTGCTGCTCAGACGGTTTTTCGTCCTGGACGCTACTGCGTCGCACCGTCTGCGTCATGGTGTGGACGTGTTTGTGGCGGTGGAGAATCTGACCAACCGGCGTTACGACGTGGGACGAACCCCGGTGCTTGCCGTAGGTCCGCCGATTCTTGCCCGCGCTGGTCTGCGCCTGCAATTCGGCCCCAGATAGATCTTGTGCGGCGCGGGCGCCCTCGCCCGCGGCCTTTGACCTACGCATCAAAGCTCGCGGGCGGGACCGTCCGCGCCACACAATTATCCCCACGCGCGGCAATGCCGCGTCCGATGCGGTTCGAATTCAAGCCCTATTGGACGGAACTGGCTACAGACGAAAAAACGTTGTTCGCATTGCCGCCCACCAGCCGTATGGTGCCCACCACAATCACCAGAATCACTGCCAGCATCACTGCATATTCAGCGATGTCCTGACCCTGGTCTGCACGCCACAGATTACGCACGATACTCATCATGGTGCTGCCTTCCTGTTTGAACCAGGTTCGCCTTCCCAGGCGGTCTGGTCCGGGGGAGTTTTGAGGCACAGTGCTTCAAGGCTGGTGGGTAAAGTGGCTGGTCTTACCGTGATTGCGAGCGATTCTGTGCTTCTCCGCTCTCCATGTCAAGGGTTCAGTCCAACTTTTTTTCGAGCTCCAGCTGGGACCGGCTCTACCGGCCTACATTCGATGGATCATGTTGTGCGACCAGGGCAGCAGGTCCCACGTCTTCCAGAAGGTGATCATCTCAGCTGCAGTACCGAAGGAAACGCGCATGTAAGTTTCCAGGCTGGGGACACGGGACCCAATCAGGATGTTGTGCCGGCGAAAATGTTCGATGACCTCCGCCACCGGATGCTGAACATCGACCATTATGAAGTTGGCGTGCGGGTCAATTGGTTTAAGGCTCCTGATATTGGACGAATTCAGGAACTCCTGGCGTTGATCCCGATTGCGTTTCACGGACTCGTCCACTCCCTCGACATCGTTGAGGGCAACGCCCACCACCTCCGCCGCAATGGCGTTCAGGCTGTTCGCAGTGAGGAACTTGCGCATGGCCTCAATCGCCGGCGGGGCTGCCACCGCGTACCCCAGCCTTAATCCTGCCAGTCCGTACACGTTGGAAAACGTGCGGGTGACGATTACTCGATCATCGTTCAATGGACTATCGATGAAGGAAGCGTAGGTCCCCGTGGGAACAACATATGGATGATAGGCCTCGTCGATCAGGACGCGGGTGCCGGCCGGCAACCGCTCCAGGAAGTTCTCAATCGCCTTTCGGGGGGTCAGCGACGACGTGGGATTGTTGGGGTTGCAGATATAAACCAGCCCCGTAGATGTATTCGTGCGGGCCAACATGGCGCTCAGATCATGGGCGTAAGTTGGATCGAGTGGTACCGACACCACTTCCGAACCTACTGCCCTGGCATACTCCTCGACCGCTCCGAACGTCGGTACCGCCTGAATCAATTGCCGTCCGCTCCCGGCAAAGGCACAAGCTGCAACCCGCAGAATTTCTGTTGACCCGCAGGCAAAGAGCACGTTCTCCGGCTTCACCCGGTGGAAGTGCGCGATCTGTTCCGTCAGCTCTTCATACTTCCTTAAGGGATACCGGTTCACCATGCCGGTGGCGGATCGGATGGCCTCGGCCACTTTGGCGGACGGACCATACGGATTCTCATTATTGTCCAGGTGAATAAATCCATCGGAGTGCAGTGCTCGTCCGATCTCCGAAGCGTAAGCGGCAGGGGCCTCTCCCAGGGACCGGGGTGCGGTTGCCCCCACGGCAGCGCCAACCCCCATGGAGCGGAGAAAGTTTCTGCGCGAACTGATCATGCCCATCTCCTTGGAAAACCTTCAGAAGTGATCACTGCAACTCCGAACCGAATAGCTCTGCCTCTCGAAAGGCGCCTGCCCAACGATCCTTGTCGGAGATTGTAGGCGGACCGGCGAGCTGCCAGTCGATGTTCAATACGGGATCGTTCCACGCAATAGTGCGCTCCGCCGCGGGATCATAGAAATCAGTGGCTTTGTAGAGTACGTGGGCGTTCTCCGACAGGACCCGAAATCCATGAGCAAATCCCGGCGGGATCCATAACATCTGCGGCTTCGCATCCGAAAGGTTCATGGCGCACCATCGGCCAAGAGTCGGCGAACTTCGCCGCAAGTCCACGACTACATCGAGAATCTCACCCACCGCTACCCGTACCAGTTTGCCTTGCGGCCGCACCTGGTAGTGCAGTCCCCGCACTACATCGCGAGCGGAAAACGAATGGTTGTCCTGCACAAAACGCTCCCGAATACCGGCTTCCGACATGGTTCGTTCGTTGTAGCTCTCCAGAAAAAACCCTCGGCTGTCACGGAACACTTTGGGCTCGAGAATGAGTAACCCGGGCAGTGCGGCTTTAGTGACCTTCATGGCGGGAACAATGGCTGAGTTCGTTTTCAGAACACCCTCTCCCGGAGCAGTTGCTGCAAGTACATGCCGTAGCCATTGCCTTTCATCGAGGAAGCCGTCTCCTCCAGTTGCTGCGCCGTGATGTATCCGTAGCGAAAGGCAATCTCTTCCGGGCACGCCACCATGAGCCCCTGGCGGGTTTCGATGGTTTGTATGAACAACGCAGCTTCCAGCATGGCCTGGTGAGTCCCGGTGTCCAGCCACGCCATGCCTCGTCCCATGACCACAACATGCAGCTGTTTGCGTCTTAGATATTCCCGGTTGATGTCCGTGATCTCGAGTTCCCCGCGGGCGGATGGCTTCAGGGCATGGGCAATCTCCACCACTTGATTGTCGTAAAAATAAAGCCCGGTGACAGCATAGCGCGATTTTGGCACGCTGGGCTTCTCCTCCAGGCTGAGCGCGTTGCCCTGCGCGTCGAATTCCACCACGCCGTAACGCTCGGGATCCTGCACCGGGTAAGCAAACACCCGCGCGCCCGATTCTGGCTGCCCCCCCTGCAAAATGATTTTGGCCAGGTCATGTCCGTAAAAGATGTTATCGCCCAACACCAGCGCGCACCCCGAGCTACCGATAAATTGCTGGCCCACCAGAAAGGCCTGCGCGATTCCTTCCGGCCGCGGCTGCACCGCGTACTGAAAATTCAGCCCGAAGCGCTTCCCATCTCCCAGCAGTTGTTCGAATCGGGGCGCGTCCTGCGGCGTGGAAATGATGAGAATGTCGCGAATCCCCGCCAGCATCAGTGTGGACAGCGGGTAATAAATCATGGGCTTGTCATAAATCGGAAGCAGTCCTTTGCACACGGCATGGGTCACGGGATAAAGCCGTGTGCCCGATCCTCCAGCGAGAATGATGCCCTTTTGCGCGGACGGTTTGATGTTCGCCGTAGCCATGCAGAAAATTGACCCTGCCCTTTAGTAACTGGCAACCTGCCGTAACAAGATTACTGCATCGTTATCGCCTGAAGATAGCTGCCGCCGGTGACTGTTCATGTCCGCCGCCGAGGACCGAGCAATCGCTCCCAACCGCAATTTTCCTCAGTGTTTTTCATGCTGACGAGGCGGTTTGCGGTGGCCAATCCAGCCTGGTTTTTCGCCGCTTTTTCTAGTCAACAGCGCAGTCACAGTGACCCGGGTAACCCCCGTTCCAATTTGGGCATGGCCATCTGGCCACTGCCGGCATTCCCTTCCGGTATCTATCGTGTCGGCAACCCTCAGAGCACACTGCACTTGGCTGCACTATTCCACGTTTCAGTCAGTTCCCGGATTGGCACTCGGAATGGTGCAGCCAGTTGGAAAATCCCCCGCCGTATGGCCGTACGGCTTTTAGAGGCCTTCCGTGAAGGAATTCGGCACTCGCGGTAACCTGGTAATCGTTCTCTTCCTCTTGATGACCATGCTGGGCTGTGGGGCCCTTGACGCCAGCACCCCGGTTGCGCAATCAGGCAGCGGGTTGGTCGCAACTTCGGCGGTCGTGGATTTTGGCAACGTACCGGTTGGAACCACTGCCGTACGCACGAACACCATCGTCAACACCAGCCGCTCCCCGCTCGTGCTCACCCAGGCTCAGATTGGGCAAACAGATTTCACACTTACCGGTCAAAAACTGCCGCTGACTTTGGCGCCGGGCCAGCGCACCGTCCTCCAGATTGCCTATTCGCCACAGAACGGCGGCACTTCCCAGGGCAGAGTGCTTCTCGCCAGCAACCAGGTTCGTTCGTCCACCACATTTGCGCTGCGAGGCACGGCGATCACGGGTGGCCGGCTCAATCTGAATCCGACCAGCATCAGTTTCGGGAGCGTGCCGATGGGCCAGACCCAAACCCAGTCGGCCACACTCTCCAACCCGGGGAGAGTAGCGATCACCGTCACTAGCATTGTGGCCTCAGGAAAGGGCTTCAGTTTGGCTGCGCAGAATCTGCCCCTCACGCTGCCGGCCGGGGGCAGCACCAATATCGGTGTGAACTTTGCTCCGGCTGCGCCAGGAGCCAGCAGCGGAACGGTGTCCGTCATCGGCAGAGTTTCGATGAACTTGCCCAAGCGTCCCATTACATTTGGCGGGCGGGGCCGAGAGACTCAGGTAGCCTTTAATTCCTTCAATTCGGTGTCGGGCGTCACCGTCGCGACCGTCGTCAGTGTTCCCCTCTCAGGCACGGGCACGGGTGCCGCACAACTTGCAGTTGTACCCACCAGCCTGGCCTTGGGCAGCGTAAAGATTGGGGCCAGCCAGACCCTGTCGGCGACGCTTGTCAACTCCGGCAGTTCGAATCTCACCGTGCGCCAGGCCAGTGTAACCGGCAAGGGCTTCAGGATAGGAGGGCTTACCTTCCCCTTGACTCTTGCCGCGGGCCAGCGCAAAAGCTTCACTGTGACCTTTGCCCCGCAGTCAGCGGGCAACGCCAGCGGCAGCATCGCGGTTACCACGGACGCTGCGAACCCGGTGGTGAGCGTCCCGGTATCAGCTGTCGCGACCGCGCCTGGCGCGCTCATCTCGAACCCTTCCAGCCTTAGCTTCGGAAGCGTGCAGGTGGGCAAGGGGCAGACTTTGTCGGCCGCCCTCACCAACTCGGGCGGCTCCAGTGTGACCGTGTCTCAAGCCAGCGTTTCCGGGTCCGGCTTCGCGATCAGCGGTATGAACCTGCCAGTGACCCTGGCCGCAGGCCAAAGCGCGCCGTTCAGCGTAACGTTCAATCCGCAATCGGGTGGGTCGGCCAGCGGAACGTTGTCTTTTGCCAGTGATGCGTCGAATGGCACGCTTGCGGTCCCCCTCGCAGCCAGCGCGGCGACGGCCGGAGCCCTGACCTCAACTCCTTCCAGCCTGAACTTCGGCACGGCGCAGTCAGGAACCCCTAAAAACCTCTCGGAAACGCTGACCAACTCCGGAGGCTCCGCCATCACAATAACCCAGGCCAATCTGTCCGGCGCCGGCTTTAGCCTGACCGGCCTGACCCTGCCGGTCGCACTCGCGGCGGGCCAGAGCACGACTTTCAACGTCACCTTCACGCCCCAATCGGGCGGGGCGGCCAGTGGAACTCTCGCTATCGCCAGCAACGCTTCCAACTCCAACCTCAGCATTCCACTGACGGGCAATGTCGCCGCACCCGGCGTGCTGAGCACCAGCGATTCCAGTCTCAGTTTTGGCAACGTTCAGGTCAACGGCACCGCCAGTCAACCCGAGACCCTGACTAACTCAGGCGGAGCCGACGTTACCGTCACTCAGGCCAAGGTCTCAGGCACAGGCTTCAGCGCCACCGGATTGACCCTTCCCATGACTTTGAAACCAGGGCAGAGTTTTACCTTCGGTGTGGCGTTCAATCCGGCCGCCGGCGGCAACGCTACCGGATCGATCTCGGTGGTCTCTGACGCTTCCGATCCGACCCTGACCATCACCCTGGCTGGTACCGCGACCGTCGCGGGCCAGTTGGCCGTGGGCCCGGCCTCACTAAACTTCGGTAGCGTCGTGGTGGGGCAGAGCAAGAGCCTGACCGCCACCCTGACCGCCACCGGTTCCAGTATCACGGTTTCGGCCGCCAACATGACCACTTCGGAGTTCACCATCAGTGGCCTTTCGCTTCCGCTTACCCTGAGCGCCGGACAGAGCGCGTCGTTCACGGTCAATTTCAAGCCTCAGTCCAGCGGGGCCGCCTCGGCCAGCGGATCTTTCAACAGCAATGCCGCCAACGCGTCCGTGACCCAAGCCCTGAGCGGCACCGGCACGGCCGCGCCGCAACATAGTGTGGCTTTGTCCTGGACCCCCAGCACTTCCAGCGTGGTCGGCTACAACGTCTATCGTGGCACCACAACTGGCGGACCGTATTCGAAAATCACTTCCATGAATGCGGACACCAGTTATCTCGACAGCTCGGTTCAGTCCGGCCAGACTTATTTCTACGTCACCACGGCGGTGGACGGATCCGGCAAGGAAAGCGCCAACTCAAATCAGATCCAGGCTGTGATCCCCACCCCATAGGGACATAGCGCGAGGTTTGCAAACCTTTGAGTAAAAATGGGGGCGTGAGAATTTCACGCCCCTTTCGTTGGAGCGAATGCAGACCCAAGTGTCCTGCGGGTGCGTGCTCGTCCCGGCATTTTCAGGGGCTCCCAAGGCCACGCCGCTCACCCGCGCCCGGGGGACATTCGCGTCCCATCGCAGCCCCTGTCAAGCGACCCGAGCCCGACCCACGTTCTATAGTTATGCACTAGTGACATCTTCTCGCCTTCTGGTTACCACGTTACCTTGCTCGCGTACCCCTTCCCGGGTTCCATTGACAAGTTGGAATTTCATCGGCGTGCTTGGATGTTCTCGGCAATTCACGCAGCAGGAAATTCCAACCGATTTACCGAGGTATCAAAAGACTCGGCGGACGTAAGGTTCCGAAGTCATAGATGGTTGGTCGTTCGGGAACCAATTCCACTTTTTAAGGAGCACTGCGCGCATGCACGGACGATTGTTCTTAGGCTCGGCTATCTTGGCAACGGCCATCTTGATGGGTTGCGGAGGAGGTAACTCCAGCAGCGTCAGCTCCTCCGGCACCGCCAGCTCCTCCGGCACCGCCGGCGGCTCCGGCACCACCACCAGCGGCTCCGGCACCACCAGCCAGCCGGTAGCTGCGGGCAATCTCGCCGTACTCCCGACCACCCTGAACTTTGGCAAAGTGACCGTGGGCACGAAGAAGGCGCTAACTGCCACGCTGATCGCCGGCAATGCCGGTATTACCGTCCGATCGGCCGACTGGGGCGGACCCGGATTCTCTATCGCCGGCATCGTGTTTCCCTTGACCGTGCCGGCCGGCCAAAGCGCCCATTTTGAGGTCACATTTGCTCCGCAAGACGCAGGACAGGTCTCAGGTAGTATTAAATTCGTGAGCAACGCAGAGAACGCTCCGCACGCGGTCTTCAATGGCAATGGAACGAAGACCGCAACCCATAGTGTGACCCTTGCATGGCATCCCCCGGCGGCTTCGGTGGTCGGTTACAACGTGTACCGTGGGGTAGCGGCGAAAGGCCCGTTTGCCAAGATGACCAACTCTCCGCATCCCCAGGCCACCTTTACCGATGCCTCGGTCGTGGGTGGCACGACCTATTTCTATATGACTACGGCAGTGAACAAAAAAGGGAAAGAAAGCAAGTACTCAAACCGCGTTCAGGTTTCGATTCCGAACTCTTAGGCACTTCCCGCTAGTGGATCAGTTGGATTGACCCACTACCCACGTCCCAGAATTACACAGGGCATTGACGCTTTTACGTTAAGATGTGGGGGCTTATTGAGGACGAACGTATCCTTTGAAAGGCGTCGAGAAGGCTCTGCTGCTTCTAACACTCGTCCTGGGCATCTGGTTCCGGATGCACGGACTGGATCGCAGCCTATGGTTGGATGAAGCGTGGGTGGCAAATTCCGTTCTGGAAACCACCGTCCCGCGAATGCTCTTCTACGACGCTTGGGTTCCATCTCCGGAGCCCGGCTTTCTGCTGACTTCCAGACTGGTAACGGCAGGGCTGGGCCCGTCGAATCTCACTTTCCGGATCGTTCCCCTGGCGTTCAGCTTCATCGCTCTGCTCGCCATGCTGCTCCTGTTGCATCGCCTCTTCCCACCCGCCTGGGTTGCTTTCGGCTTTGCCCTGTTCGCCATGTCGCCCACCGCCATTCTGTATGCCCGCACTTTTAAGCAATACAGCGGCCAGCTTGCCATGGCGACAATTCTCCTGCTCGCTGCCGTGGACTGCAGGCAACGCGCCGGGCCTCGAAAGTTTCTTTGGCTTCTGGTCACGATCTTGATCTCCACCGTCTTCTCGTATTCAACAGTCTTTTTGTTGCCGGCGGTAGTCATTCTGTTGCTGCAGCCGCGTTCCGGAGAATCCATCGATTACTCCCGCATCAGGCAAGGGGGGCTCGCTTTGCTATGGGGCCTTGGTGTCTTCGGCTTTCTCTACGTGGCGGTGATTCGTTACAACCTGAACGACGCCCTGCGAATTTTTTTCGCAAATCCCGCAGTCGGCATTATGAATCACCTCAGCTGGGCGGTCACTTACTTCAGCGAGCCTTACCGGACACTGCTCCCAATTCCAGAACGGCTGCTTATTTCTACCGGGCACGCTGATGGATTCGTGGCCGGTCTTGCACTCGCGGGCGTAGCGGCCGTTTTCTTTCACAGAGAACGACCTGCCCGGGGCTGGCTGGTACTGTCCCTCTTATTACCCCAGATCGCGGTCGTCTTCCTGGGCGTGATTGGCCGCTATCCTGCAGGCCCGCGCACCATGTTGTTTTTGCTTCCTTGCGACGTAATCCTTGTAACCACGCTCTTTGAGTCAGTGGTGACTACGCTCTCGAACCTGGCTGCCAGTGAATCCTGGCGGCGCGCTGCCGGATTCATCGCACCGCTTGCGACATTGCTGATCCTGGGCATGGGCTGTTCAAGGCAAGTGAGGCCGCGACCCTCATTTCAGGATGAAGAAGACGCGGGTAGCGCCGTCGCCTGGCTGAAGTCCGCGGTCCGCGATGGCGACTCCTTGTACGTGCATGCCAGTGTGCAAGAGGAATTCAAACTTTACTCCCGGCTTCTTGGCTTCGCCCCTCCTGCGGTGCAGTTGGGCAACACCGGGTGGCCCTGTTGCCCCCGGCACGTCGAATCCTGGAAGCATCGAGGTTCGGTCGATCTGATGGAGAAGGACATTGCGCGTCTCTATCCGGTGTCATTGCCGGCACGCTTGTGGGAGCTGCACACGCTCCGCACTGAACACTGGACCTATGTTGGACTGGACGAAGGGAACGCGCTGCAGGCCTTGCTCATTCAGCGGGGTTGCACGCTGGCGCTTTACCGTGAGTGGCGCAACATCGCAGTCAGCCGCTTCAACTGCTCGGCCGAAAACCAGAAAGGCTCTTTCTCCACTGCCGCGATCGACCCTCTCCACCCGAAGTAGCGTGCGGCGATCAAAATTTCGCTAGTGCTTGAGATCGTGCATCAGGGCTGGTTAACCGGAAGCGATGGCAAGACCAGGCAAGCGCTGGAAACTTACCCTTTCCTGTTCGGCTGCACGGCAATTCCTCGTGCGATGGCCTCTTCAATCGCAAGCGTGGCTTCAGAAACTTCCACAAGTTCTTCGAATGGGATGGGAGAGCAGCCGCCTCGGCGCATGGCTTCCAGGGTAAGTTCGATCTCCCGTTCATGTCCTTTGTCTTGTCGCGCCCTGGTGCGCCTGCTCTTGCCGTTGCGAGCCAGTTCCAGCGTACAGAAATCCGTGATCCGTCCAACCTTGCCTTCGCAGAACACCTCGAACTGTTCCTTGGGGACCGACCTGTCGCCGTTGGCCAGATAGGAAATGTTCGCGATGGAGCCATCCTGAAATGTGAGTGTCGCGACCACGTTGTCGCGATTGTAGCGGGCCCCGTCCGGTAGCGCGTTCGCGGCCACGCTCACTATGCCGCATCCCGCCACGCAGCGCGCCCAGTCCACGAAATGGCAGATTTCGCCCACGATCCTGCCCCCTCCACTGCTGTTCTGCTGCACCCAGTGATCGTGAGGAATGTATCCGGCATTGACCCGGACATTCGCCACCATGGGCTCCTGACGGCCCGCGAAAAATTCTCTCAGCCTTTCGGTAAAGGGCGCGAAGCGCCGGTTGTATCCCACCATCAGAAAAGGGGCCGGGTCCGCTTCCTTCGCAGCTCGATAGACGCTGCGGATTTCCTCCAACTGTTCGCGGTTGACCGCCAGCGGCTTTTCCACCAGGACCGGTTTGCGCCCGGAAAGCGCGGCCACGACGTATTGCGCATGGCTGTCATGACGGGACAGGACAAATACGGCGTCTGTGTCCTTGTCCTGGAGCAGGTCCGCAGGCGCCACCGCGCGGGTGAAACCAAACAGGCGGCGCGCGGATTCCGATGCTATTCCCGAGGCGGTCGCCACCGAGTGCAAAGCCACGCCTCGGCTTTTTCGCAGCGCCGGAAAAATAACACTGCGGGCGAAACTCCCGGCTCCAATGCAACTCACTCGAAGTTCCGCGGCCCGCGGCGCAGCCGCAGATCGGGGAGCCGCGCCTGCTGCCACAGGCATGGGTATGAGGACGCGGCCGGCATACTCCACCAGCACCGTGTACGCACCCGTGCTCTTCAACTCCTGATAGGCTGCGCCTCCCTGCTCGACCGGACAACGGCGCTCCAGAAAAGACGCCACATTGATCGCTCCCGAAGCCAGCAAATCCAAAAAGGCTTCCATGTTCCGCTTCTCCGTCCAGCGTACATAGCCGATGGGATAGTCGTGACCATCTTCTTCGTATTGCGCATCGTAGCGACCCGGTCCGTAGGAACGGGAAAGTATCAGCGACAGCTCTTTCTGGTACATCGCCTTGCGCGAGACTCCGAGATCCACCGCGCCCACGACGACGATGCGCCCGCGATCGCGGGAAATATTTGCCGCCAGTTCGACCGGCTCGCTCGAAGCGGAAGAGGCGGCGATGATCGCGACGTCGGTTCCGTAGCGGGCAAATTCCTTCACTCGCGCGGGCGTATCGCGGTCCCCCGAGCCCAGCGCCAGATCAGCCCCAAACTCCAATGCGCGCTGCACTCTCTGCCCATCCCGATCGATGGCTATCACCCGGCAGCCCGCCGCCTTAGCCAGTTGGATGGTAAGCACTCCGACCAGTCCGGCGCCGATCACCGCCACAACTTCTCCCAGCACCGCCTGACTCTGACGGAATCCCTGCAGCGCGATGGCCCCGATCGCACTCAGCGAAGCCGCCTCCAGGGACACCGAATCCGGGACCTTGACGGCAAGATTTTTGGGGATGAAATTGACTTCGCAGTGACTGGCGTAGCCGGCGCCGGCACAAGCCACCCGATCGCCCCGTTGAAATTCGTGCGCACTCGGGCCTGTGGCAATCACCGTCCCAGAGCAGCTATAGCCCAGGGGAGCAAGCATATCCAGCCGCGATTGCACTTTCTGGTAGGCCGCTTTTACCCCGGCGGTTCGCGCGAAATCGACCACTTGCCGCACCAGGTCGGGACGCGCCAGAGCTTTACCCAGCAGAGATTTTTCCACCTGCTCGCGATGCGCCAGTTCGGTGCCCGCACTAATCGCCGAAAAGGCCGTGCGCAGCAAAATGCCGCCCGGACGCAACTCAGGCTGAGGAACTTCCTCGCTGCTCACTTCTCCCGAGCGCACATCTTCCAGAATGGCCCGCATGATGATTGCCTATTGTCTCATCCGTCCGCGACCGGCGGAAAGTACGGATCTTTCCAGCCCGCCAGAGCACCAGCTGCAAAGCGCTCCCCGCGACTCCCGCGCTACTTGTGGGCTGTAGCTTGCGCCCCTTATAATCCGCGAATTGTGGCTTGGGTCGCTAACTCGCCCTGTACCGAAAAGATGTCCTCGCAGGTCTTTCCCGGTTGATCTCCAGGCACCGCCGAGGTTCGATTTCGCGGGCATGCGCGATAGGCTTCGTCACCAGGCATGAACCCAGCCGTGGACATTCCATACCATTGCCAGCGGAGGACGTGGATGCTGTCGTTGCCGGCTGTTTTTTGGCTTGATCCCTGCAAGAGTCGTCGGACCCTGATGCTTGTTCTAGCTGCGGCCCTGGTTTCCCCCGGGTTGACCTCCTGTCGAGGGGGAGACTCTTCGCCAACGCCAAATCCCCCGCCAACTTCAAGCGTTACCGTCGCACTCTCGCCCCGTCGTTCTGCGGTCACCACATCGCAGCCGCAGGCGTTCAGTGCCACGCTGTCCGGAGGCACTGGGACGCTTTCGTGGTTTGTCGATGGCGTAGAGAATGGCAGCGCTTCAGTGGGCACAATTGCAAGCACGGGAAGCACCACGGCCACATACTCGCCCAGCGCGTCGACCCAGCCGGGACTCCACAGCATCGCCGCCAAGGTTTCCGGTGGGGCCATGAGTCCCGCTGCCTCGGTCGCAGTAACCGATCTTACCGGGGTATTTACCCATCACAACGACAACGCTCGAACCGGAGCGAACACCATGGAATACGCCCTAACGCCCACCACGGTTTCCGGCGCTAATTTTGGCAAGCTTTTTTCCTGCACCCTGGACAGCCCTGGATATGTGTATGCGGAACCGCTCTACATCGCCAATCTCAGCAGCCGTCCCTCCCAGGCTCACCGTCGCTCCCGCCAAAAAGCCTGTGCCGGTGATGCTCACTGGTGTCCCACCCGCCGTGGTTCCTGAGGTCGGCGCGATGGTGGCCACCGTCGGCGCCGGATTTGGGGAACTTTGCCCGCTGGCCCGAAAGCTGGCTATCTGCATGACCCACTTTGATGAAGTGGCAGGTGCCGTAGCGCTGTAACTGCCTGTGCTGCTGACCGTCTGGTCTTCGGCGATGTCCGCGTCTGGAACGGTAATGATCCGGGAGATGAATCCGCTTCCTGCCCCGGTGAAGTGTGTGGTGGTCATGCCTGCCCCGAAGATCAACTCGTTGGCCGACGTGGTGGTCGCTGCTCCGCTGCTCGCACTGGTCCCACTCCCCGCCGCTCCCGCTGTTTTATCCAGCGGACTCACTGTATCCAATCCGCTGTACTCCAGCACCCGCACATCCACAAACGCGGCCGCCTGGTTGAACGTCACCGTCACCGTGTTGCTGCCTCCGACGATGTTCTTGGCGTAGTAAATGGACTGGCGCAATCCCGTCCCGCTTGTCGGCCCCAGCGGCAGGGCATAGCTGTTCCCCGGCTGTCACTGATCCCACTCACCGTCGACGTGGTGTCGTTCCAGCCCACCGCCACAATGCTTAAGTTCCCAGCCGTCAGCGCCGTCGGAAAGTGAACGCCAGAGAGGAACTGATTGTTTGCGGGGTAGCGTAGCCACCCTGAACGAATAAAAGGCTCGTACTTCCGGTGATGGTGTAGGTCTCGCTGGTCACCGGGCTTGCCCGGTACCCGGAGCAACCCCAATGGCCCAAGGCACCGTGTTAGCGCCGATGCTAATCGGTCCACTGTAAACGGTTGAAGAGGCGGTGGGCAGGCTGCCATTGGTGGTGTAGTAGAAGGTAGTCGACGAGGAGGGAAGCGAATCGCTGAGGGTAACCGACTGTGCCGTGGCATACGAGCCTCCCGCCGGACTGAAGACCGGAGCGGGAGTCTGGGGACAGAGCTAATGAGTCCGTAGACTGTAACCGAGGATTGGCTGCCCACATAGACTTTGCCATTAACCACCGTGGGTATAGAAAACTTCACATAACCGCCGACGTTGTCAGAAGCCACTTGAGCACTGTTGTACGACTCGTTGACCGGGTTCCTGGCATCATAGGCGTGCAAGACGGCCGTTCCCGCACGATCTGTGCCCATAGTGCCAGTATTCTCGATTGCCCAAGGGATCCCATTACTCGATCCGTTGGCGGAGATGACCGGAGAAACGCCCGGATTAGAGTAAGTGGTGGCAGTCTGTGACGCTGCTGAGGTGGAAATCTGCCCGTTGCTGAAAGTGAACATCTTTATGGCATCGCGAACGCCGCCGAGATATACGTTGCCCTGCCAATATGCCGGCGTCGCATGGCAGTTAAAGACATATGAGGTGCCATTCCAGGGCGTGCCGCCGACGAGATTGAGGATTTCCTGAATGATCTGAGTGTCCCCGGCCGAGTTGAAGTGCCCCAGACTGTCGCGATCAAGCACATAGACGGTGCCATTCTTGCAGCAACCCATCATGATGTGAGGATGCTGCACGGTCCCGGCACTGTCGGGGAGTAGGATGATCCCGCCAGAGGCGACATCTAGGTCGAGACCGTCGAGTGTCTGCTGATTGAAGGGTGTGAAGTAATCGGATACGGTCAAGACCTGATGTTTCCAGTTTGAGAAAGGAGTCGCCGAAGTTGCTCGTCCCGTCAAATGCCCCGTTCCCGGTTGTAACATAGAGAAAACCGCTGGCATCCACGGCCGGGGCGGCGCCACTCATCCAGATACCAGCCTGCCCCACAGGGGCGGCGTTGAAGATCGCGACCCGGGAAAGCGAGGTTTTGTCATACCCGAAGACCCACCCATACCATCCGTTGTCATCGCCCCAGGAACCGAAGGCGATCAAGACGGTATTGTTGACCAACGCAAGCCCTGGGCGCTGCAGCGAAAAGGGAATTGAACCGTCACGCGCCTTTCGGGGCACGGGATTTTAAGTCACAGGCCCGACCCCCAATTTTCTTGTGTTTGCAACGACCTACCTCGGCAATCCTTCCCCTTTTCACCCCTTCTTTCCCGCATGATGGGCACAGTCGCACCCCGTCGCGGCCTCAATGTGTGCGGAAGGCTACGTGGAAGCGGTTGAAGCCAGAGGTGGGTCGTGGAACTGGGACTTCGCGGTCATTTTTATAGCCTGGCCGTCGTAAGTGCAGCTTTTCGTCCTGCACCTTCTCAAAGGGCTCTTTAGCCCCCGACTACAAGTACTACGAGTGTCCTACTCACGATTGTTGTGCCAGGCTAGAACCATCCGTAGATGGGGCGGCGGAGGCAAGTGGCAACGTCACCGATCAGAGTGCTCGTGGTCGATAATTATGAACCGTTTCGGCGATTCGTCTGTTCGACTCTGGAACCGAGACTGGGTTTGGCGATCATCTACGAGGCCTCGGGCGGATTCGAAGCGGTTCAGAAAGCCGAGGAACTGCAACCGGACTTGGTTTTGCTGGACATCGGACTTCCGAAGCTGAATGGAATCGAGGTCGCCCGGCGAATCCGCAAGCTGTCCCCCGAATCCAAAATACTCTTCGTCAGCCAAGAATCTTCTGCCGATATGGTGCAAGAAGCTATGCGTTCAGAAGGACTGGGCTACGTGGTTAAAGCCTGTGCCGGAAGTATACTATTGCCTGCTATGGGCGCGATTCGTCAGGGCAGGCAGTATCTCAGCAGTGGCGCTTACACTCGCTTGCCCTGAACCAATCCAGCCTAGTGACTGTGACGAACAGGGAATTTCAGCAGCGAATGCCTGTCTTCCTGGCCCCTTCGCCTGCCTGATGCGCGTTCCCGATAGAAGCTCCAGGGCGCGCCTACATGTGCGGTTCGGCGGGCCTGGCTTCTGGAGGAATCAGGAAAGTCACTCAAAGGCGACTGGAGGACTCGCATACGATCATCGTCGCACGCGGGTTCAAAAGACAGATTTCGGTGCGAGAACTCGCCCCTTTTCACGGCCCCCGACCCGAGGAAGGAAATAGGTTCCATGAAGCACTTTCATCCAGGAATAATTGCACCACGTTTGGCTAGAAACCATCCGGTGATAGCCAGACTGATTTTGAGAGCTATCGCTAAACTCTACATCGCTCTTGGTCGCAAACAACCTCCCATATTCAGCCTTCTGGCGGGAGCGGTTAGCTGCCTGGTGCCCGTGAAAGCCACGTTGGGAAATGGCATGAAAATCAACGTCGTATGGAACGACACTGGCGGTCAAGCGATCTGGCGCGACGGATGGTACGAACCGCCGACCGTGAAGGTGATCAGTGACTTGCTGCGTCCCGGCATGACCTTCTTTGACGTCGGGGCGAATGTGGGCCAGTACACGCTGCTGGCTATAGGGCTTGACTGTGAGGTCCACAGCTTCGAGCCGGCCCCAGCCATCTTCCAGTTCCTCTCGGACAACGTAAAGGAAATGACCAAACCGGCGCATATCAACCAGTGCGCCCTCAGTGATTCAGAGGACACAGCTACGTTGTATATTGCGACGCCAGATAATCTGGGAGCTACCTCATTATCGAAGCAGTATTGCCACTCAGGCGAGACCTTCCAGATTGCCTGCACAACCATAGATAACTACATGCAAAAGAACGGAATCGCTAAGGTGGACGCGATAAAGATCGACGTTGAAGGGGCGGAATCGGCTGTGCTGAGAGGCGCGGAGAAGTTGCTTAGCGGCCCGCATCGCCCCTGGATAGTCATCGAGTACGAGGAGGCAGCCCAGAGCCGTTTTGGAAGCTCCTGCGCGGAATTGACCAAGTTTCTGACAGCACACGGTTATAGGCTGGAGAGAGTCACGGACGAGGGAGTAATTCCGTATACACCGAAGGAGCCAGACGACTACACCTTCAACATTCTGGCAAGACCGGCGGTGGCGATTACGACAGCCGCAGCCGCCCAGCGGTTCCAACCGTCTGCGGTGTCTCTCTGTTGAGAGGTTAACGACACTGAGCAATAACCCTTTCCGCCGCTCTGACGAGATGAAATCACTCCCTTGGGGGCCACCATGAACTGGTGTCGGTGACGCAAGAGGTATCACGTTTCCTTCTTTGCTGATATGCAGCGTCATTCTGCTGAGCAGCTACGGCAGAGCCAGCAATAGGACGAGGCTGAGGGTGACGAGTCGCTTCGACATGGAGGCATCTCGGGGGACGATAATTGTATCTCGGAACACCAATGGCGGGTTGTTACGGTAAGGAGGCCTTCCCGGGGCCCTTTAACTGTCGGAGTTCCGACTACATAATCTTGGTATTTCTCTCTTGACTCCCTACTCGCACCAGGAACACAATCCTGCTCGAAATCGTCTCCCCGAAGAGCAGCTCCCACCACGATGCAGCATCCCCCTGAGGCGAAAGACCCGTTTCACGCCCACGCTGATGACCAACCCACCTTTCTCCCAAGGAGCACACGATGAACATCAGACGAAGTTTGCTGGCTGTAGTTCTGCTTTCAACCAGTTTCGCCTCGGCCCAGGTTTTCACCAAACGGATCTCGGTCCTGGCGTAATTCCGGCGGGGGTCAATGAACCGGGGGAAGTAGCCGCCATGCGCGGCGGTGCGCCGGGCGGTTCGCTGTAGACTGACGAAGCCGGATTTACGGACCTCGATCCCCTTCCCGGTTTTCCGCTCAGCTTTACGCGGGGAATCAATAACCGGGGTGACGTGGTTGGCTATTGATGACATGGCCTGGCATCCTGTCGGCCAGCGTTGCTTGCGAAGGGAGTCGGGCCGCGAAACATTTCGAGGCGTGAGCGAACTCTGTGACGGGCCTTCGAGGTCAGTTGCCGCCCGATGACTTCTTGCCTCGCGGCGGAAAATAGGTTCCGATCTTGCGCTCCAGGGCCGACGCAATGGCCTGAGGATGGCCTCCGTTGGCGATAGTAACGTTCGTCCCAGCTTCGCTTGCCACCTTAGCCGCGCGCAGCTTGGAGCGCATGCCTCCCGTGCCCAGCTTCCCGTGACCATTGCATACCGCTTCCATCTCTGGTGTCAGCTTGAGCACTGTGCGCAGCAGCCGGGTGCCTTTGCCGTCAGGAACGTAAAAGCCATCCACGTCGGTGAGCAGGATCAGCCAATCCGCCTTCACCGCCTTTGCCAGCAAGGCGCTGAGCTCGTCATTGTCTCCGAATGCCCCGACTAGTTCGCGGACTGACACGCTGTCGTTCTCATTGACCACCGGCACCACGCCAAGATTTAACAACTCATGCAACGCATTCTGCAGGTTGCGATAGCGCACGGGGGAGGTAAAGTCATCGCTCGAGAGCAAGAGCTGGGCCACGACTTTCTTGCCGAAAAAAAGCTGTTCGTAGGTGTGCATCAGGAGACTCTGTCCCACCGCGGCGCAGGCCTGCATGAGAGGCACCGTCACCGGCCTCTCGCCCAGACCCA
>JBARIF010000015.1:0-6754 GCA_049799615.1 Terriglobales bacterium
CTGCCAGGCGGGATCGACAAACCAGAGTCAACTTCAAAAACGGCGGGCGGGGGCGCCCGCCCCACACCCCAGGTCAGGCGTAGATTCCGCGTTGACGGATGGTGTAGGCCACGCGATCGATGGCCAGCATATAGGCCGCGATGCGATTGTTGACCCCATGGGTCTCGGAGAAGCGGACCACATCCTCAAAGGCGCCCTTCATGATGTGCTCGAGCTGCTCGTTGACCACCGATTCCTTCCAGAAGTATCCCTGGCGGTCCTGCACCCACTCGAAGTAAGAGGTGGTGACGCCGCCGGCGTTGCACAGAATGTCGGGAATCACGAAGACGCGTTTGTCGGCCAGAATATCGTCGGCGGTCGCGGTGGTCGGGCCATTGGCGCCTTCGGCCAGGATCTTGCACTTGATCCGATCAGCATTGCGGCTGGTAATCTGGTTTTCGGTGGCGGCCGGAATAAGAATCTCGCAGTCCGAAACCAGCAACTCGGCCGGGTCCTCGGCAACGGCGCCAGGAAAGCCGTGGATGGTGCCGTTGCGCTGCCGGAACTCCCACAGCGCCTCTACATCGATTCCGTCGCGGTTGACCAGGCCGCCGTCCACTTCCACGATTCCAATCACTTTGTAGCCGGCTTCGGTCATCAGGCGGGCGGCATTCGATCCGACATTGCCGAAGCCCTGCACGATGACGCGCGTGGTCTCGGGATTGAGCCGGAGCTTCTTGACCGCCTCGTCGCACACAATCATGATGCCGCGTCCGGTGGCCTCGCGGCGGCCGCGCGAACCGCCGATATTGATGGGCTTGCCGGTGACCACGGCGGTCACAGTCTGGCGCATGTGCATGGAGTAGGTGTCCATCATCCAGGCCATGGTCTGTTCGTTAGTGTTCACGTCGGGCGCGGGCACATCTTTCTCGGGCCCGATGAACTCGACCAACTCGGCGGTGTAGCGGCGGGTCATGCGCTCCAGTTCGCCCTGGGACATCTTGTGAGGATCGCAGATGATTCCACCTTTGGCGCCACCGAAAGGGATGTTGACCACGGCGCACTTCCAGGTCATCCAGCTGGCCAGGGCGCGGACCTCGTCCAGGGTGACGTCTGGGGAGTAGCGCAGCCCACCCTTGGCGGGACCGCGGGCAATGGAGTGCTGCACCCGGAAGCCGGTAAAAACCTCAAGGTGGCCATTGTCCATCATGACTGGAATGTGCAGGATGATCTCCCGGGTGGGGTAACGGAGGACCTTCATTAAACCCTCGTCCAGGTTCAACTTATGGGCGGCAAAGTCGAAACGGGCGGCTTGTGCCTCCCAGGGGTTGATTTCCTGTTCGAGGGAAATGGTCTTCAAAGCCATGACGGTCTCCGTTGGTGCGGTCAGACAGTAAGATGCTGGCCGGCGCCGGGCGATACTTCCCGGAGTAGGCGGGCAAACGTTCAAAGTATATGCAGGGCTGGGCGGCGAGGCAAGTTACGGGGGAATGACTGTTTACACTGGGTAAGTCCACCATCCAAAGACCGGAGTCACGCCGGAGACATTCCGCGATTTGGCTTTGTCGGGCATGCAAATGTCACGATCATGGCGGAGGAAAATGGTTTGACCGGCGCTGGCGGTAGAGGGTAGAATTCGTGCCATTTTTTATCCCGAGCCGGTCAGTTCGCCGGGTTGGAGTGGTTCAATGCAATCCTTTTCTGTTCTGCCTGCAGAGCCGCAACGAACATGGTTACGGCTCCTGATCTGGGCCCTGGCGCTTGTCCTCCCGGGATGTGGCGGAGGAAGTTCCGGGAACCAGATTAATCTGCCGCCCCCAACTCCTCAGTTCATTGCCATCGACGCCTCGGGTGCCGGATTCACGACTTTCCTGGGAACGACCGCACAGGACATCAATGCCAACGCCGACATCGCGGGATTTTATACCGACCCCAACAACACCTCGCACGGCTTGTTACGCACATCCGCCGGAACTTTGATCGTCTTTGATGCCCCGGGGGCAGGGACGGCAAACAGCCAGGGAACCGACAGCCGCGGCATCAACGCATCGGCCACGATTGTGGGCTCCTTCCTCGACCAGAACTTTGTTTCACACGGGTACACCCGTACCTCGGGTGGATCTTTCACCACTCTGGACGCGCCGGGAAGTTATGCGACGCTTGCCCTCGCAATCAACGACGGCGGAGTGGTGACCGGAGAATTTCTCGACCCGAACCAGTTCGCCCACGGGTTTGTTCGCGCCAACGACGGTACTTTCATAACCTTCGACGCTCCAGGGAGCATGGGCGCGACGTTTCAGGGAACGATCCCTTCCCGGATCAATGCATCTGGGTCGGTTGTGGGCTTCTTCACCGATAGCAACTTTGTCCTGCACGGTTTTGTCCGAACCGCAAATGGAACGATCCTGACGCTGGACGCGCCAGGCGCGGGGGTTCAGGCGGCTACCGGAACCCAGGCCACCGATATCAATGACAGCGGTGTCGTCGTCGGCGTACTCTATGACTCCGGCATCGCCCACAGCTTCGTCCGAGATGTCCACGGCGCCTACACCGTGTTCGATCCGCCTCAGTCCGGCAGCCAGGGCTCCAGCGCCACCGGCATCAATGCGAGCGGAGCCATTGCAGGCATCTACACCGACGCCAATTCTGTGATGCATGGGTACGTCAGGAATACGGACGGGTCCTTTGTCACCATTGACGATCCGGGTGCTACCCAAACCGCGAATTCGTTGGGAACCAATATCAGCCACATCAACGCAACCGGAGCCGTCGTTGGTGTTTACTTCGACTCCTTTCGCGCCAAGCACGGTTTCGCCCGAGAGTGATGACCGGCGCCCGTCTCCAGTCTGAGATGCCGGGGTCTGGGCGCTAAATTTTTATCTCCATCCCCTCGGCGGCAGCTCGCACCTTCGAATAGTGGTTGCGGGCCTCCTCCACGACTCTATCAATGCAGGCATCGTCGTGGTCGGGATCGTGGTGAAACAGCACCAGCTCTTTGGCCCCACTTTCCATCACGACATTGATGGCTTCACGCCAGTGGCTGTGGCCCCAGCCGCGCTTGCGGGCCTCGTATTCTTCCGGCAGATACTGCGCGTCGTAGATGAGGACGTCGGCTCCGGCGGCGAGCTTGCGCACATTCTTGTCGAACAGCGGATCGCCGGGTTCGTTGTCGGTGGCGTAGACCAGCACTCCTTCTTTGGTCTCAAGGCGGTAGCCCATGCAGCCCTGGGGATGATTGAGCCACATGGCTTCGATCATCACGTCGTCCAGCGGCACCCGCCCCTGCTCCAGGTTGTAGAAGCCGCGCTGAGCCTTCATCTCGCTCATATCGACGGGGAAGTAGGGGGCGGCCATCTGCTCTTCCATCACCCGCTTCAGGGTGCGAGTGCGGCTGGAGGAGTGGAAAGAAAAGCAGTTTTCCGGGTTTTCATAAAGCGGGCCGAAGAAAGGGATGCCCTGAATGTGGTCCCAGTGAAAATGAGAGACGAAGATGTGGGCGCGAATCGCTTTGCCTTCGGAGTCGCGCTGCAGCTGCTGGCCCAGCGCCCGGAGCCCGGTGCCACAGTCGAAGACGTAGAGGCTGTCACCCAAACGCACCTCGACGCAGGAGGTGTTACCTCCGTAGCGCAGGTTGTCGGGCTGGGGAGTCGGCGTGGATCCGCGCACGCCCCAGAACTTGATCCGCATACGCCCCCGTGGCAGATTGGAGCTGACTCGCCATCTTCCAACGGTTGCGCCCCCACGTCAATTCATTCGCTGGTTACTCTCGACTTAGTTGTTCGTAAGCGACATTCGCATGCCATGTTTAGGTCGGAGCGTAATGCTGGGCAGCGCGGCTACGGGATGCCCCGGGACCAGCCGCAACCGAAAGCGCTGTGCCATCGTCGCCAGGAGCAGGCTCGCTTCCATCATGGCAAAGGAGGCTCCGATGCACAGTCGCGGTCCGCCGCCAAAGGGGAAGTAGGCGAAGCGCGGGAGACGTTGGGCTGCCTCCGCCGTCCAGCGCTCCGGCTCGAATTGCTCGGGCTGTTTAAAGAAGCGGGGATCGCGGTGCAGTATCCACGGGCTCATGACCACATTTGCGCCGGCGGGAAGCCGGTAGCCTGCCAGCTCGACCTCTTTGGCCACCGTACGGGCCAGGCTCCAGGCGGGCGGATACAGGCGCATGGATTCCTTTACCACTTTGTCGGTGTAGGGCAGGCGCGGCAGGTCTTCCAGTTGCGGCGTGCGGCCGCCCAGGACCTGGCTCAGTTCGTGATGAAGCTTCTTTTCCGCGTCCGGATGCTGGCTGAGCAGATACCAGGTCCAGGAGAGGGAAACGGCGGTGGTCTCATGCCCAGCCAGCAGGAAGGTAAGGATTTCGTCCCGCAACTGGCGGTCGGTCATGCCGCTGCCATCTTCGTCGCGGGCCGCCATGAGCATCGAGAGCAGGTCGCCGGTGTCCTCCCCGCTGGCCCGGCGCTGACCAATGATGCGGTTCACAATTTCATCGAGCTCGCGAACCGCTCGTTTGACTCGCATCATCGCGGGCACCGGAACATGGCGCAGCGCGGGAGGCAGAATCATGCGGCCTCCCGAGGTGTGCCGCATCAGGATGTTGAGCGCTTTCGCGACTCTTTCCGTGTCCTCTTTCACCTCCACACTGAAAAGCACCTTGGCCACGATGCGCATGGTGAGCTGCATCATCTCCTGATGGATGTCGCGCACGTCGGCGTCCTGCCATGTGGCCAGCATTTCCTCCGTGTAGGCGGCCATGGTTTGCCCATACGACGCCATCCGCTCTCGATGGAAAGCCGGCTGGGACAAGCGCCTCTGCCGCAGCCATCCCGAACCTTCGCTGGTCAACAGCCCTTCACCCAGAAACCAGCGGCTGTTCTGGATGACTTTGTCCTTGGCAAAATTCTGCGACTGCGCGATCAGGACCGACTCGATGAGACTGGGATGGTTGAGGAAATACACGTCCATCCAGGCGGCGCGGTAGTAAAAGATGTCGCCGAATTCGCGGGCCCAGCGGGTATAGATGGCCAGCGGGTCGGGATCAAATAGAGGTAAGTTCCCGATCAGGAATCGAGGCGGAGGGCCGGGCGGACGGCGGAAGACTGCAGACATAAGAAGTCCGGGTGCTCCTAGGATCTTGCGATGGTAGACGGGCGTCCTCCATCACCTCTAGTTTGATTTTACAGCTCTCCCCCTGAGCGGTCTGAGAGGCCTTGTCTATAATGACTAAACTCAGAATGACTCAGACCACACTTCGCCCCGATTACAAGGAATTTTCCCGGCTCGCCAAAGAAGCCACGCTGGTGCCGGTGGTGAAATCGGTAGCGGCCGATTTGTTGACCCCAGTCTCCGCCTTCCTCTCCATCGCAGCCGATGAGCCAGATGCGTTTCTGCTGGAGTCGGTGGAGCGCGGCGAACAGATTGGACGCTACACCTTTCTGGGGGCGCGTCCTTACATGCAGGTGCGGGCGCACGGCGCCGACATTACGGTGCAGCGCGGCAAGCGCACAGAGAAGCGCCAGGGCAGCGCGATCCAGGTCATCAAAGAATTGCTGCGGCAGCATCGTCCCGCGACCGTGCCTGGGTTGCCGCCGTTTACAGCGGGCGCGGTCGGTTACTTCGCCTACGACGCAGTGCGGCAACTGGAAAATATCGGCGAACATGCCAAAGACGATTTTTCCCTGCCCGACTGCATATTGATGTTCTTCGACCGGCTGCTGGCGTTCGATCACCTGCGCCACCAGATCCACATCATTGCCACCGCCGACGTATCGCGCGAGAGTCCGCGCCGCGCATACGACCGGGCGGCGAAAGACATTGCCATCCTGGAAAGGAAACTGGCTGCGGGATTGCGGCCGGCGCACTGGAACAAGGGCCGGCGGCCGGCAAAAGGAAGATTGAAAGTTCACGCCGGGACCAGCCGGCAGCGATTCATCGATTCGGTCGAGCGAGCCAAGGAATATATCGCTGCCGGGGACATCTTTCAGGTCGTGCTTTCGCAGCGGCTGGACTTTATCCCGTCGGTCGAACCCTTTGATGTGTACCGCGCCTTGCGCAGGGTGAATCCTTCTCCTTATTTGTATTTCCTGCGTATGGGGGACACGCATGTGCTGGGCTCTTCGCCCGAGATGCTGGTGCGGGTGCGCGGGCGCAAGCTGGAATATCGCCCGATTGCGGGGACGCATCCGCGAGGACATGACGAAGCCGAAGACCAGCGCCTGGCGGAGCAGATGCTGCACGATGAGAAGGAACGCGCCGAGCATGTGATGCTGGTCGATCTGGGGCGCAACGATCTGGGACGAGTGAGCGAATACGGCTCGGTAAAGGTCAAAGACCTGATGTTCGTGGAACGTTACTCGCACGTAATGCACATCGTTTCGGCGCTCGAAGGCAAGCTGCGCCGCGACCTGGATGCGCTCGATGCCTTCGCGGCGTGTTTTCCGGCTGGCACGCTGAGCGGCGCGCCCAAAGTCCGCGCCATGCAAATCATTGAAGAGTTGGAGCCGACGCGGCGCGGGGTGTACGGAGGCGCGGTGCTGTATGCGGATTTTGATGGGAACCTGGATTCCTGCATTGCGATCCGCACCATGCTGATGCGGGGGAAGAAAGCGTTCCTGCAGGCGGGGGCGGGGATTGTGGCGGATTCCGATCCGGCGCGGGAGTTTGAGGAGAGCATGAACAAGGCTCAGGCAGTGCTGCGCGCAGTGGAGGCCGCGCGGGGCGGAGCCTAGGGCGGTCCACGAACCACATTATCGCCGCGGCCTGCGTAGGCCCGGAC
>JBARIF010000016.1:0-5060 GCA_049799615.1 Terriglobales bacterium
CATGTAGGCAACCGTACCCAAAGCCGCCCCGGGACTGGTGAGATTGTCCTCCGTAACCGTGGGAGACGACTGCATATTTTCGGCGGCGACCCCGCCGGCGGAGCTGACGGGCGCGGTCACTTTTGCCAGACCAAAGTCCAGAATCTTGGCGTGCCCGCGCTTGGTCATGAAGATATTCGCGGGCTTGATGTCGCGATGGACGATTCCTTCGGAGTGGGCGGCGTCAAGGCCGTCCGCGATTTCGATAGCAGACATCAGGAGGTTTTCTATCTCCATGGGCCTGCCCGCGATGCAATGCTTCAGCGTCAGGCCTTCCAGGTATTCCATGGCGATGAAGCGCGTACCATCCTGCTCTCCAATCTCATAAATGGTGCAGATGTTGGGATGGTTCAGAGCCGAAGCGGCCCGGGCCTCCCGGCGGAATCGTTCCAGCGCTTGGGGATCTTCGGCCACATCATCAGGCAGGAGTTTGAGGGCCACGAAGCGACCGAGCGAGGTGTCCTCGGCTTTGTACACCACACCCATCCCGCCGCCGCCCAGCTTCTCGATGATGCGGTAGTGCGAGATGGTTTGGCCTAGCAGTAACACGACGCCACCTACCTTTGGGGCGGATACTATGTGCCCTCATACGGCAAGTCAACGGCAATCGAATGCATAGAACAGTACTCCGGAAGGTCTATTGGCTCATTTGCCGCCGTTCCCGAATCTGCTTTACGTGATGGCGTCCGTGGGCGAGGTGAAACTTCCGCCATTGGCGGGCGGTCAGAGGTCCGAGGATGGGATGGTCCAGGATCTTGATGCGCGAGCCATAGCGCTGTTCGCATAGCGTGATGGCCTCATCCATGGCGGCAATCCGGGGACCGATCTCGGCAACAACTTTTTCCGCAGACATGCCGTGGGGAAGAACCTGCTCAGGCGACTTCCGACCTTTCGGAAAATATCCGAAGTCCGTGACCGCGGTCACGGCCACCTTCTGTTTAAACGTGGGCACTCCTCCCAGCGGCTTTCCGGCTTTCAGGCAGCGCTCAAAAGCTTTTTGGGTTCCCGCGTAGGTCAGGTAGAGATGCTCGAGTATTTCAGCCGCGCACCACTTCCCTTCCGCGTGGCGAGTCAGTTCGTCGGTAGTCATGCCGCGAGTGGCGGAAGCGATGGCCTGCTGCAGACGTTCCAGATACGAATCCATAGCCCCTCGGAGTGCTCGGTCTAGTAGAATAACTCCGGCATTTCCGGTTGCAAAATTTCATATGCATGACAGGAAGGTGGCTATGAAGAAGTTGCTGATGGCGATGCTCGCGCTTCTGATGATGGCTGGGTGTTCGTCGGAAGCGCCCAAACCGGCGCAAGTCGAGAAGCCGCAGCCCAAGCCAGCGGAATTCGTCACCGGACGGGCCGCCTTCCAGAAACTTTTCATTGCGGCGCGCGGCTGGGCACGCGATGCTCAGCCCTATCGCCTCGAATCGATGATCACCGATGACTCCAAGGGCAAAGAGGGAAAGTCGGCGGTGTGGCGCGCCTCCTTTGGTTCTCCCCTGCAGCACGGCGTGAAAGCCTATACCTGGTCAGGAGAGGTTTCCTCCGATCGCGGCATCAATCCGGGCACCGAAGATACTTATAGTCCCACCAACACTTCCACGCAGATTTTCGACGTCGCCTTCCTCAAGGTGGATTCGGACAAAGCACTGGAAGTGGCCCAGAAACATGGCGGCGAGAAGCTGCTGGCCAAGGAACCCGACACTCCGATTCTCTACATCGTCGACTGGAGTCAGGCAACCAATGAACTGATCTGGCATGTGATCTACGGCAACAATCGCGATGATTACAAGCTGCGAGTGGCGGTCAATGCCTCCAGCGGGGAATTTATTCGGGTGGAGAAGTAGGGGCGCTGCAATCAACGATCTGTTGGTGCGTCAGCTGATCTTTAGAATCCGGGCGTACCTGCCTGACTGCCAGCGATAGGGGTCCTTCGACTCCGTGGATCGGCTGCAAAGCAACCGATCCAACTCCGCTCAGGATGACAAGGGAAAACTTACTGCCGGGCTTGGGCTTTTCCTGAGGGTGCGCTTTTGATTTTCTCGAGCGCTTTCTTCGCTTCTTCCGCCAGGGGGCCGTTGGGCAGGATTTTCAAGTACTCCTGATAGTGCTCGGCGGCTTCGTCGAGACGGGCGAGCTTGTCGAGAGCCTGGGCGATCCGGAAGTTCGAGACTGCGTCATTGGGCTTGTAGAACAGGGCTTCGCGGTATCGGTCGAGCGCCGCGCCATAATTCTTCTTCCTGAAATAAAAGTCGCCTACTTCGATGTCTTTCAGGGCGCGATGGGGATCGAAGGGATGAAATTCCCGCACGTCGCCGGAAGCACTCTCGTCCGTGTCATCCAGAGGAAAAGTGCTGTTGGGATGGTCCTTGGCATCACTTTTGGGCGGGCTGAGGTCGATGCGGCTATCGCGGCTGGAACTCTCTCCAGCTTCCCGGCTGCGCTCGGAGCGCGGAGGAGGCTGATTTTGATTCGAATCCTTGTCAGCTTCCTGGCTCTGGGCTGCACCGGGGATGATCACGCTCAGGCACACCGCTAGCGGAAAAATCAGTCGCCGCATGGCTCTATTGTATCTCGGACCTCGGGAAGTGTGGTGCGCCCCAAGGCCCGCGAGAGGCCGACCGCGAAGGGCCATCAGATCAAAGTCAAAGGCCTTCAGATCAAAATCAAAGGCCACGGGCGGGGGCGACCGCGCCACACGTGCCAAAAAAATGCTGCTCCACTGGGGGAAGTGGAGCAGCTCGAGTTCTTGAATCCTCGGAGAGGAGGATGTTTTACATGGACGGCGGAGTGGAAGCCGTTGGCGTCCCAGCATCCACCGAGTTGGTCATGAGGCGGACATCCACGCGACGGTTCTTGGCGCGTCCATCCCGGGTCTTGTTCGAATCTACCGGCTTGTCTTTTCCCAGCCCGATCAAATAGATCTTGTGCGCCGGGATGCCGTGCTTCGAGGCCAGGTACTGAATGACGGAGTCGGCACGACGCTCGCTGAGTGCATAGTTGTAGTCCGAGGGTCCGACCGAATCCGTTCCACCTTCAACCGTAATGATGTAGCCCTTGGCGTTGGCCACGTCGGTGGCGAGCTGGTCGAGAGCTTCCTGGGCAGTCTTGGTCAGGTTGTCCTTGTCGAAACCAAAATGCACGGCGGTCTCGGTGACAACGCGGTAGTTGTCCAAATTGGCCACGGTGTTCTGCAGCGAATCGACGCGATGAACAGCGTTGTCGGCCTGGGTCTGGGCCTCGCCCGCCTGGGTGGCGGCGGCTTGCGCCTTCTGGTCAACGGCAGCGGCCTTGGCCGTTACCTCTTGAATGCCGGCTTGCGCGCGCGCATCCACATCCTTGATGGCGTTGGTGTTTTTGGCAGTCAGATCATCAAGCTCGTTGGTCTTGTTGATCAGCGGCGTGGTCTCTTGACGGACGTAGTTCTTGCTGGCGCATCCGACCGTAGCCGCCATGCTGGTCGCCAGTAGAACGATTAACGAAGTGCGATTCATTGTAGGAGGGCTCCTTCCTCACTCATCTCGCAAGACTCAACTTCTTTGATTCTAAATTCTGTTCACGCGGTTAGCCGGCGTGCGCTTTTCTCGCGTTCGCATTGTACAAGAGCACGGAAGATGCCAACGGTGGAAATGAGGGCGCCTACCCCTAAGAAGCTCATTATAATAGACTTACCTCGCTCCGTCAAAGGGCCGAGCGCGACTGGCCAGCAACTTTCGTGCAAAGGCGATATATGAACTGGGGAAATTTTATATGGTGCAGATTTATGCATGTGGGGGACAGATGGTCGGTATGACTTCCCGCTTGTTCCGCCGGTAGACTCTGAAATCGTTCTCATCCACCGTGATCACCGCGTGGCGGGGGTACAGTTCGCTCATACGAACCAGACACAAGTCGGCTAGATCGGGCTTACGATCTTCGTAGCGGCGGGCGAGGTCGAACAGTTGGTCAAAGTTGCGGGCGCAATCAAATGCGATGCGCAGCATCTCATCCTGCACCAGAGAGAGAACATAGGCGCTTGATCCCACATGAAATGCGGCCTCGGCCAGAACCGCTTCGCAGGTGAGTAAAGGTTCGGTAATGGTCCTGGCAAGATCCACGGCCCACTGGTGATGGCTGTCTCCACGATTGCCGAAGGCGACGATGAATCCAGTGTCGGCAATTCCCTTCATCGCCGCGAAAATCCTTTGCGTGAGGAGAGGTCCGCCGGTCCGTTAATCTTTCCCGCGTGCCGCAGAAATTGTTGATTTCCCTTTTGCGACTTGGCGCTTTCCAGTTGCTGGCGAATAATCCGCCCGATCGGCACGCCGGTTCGGCGCGAAACTTCCTTCAGCCAGGCCAGCAACTCCTCTGTAAGACGTATTGTTAGTGTGTGACTCATATGGACTAATTGTAACACACCAGCGAAGGTTCTCGTCGTGCGTGCCAAATCCTTCGCGGCTGAAGGCCGTCCAGGATGCCCTTGGGTAGAGCTGGGCCCGGAGCGCAGCTGCTAAGCGGCACCCGGGCAACCATCCCATTCATCTAAAATAGATCATCCCAGATCTGCCAGATGGACCTTCAGGCCAAAATCCGCAGCTTGCCGGCCTCGGCCGGCGTTTATCTCTATAAGAACGCCGAGGGCGAGGTCATTTATGTCGGCAAAGCCAAGAACCTCCGCAGCCGGGTTGCTTCCTACTTCCGCGAAGGGCGCTGGGAGGATGCCAAGACCGATTCCCTGGTGCGGGAGGCGGTGGACGTTGATTACATCGTCGTAGCCAATAACAAGGAAGCGCTGGCGCTTGAGAACCATCTGATCAAGCAGAAGCAGCCGCGCTTCAACATCCTGCTGCGCGACGACAAGACTTACCCTTACGTGAAGCTCACACTGGGCGAGCGTTTTCCCCGGGTGTACGTCACGCGGCGGCTGCGGAAGGATGGCAGTTCGTACTACGGTCCATACTTTCCGGCCAATCTGGCCTATCGCATTGCGGACCTGATCCACCGGCATTTTATGGTGCCTTCCTGCAAGGTGGACCTGACGCGCTGTCATC
>JBARIF010000017.1:0-3997 GCA_049799615.1 Terriglobales bacterium
GCCGCCCGCATGGAGTGGCCCTTGAACTGGCGGGTGAAGCTGAATTCCCCCAGTTTGTGGCCGACCATGTTTTCCGTGACGTACACCGGAATAAATTTCTTGCCGTTATGCACGGCGATGGTGTGACCCACCATTTCCGGGATGATGGTCGAACGCCGCGACCAGGTGCGCAGCACCTTCTTTTCATTGCGCGAGTTCATGCCGTCCACCCGCGCCTGCAGGTAGCCATCCACGAACGGACCCTTCTTGGTTGAACGTGCCATAAAGTCAGCTTCTAGCTGTTAGCTCCTAGCTCTTAGCTAAATCTAAAACCCTTCGTAACCCTCGTCCTCAGTCCCTGCTCCTGCATTCCGAACCGCCTTAGCGGTGAGGAATCCGCTGTTGCCGACGACTGAAGACTGACGACCGACGACTGCCTTACTTTTTCCCTCTCCGGTTCACGATGAAGGCATCCGTACGCTTGTTGTTGCGCGTCTTGTAGCCGCGCGTCGGCTGTCCCCAGGGCGTTACCGGATGCCGACCGCCCGAAGTCTTACCTTCACCGCCGCCGTGGGGATGATCCACCGGGTTCATGGTGACGCCGCGGTTTACTGGACGCCGCCCCAGCCAGCGCATGCGCCCCGCCTTGCCGATGGTGATGTTTTCATGGTCAAGATTGCCCACCTGGCCAATCGTGGCCATGCAGTCCTGCGAAACTTTACGGGTCTCGCCGGAAGGCAGCTTGACCAGCGCGTACTCGCCTTCCTTGGCCACCAACTGCGCCGCACCGCCGGCCGAGCGCACCATCTGCGCGCCCTTGCCCGGCTTCAACTCAACGTTGTGGATGGTCGTGCCGGGCGGAATATTCTTCAAGGGCAACGCGTTACCCACCAGAATGTCGGCCTCGGGGCCGCTGACCACTTTCTGTCCCAGCTTCAGCCCTTCGGGCTGCAAAATGTAACGCTTCTCGCCGTCCGCGTAGGCGAGCAGCGCGATGCGCGCCGAACGGTTGGGATCGTATTCGATCGAGGCCACGGTGGCCGGAACCCCGTTCTTGTCGCGCTTGAAATCGATCAGGCGCAGCTTACGCTTGTGGCCGCCGCCGCGATGCCACATGGTGGTGTCGCCGCTATTGCGGCGCCCGCCGCTACGCTGCTTGGGTTCGAGCAGCGGCTTATGCGGATGCCGGGTCGTAATATCGTCGTTGACCAGCGTGGTCCGGTAGCGCAACGTCTGCGTAGTCGGTCGGTATGTCTTGATGGGCATAAATCAGCTCTTAGTCATCGGTCGTCAGTCTTCCGCAAAACCTCGGTCTCGGCGGCCTTCCTGACGACTGAAGACCGACGACTGACGACTATAAGTTCTGCGCGTACTCCGGCATCTTCTCGCCGGTCTTCAAACGTACATACGCCTTTTTCCAATCCGGACGGTAGCCGGCAAACTTCCCCCGGCGGCGCTCTTTTCCGGGATAGGTGGCGGTGCGCACGGAAAGCACCTTCACCTTGAAAATCGACTGCACCGCCTGCCGGATCTCGGTCTTGGTCGCGGCCGGCGCCACTTGAAAGACCAGCGTGTTCTGGTTTTCCTTGATGGCCAGGCCTTTTTCCGTGATCACGGGGCGACGAATGATCTGATATGCGGATTTCATCAGGCGACCTCCGCCGCTTTTTCATGACGCACCCGGCGCCGCGGAGAGCCGGTGGTTTTCTTTACGCCTTCCTTCTTTGTGTCTTTGCGCTGACGCTTCGCCATCGAATTTTTGAGCGAAACCTGCAGGGCCTCGATGGCCGGTTGCGAGAAAATCGCGCGATCGTAACGCAATAGATGATAGGGATGAACCTCGTTGCCGTTCACCAGTTCGACCCCATCCAGGTTGCGCGAGCTGAGTGCCAGGTTGAGATTACCGTGCCGGGCCACTTCGACCAGCAAGGCCGTGCTCTTGACCTCGAGCGCGTCCAGGGCCTGACGAAACAGCTTGCTCTTCGGCTCCTTCACATCAAAGGCGTTGACCACGATCAACTTGCCGTCAGCTAACTTCGAGGCCAGGGCGGAGCGCAAAGCCCCCATCAGTTTCTTGCGCGGAAAAGCGTAGTCGTAAGAGCGCGGTTGCGGCCCATGCACCGTGCCGCCATGCCGCCACAGCGGCGAGCGGATGGAGCCCACGCGCGCCCGTCCCGTGCCCTTCTGCTTCCACAGTTTCTTGCCGGCGCCTGAGACCAGCTTTTTGTTCTTGGTGGCGTGAGTACCGGCGCGATGGGCGGCGCGGTAGTGCTTCACCGCCTCCCACAGCAGGTCTTCATTGACCGCGCCGAAAATCTCATCGGCGAGGTCAAGCGTGCCGACCTTCTCCCCGCTCAGATTGTGAATGTCGATAGTTGCCATATGCTTTCCGTGTTGCGTTGGCCCTTGCCTTGTCGAACAACGACTGAAGACCGACGACTACCCTCTAAGCTTTCTTGGCCGCCCGCTTGGCCGCCTTCAACGGATCCACCGTGGCCGCGCCGCCAAACCCGCGACGCTCGCGGGGTGGTTTCTTGGCCTTGGTAATCACCAGGTATCCCCCATTCGGACCAGGCACGCTGCCTTCGACCACCAGCAGGTTTTCGTCTTTATCCACGCCCAGCACGCGCAGGTTGCGCTGGGTCACGCGATCGACACCCATGTGTCCCGACATGCGCATGCCTTTGAACACGCGCGAGGGAAATGCCGAGGAGCCAATGGATCCGGTGATCTGGAACATCGAGCCGTGCGACTTGGGGCCGCCGGCAAAGTGATGCCGCCGGACCACGCCCGCAAACCCGCGCCCCTTGCTGATACCGACGATGTCCACAAACTTCTCGCCTTCAAAAATATCGACCAGCACCCGGTCTCCGGCTTTCACGGCGACGGCTTCTTCCGCCTTTTCAACTTCAATGGGCACTTCGCGCAGAAATTTCACCGGCGGCAAGTTGTGCTTTCCCAGATGTCCCTTCATGGGCTGGGTGAGGCGCGATTCCTTCATGAACTCGACCAGGCCGATCTGCGCCGCGTCGTAGCCATCGCGGGTCTGGGTCTTGTGCTGCGTAATGACGCAGGGACCGGCCTGCAGAACGGTGGCCGGATGCACGTCACCCTTGTCGTCGAAGAGTTGCGTCATCCCGACTTTTTTACCCAGAATTCCGGTTACTTTTGCCATGTCTCTCGCTCACCTTGCCCAGGTTCACGACTGGGCCAACAATTTCACCGCCGCGGCTTCAACTGATCGCTGAGAGCTGACGGCTGAAAGCTATTTATGTTCCTTGCCAAAGGCCTTGATCTCGACGTCCACGCCGGCAGGCAGATCCAGCTTCATCAGAGCATCCACTGTCTGCTGCGTGGGCTCGAGAATATCGAGCAGGCGCTTGTGGGTGCGAATTTCGAACTGTTCGCGCGACTTCTTGTCCACGTGCGGAGAACGCAGCACGCAGT
The DNA here is from genome assembly GCA_049799615.1 of Terriglobales bacterium. Lineage (GTDB taxonomy): Bacteria > Acidobacteriota > Terriglobia > Terriglobales > Acidobacteriaceae > JAIQFF01. Next base: position 3,427 of record JBARIF010000017.1, read on the forward strand.
ACTTGTTTTTCATCGTGGGCAATGGAATCGGGCCCGCGATCTGCGCCCCAGTGCGCCGCGCCGTATCGACAATCTCACCCGTGGACTGGTCCAGGATGCGGTAGTCGTAAGCCTTCAGCCGGATGCGAATTCTTTCTTTTCCAACCATGTTTCACTCTTTCGCTCTCCCGGCTCTCCGGGAGAAAAGAACTGGCGGCATGTTGCAAGCCGCTGAACAGCAGCTTCTAGCTCCTAGCTATTAGCTTCCAGCTCAAACCATCTGAGAACTGAGAACCAATAACTGATTACTGGTTTCTGAGCTTTCAGTTCTCAGTTCTTTGTATTCAGTTCCCAGTATTCCGTCCGCTACTGAATAATCTCGCTGATGGTGCCCGCGCCCACCGTGTGCCCACCTTCGCGGATGGCAAAGCGCAAGCCCTTTTCCATCGCCACCGGCGTGATCAGCTCGATCACCAGCTGCACGTTGTCACCCGGCATCACCATCTCCGTCGCCGCCGGCAACTCCGCCACTCCCGTCACATCCGTCGTTCGCAAGTAGAACTGCGGCCGGTAGCCTTTGAAGAATGGCGTG
>JBARIF010000018.1:0-6171 GCA_049799615.1 Terriglobales bacterium
ACTTAGCAAGTGAACGTCCCCCCGCCCTGTCGTTCCAAAAAACGGAACGACGAGGACGGGGCACCCTCTGCTCGGTCGGGCCCAGGCGTCCCTCACCCGATTTTTGCGGCCTGGCCAACCTTTTTCAACATACTTCTGCGTCCGGACGTAAAGTTCAAGCCCGCTTTGGCCGATGTATGGATTGGGCCAAGGCATGATCCCTAGACAAATCCCCGGACCTGCGACCGTCAGCGCGGAAGACCTGCTCCGTCTGGAACTACTGCTGGGCGAGCGGGTAGTGACGCTCAGCGCGGTCGCGGACATTGTCAGCCAGAACAGCGGCTTGAGGGTCCATGTTCTCCAGTTGGCGCACGATACCGACACCCCGGATGCGGACGAATTGAGTCTCGACCAGTGCATCGTGGAAATCGGAATCGAACGGCTCCGTGAATCCCTCAGGCAAAGCAGGTTCTGGCTGAAGACCAACTGAGCGTGAATAATAGTGGCCGGTTAGAAAGCACCCGCCCGCCAGGTTCCGGTCTTCGAGTTCGACTCTCAGATACTCATCCAACTCTCATCCAGCCCTGAGCATTCAACCAATTTTCAACGAGTTACCAGCCAGTGCGGCCGGCAATCAATGGACATTGCCGTGCTTTCCTGTTAGCGAGACCTCCTATGGACAGCGGATTCTACGCGGCGTGTGCGGCGTTGATGGCGCGCAGTCAGGCGCTTGACCTGGTGGCCAACAACCTCGCGAACACCAGCACCCCGGGATATCGGGCGCAGGAAAACATCTTCCGGTCATTTCTGGCGGCGGCATCCGGGCATCCGGGTTCGAGCCTGAACCGGGCGGTCAACGATTTTGGAATCTCCGGCGGCAGCCAGATGGACCTGACCCAGGGCAATCTGGAGCACACGGGGAACGACCTGGATTTTGCCGTCCAGGGAACCGGTTTTTTTGAAGTAAAGACCGCCACTGGCCTGGCATTCACCCGCAACGGAAACTTTCAGGTTTCGGCCAAGGGACAGTTGACCACCGCACAAGGGGATCCGGTCATGGGCGAACAGGGGCCCATCCGCATCGTGGGCGGTCCGGTCACCGTGAGTGCGGATGGCACGATTTCGGTGAGCGGCGCGGTCGCGGGAAAAATCAAGCTGGTGGAATTTCCTCCGGGCACGGCGCTCGAGAGCATCGGCAAGACCTACTACAGCGCTCCCGCGAAAAGCGAAGCGCCGGCAAAACAATCCACGGTAACACAGGGATCCCTCGAAAGCTCAAACGTGAACCCCGTAGCAGGCGCGGTCGAACTGGTCGCCGTGCAGCGCTATGCGGAAATGATGCAACGGGCGCTCGGAATGTTTCATTCGGAATTCAATCGCATCGCAACTGAAGATTTACCGCGGGTCAACCCGTAAAGGAGCTCTATGTTCCGCGCACTGTACACCGCCGCCAGCGGCATGAACGCGCAGCAGTTGAATCTCGATAACGTCGCCAACAATCTGGCCAACACCAGCACGGCTGGATTTCGCCGGCGGCGGGTGCAATTCACCGACCTGCTGTACCAGAACATGGTGATGCCGGGCTCCGCCTCAACGCAGCAGACCACCAACGCCGCGGGGTTGCAGGTCGGCCTGGGCACCAAGCCGGGGGCTTCTGAAGTCCTTCAGCTTCAGGGAGACTTCAATCAGACCGGCAACCCTCTGGATCTCGCGATACAAGGCCAGGGATTTTTTCAGGTGCGCATGCCGGACGGCGAAATCGCCTACACGCGCTCCGGGACGTTCCATCTCGATCAGCAGGGAAATATCGTGACGGCCGACGGAAATCCGCTTGAACCGGCGATCACGCTGCCGCCCGATGCTCTTTCCGTCACCATCGGCGCAGACGGCACGGTTTCGGTCACGCAACCCGGCCAGACGCAGGCCACGCAGGTGGGGAATATTCAGCTGGCGTTGTTTCCGAACCCCGGTGGGTTGAACAGCGTAGGCAACAACCTGATGCTGGCCACCACTGCTTCCGGAGATCCCATTGTCGGCACTCCCGGCGGGACCGAGGGGCTTGGCTCCTTACAGCAGGGGTTTCTGGAGCAATCGAATGTGGACGTGGTGCAGGAATTCGTGGAAATGATTCTCTCGCAGCGCTCCTACGAGTCCAACTCGCGGGTGGTAAAAGCCGCGGACGAAATGTTCCAGGACCTGAACAGCCTTACGCGGTAACGAAAGAAGAAATGACTTCAAGACTGGCTAGAGCTTTCGCGATGGTCACCGTGCTGCTGCTGGCGGGGGCGGGCACATCCGTGCGGGCTGAGGACAATCCACGAACGCCGATCAGCCGCGAATGCATCCTGCGCGCTCTTCATTCTTCCGGCGTCTCGATCCTGCCGAACCAGATGGAGGAACTGTCCGGCATGACCGCTGCTGAACCCAATCCGCCACTGAAGGTGCTCAGCGTCGATATGCTGGACGCGGATTCCGACAAGGTGCTGCTGCGCTGTGAACATCCCAACACCTGTCTTCCTTTCTACGTTTTGGTGCATTGGGGGCACCTGGGGGACGGATCGACGTCGCGGCCTGGTCAAACAGACAGACAGCCGGCACAGCCTGAACAGCGGGCGGCAAACCTGTTGGTTCGCAGCGGAAGGACTGTGGTCCTGATGCTGGAGGGCGAGTACATTCACATGACCCTGCCGGTGTTGTGCCTGCAGAACGGCGGGCGTGGACAACAGGTAAGAGTGATCAGCAAAGATACAAAGAAGAGATACGTGGCCCGCGTGACCGGACGCGGCGTAGTGACGTCGGCGTTCACGGAGTAAGGCAATCTTATGCGAACGAGCCTCACAAATAGAGCAGCACGACTGGCTTGCGCGATCCTGGCCTTGTCGAGTTTCGTCACAGGCAGCGTGTTCTCCAAGGTCAAGATTACCCACGATCCGCAGAAGGCTCGAGCGGACTATGTGGCCCGCATGCAGCAACAGACTACGTCCCCACCCGCCGATGTCACGCTGGGCAGCCTTTGGACCTCGAACGGCTCACTGACCAATTTGCAGGCGGACTACAAGGCCAGCCGGCTGAACGATGTAGTGACGATCGTCGTGGTGCAGCGCACGACTGCCCAGGCCACGGGAAACGTCGGCACACAGCGCGATTTCAATACGACCTCAGGAATTTCGGGATTAGCGGGTTACATCAAGCCCACCAGTGCATTGTCCAACCTGCTCACCGCGCAATCATCCACCAAGTTGAAGGGCGCGGGTTCGACCGACGCCAGCACCACCATGAACACGAATCTCGCCGGACAGGTGATTGCGGTTTTGCCGAACGGCAACCTCGTGGTCGAGGCCGAGCGCCTGGTGACGATCAACAATCAGAAGGAAACCATGCTGGTGCGCGGCGTGTTGCGTCCGGGAGACATACGGCCTGACAACAGTGCTTTTTCGACGGTCCTTTCAAATCTTGAAGTGGAGCTCAAGGGCAAGGGAGTGGTGTCGGACGCAACCCGGCCACCCAATCCTCTGATTCGAGCACTCTTATGGGTCATTGGTTTCTAAAATTCGTGGGGCTGGTTTGCGTGCTGATCTCGGCGCAGCTTTCAGTTGCCGTAACCGGGGCGCAGACCGTGCTGGTGCGCGATATCACTACGGTCGCCGGCGTGCGTGACAATCCGCTGGTGGGTTACAGCCTGGTCGTCGGACTGAATGGCACCGGAGACAGGCAACAGACCCTGTTCACTACTCAGACGCTGGCCAATGTGATGCAGCGCATGGGCGTGCAGATTCCGGCCAGCGCAGTCATCGTCAAAAATGTTGCGGCTGTGTTCGTGACCGCTTCCCTTCCTCCATTTGCCCGGCCGGGCATGGCGCTCGACGTGACCGTCTCCTCCATCGGCGATGCCAAAAGCCTCGAAGGTGGAGTGCTGCTCCTGGCGCCATTGCGCGGGCCGGATGGCCAGGTTTACGCCGAGGCGCAGGGCCCACTCACGCTGGGAGGATATTCGGCGGGGGGATCGAGCAACAGCAAGCAACTCAACCATCCGACCGTGGGACGGATTCCCAACGGTGGAACCGTGGAGCGGGACACAGCGGTTGATCTGAATCGTCTCAGCACGGTTTCGTTCGTGCTCAGGGATGCCGATTTCACCTCGGCGCGTGAAATCGCAAGCGTCATTAATCACCAGTTCAACAAGGCGATTTCAACCGCGGTGGACAGCCGGCAGATCAATGTGAACATCAGCAGTTCGGGAATCTCGTCGGTTCCAGATTTGATCTCGCAAATTCAGAATCTTTCCATCAGCGTCCATCCTCCGGCCAAAGTTGTGGTCAACGAACGCACCGGCACCATCGTGATGGGTGGGGACGTGAAGCTCTCCGCGGTATCGGTCCTGCACGGTGGCCTGAGCGTGGAGGTATCCACCAAATTCTCGGTGTCGCAGCCCGAACCGCTTTCGAAGGGCGGCCAAACCGTGGTCGTGCCCGATCAGGATGTGCAAGCGAAAGAAACCACGGCCAAAACGATTCGTCTCGAGGAAGGCGCCAGCGTCGAAGACCTCATCAACGGATTGCAGACCATGGGCGCAACAGCACGCGATATCGTTGGCATTCTCCAGGCCATCAAAGCGGCAGGTGGACTGCAGGCCGAACTGGAGGTCTTATGAGTTCAACCAGCCTGATCACGCCCGCCATCAGCCTCTCGGACCTTCGCGGCACACAGGCGGCAGAAAAACTGGAAAACCTGAAGAATACAGATTCCGGCAACTCGGCCAAGATTCAGAAGTCGGCCCGCGAGTTTGAGGCGGTGCTGCTTTCGCACTGGCTGGAGCAGGCCGAACAGTCTTTCGCCTCGGTTCCCGGATCGGATGAAGACCCCGACGCCGACCCAGGACGCGACCAGTTTCATGCGATTGCGATGCAGGCCGTGGGCAGCGCGCTCACCGGAGGCCATGGCGGGCTGGGCATTGCAGCCATGGTGGCCAAGCACCTGGAGGCCCAGGCCGCTCATAAGGCGGCGGTTAATGCAGTGGAAACAAAGGACTTAAAGTCCGCTCCCATTTCGATAAAGCCCCTGATTACGCCAAAGGTGACAAAGTGATCATTGGACTAAAGTTTTTTCTGGAACTGCCGATAAAGATGTTGCGCGGTATCGCAGGAGACCACAGATGAGGATCGACCTTACTAACATCCGGTTTCAAGGACTGGAACGCGACGACAAAGCGAAGAAGGCCAGCAGCAAGGCCGCGAGCACACCCAATGTCGAGGACAAGGCCAGCCTGTCCACGGACGCGTTGAGCGTCTCCGCGCTCGCAGCCCAGGCCCTGAACGCGCCACCCATCCGGCAGGACAAAGTTGAAGCTCTGCGGCAGTCCATCCAGAATGGCGATTACCGAGTTGAAGCGGACAAGATTGCACACGCGATTCTGGAGCAGAACCAGCGCTAGAGGCTTCTCGACCACAGTAATAAGGTGAGTTTTTCTTGGCCATCGACAGCATCGACGAGCACGAGCAGGACGACCCATCTGCCGGTGTGGCCGATATACGGGAATTGTGCATTCAATTCCAGCGCGCGATTGCGGCCTTGGCGTCGAATGACGTAGCCGCACTTGAGACTTCCACCACAGCCCAGGAGGGCTTGGCCGAAAAATTACAAAGCTGGTTTCGCGGGAAACCCTCCGGCCACGAGCTTTCGGTAAGAGTCTCTCCTTCAGACTTCAGGGAACTGGTTAACCTGACCAAGGTGTATTCCTCGTTGCTGCAAAAAGCCCTGCGAACCACGCGACTGCGCGCCGCGCTCTGCCAGACCTACCGGCAACATTTTCCCTCGGAGTCGGAACCGGCTTCCGCCAGCGGCTGGTCGTGCGAGGTCTGATCCCATGCCCGGACTGAACACATCACTCTCCATCGCAGTCCAGGCCCTGGAGGCGAACCAGGGAGCATTGAACGTCACCACCAACAACATCGCCAACGTAAACACCCCGGGATACAGCCGCCAGGTTGCCATACTGAACGAAGCTCCTACCTTCCAGGAGAACAACATAACCTTCGGCGGTGGAGTGACTCTGGAGCAATTTCAGAGCGTTCGCGATCAGCTGCTGCAACTGAGAATCTATGAAGAAACGCAGCAGCAGGGGAACTCCGAGACCCAGTTCAATTCGCTGAGCCAGATCCAGAGCATTTTTTCTGATCCTACTCAGGGTGTGGG
>JBARIF010000019.1:0-11713 GCA_049799615.1 Terriglobales bacterium
CCTCGCGGGCGAGGGCGCCCGCGCCACATGATCGAGGGGGTCGCACGCCTCGGCGGGATATAATAGTTTGTTTTGCTTCGCTATGGAAAAGGCTACGCAGTACGAACTTCGCTTGGCTGAGCGCATGTCGCGGCTCGGCACTGAGACTGCCTTTGAAGTCCTGAACAAGGCGCGGGCGCTGGAGCGCCTGGGCAAGAAAATCATCCACCTGGAAATTGGCGAGCCCGACTTCAATACGCCGGCCAACGTAGTTGAAGCCGGAATCGGTGCTCTGCGCCAGGGCTGGACTCACTACGGTCCTTCCGCCGGTCTGCCCGAGTTGCGCCAGGCCATAGCGGAGGAGGTCAGCCGTTCGCGCGGAGTGCAGGTCTCGAGTGACGAAGTCGTGGTGGTGCCCGGGGGCAAGCCGATTATCTTTTTCAGTCTGCTGGCGTTGGCTGAAGCTGGCGACGAAGTCATATTTCCCAATCCCGGCTTCCCGATTTACGAGTCGATGATTCACTATGCCGGGGCGCGCCCCGTACCCATCCGCCTGCGGGAGGAAAAAGATTTTGGTTTTGACGTGGACGAACTGGCCTCGCTGATCAGCGATCGCACCCGGCTCATCATCCTGAATTCGCCGCAAAACCCCACCGGCGGGGTACTAAGCAAACAGGATGTCCATGACATTGCCGAGGTCATCGGCGATCGCAATATCATGGTGCTTTCGGATGAGATCTACAGCCGGCTGCTGTTCGAAGGCGAGCATTACTCGATCATGTCGGAGCCTGGTTTTCAGGAGCGCACCATCTTGCTCGACGGGTTTTCAAAAACCTACGCCATGACGGGATGGCGTTTGGGCTACGGAGTCATGCGGGCAGACCTGGCCACCCACATCGCGCGGCTCATGACCAATTCGACCTCTTGTACCGCCAGCTTTACCCAGATAGCCGGAGTCGAGGCTGTCCGCGGCGAGCAGTCTTCGGTGGAGCGAATGCGTTCCCAGTTTCAGCAGCGGCGAGACGTTTTTGTGGCTGGCCTGAACCGGATCAAGGGCTTCTCCTGCCGGCTGCCGAAGGGCGCGTTTTACGCCTTCCCTAATATCACAAAGACGGGCTGGAGTTCGAAGAAGCTGGCCGATGCCCTGCTCGAACAGGCCGGCGTGGCTTGCCTGTCGGGGACGTCCTTCGGAGATTTCGGGGAAGGCTATTTGCGCTTCAGCGTCGCCAATTCGCTGGAGAACCTGAATCAGGCTCTGGTGCAGATCGACCAGTGGACGAAGCAGAATCTGTAGCAGGCTGCGCTTCCGGCATCAACCCTACTTCTTGAATAGATTCTCGAACGCCTGGCGAGCGTCGTTGGGACGCTGGGCAACGGGCGTGGAGGTCTCCTTCTCCACCATCACGCGCATGGAGTAGAAGGTGCAATCGTTACGCTGGTCCTTGCGTGGGATGCGTTCCGGAACAGGTTGGGTGCACTCGAAGCGGCTGGAAGGATCGAAGTAGGTACACTGCTTGCAGGAGTGCAGCTCGAAGCCGCACTTGGGACACTGGCCGACGGGATCGCTGAGCGACTGCAGAAGCGAACCGCACTGCGAACAACGGGAGACGGCGCGCGTGCCCGGCATCTGGATCGGCCGCGGACCAAATGTATCTTTCTTGACCGGCCTCTCGGTTGACTCTTTCTTCCGGGTTTCCTGGCCGCGATCCTGGTAGCCGTGTTGCCGGTACTTCAAGGCGCTCCCTCCTTGCTGCTGCGGGAACATTGTCTCGCTTCGGCGCGGCGGCGACAAGTGGTTGCAAGGGCGAATTGTATTTCCCCACTACGGGTGCTACGATCTGATGTGTATGCAACTGGTTGCATGGAGGTTTGATCATGGCAGACGATAGCAACAGCATCCTGTGGTTTCTCGCGGGACTTGGTGTGGGTGCAGCGGTGGGAGTACTGTATGCGCCGCGATCTGGCAGCGAGATGCGCGAGACCCTGCGCTCTAAAGCGGATGAGGGCCGGGAGTTCGTCTCCCAGCGCGCCCGCAAGGCGCGGGAGCAAGCCTCCGACCTGGTGGACAAGGGACGCGAGGTTGCGAAGCAGCAGAAAGAACAGTTTAAGTCGGCTTATGAAGCAGGGCGTCAGGCTTATCACGAGGCCACCGCAGCCGACGGCGGCGCATCGAAGAACCTCTAATTTTGCGCCTCTCCGCCGCGCTGAATCGGGCGGCGCAGTAACGCGGAAACTTCTATGGACTATCTACCGATCTTTGTGGGTGTAACGGCGGCGGCCGTAGTCATCCAGGCGGGCATCCTGGTGGCGCTTTTTGTGGCCGTGAAAAAGAGCACTTCCCGCATGGAAGCTCTCGCCACCGAAGTGAAAACCAAGGTTATGCCCACGGTGGATACGGCGCAGTCCATGCTGGTGGAGTGGCGGCCGAAATTTGACACCATCGCGAGCAACGTCAGTGAAACCAGCACCGTGGTTCGCGGCCAGGTCGAGCGGCTGGACGCCACCGTCACCGACATCGTGGACCGTACCCGGCTGCAGGTGATTCGCGCCGACGAGTTGCTCAATCGCACCATGGACCGAATCGAAGAGACCAGCGACGTGGTCCATCGCACCGTGGTTTCCCCGGTGCGCCAGCTCTCCGGCATCATTCAGGGTCTGACGGCAGGTCTGGAATTTCTGCTGGGGGGTGAAAGGCGCCGCCGGCACGACGTTTCGGTTCCGCAGGACGAGATGTTTATCTAGTGCGCGTTTAAGAACCGGCTCCCAGATACCAGTTCCCGGTTCTCAGTCTTAGGCGATCCAGCCTCCACCTAACACTACATCACTATCGTAGAAGACGGCTGCCTGCCCAGGTGTGACCGCCCGCTGCGGCTGGTCGAATGAGACCATAATCTCGTCCTCACCGGACTTTTCAATCAGTGCAGGCGCGCCCTCATGGCGATGCCGGATCTTCACCGTGACTCGCGTCGCAACGCGCAACTCTTCCAGGGCAATAAGATTGGTACGGTGCACCCGCAAGGTGCGCGTGTAAAGCTCTTCCTGGTTGCCGACCACCACCTGGCGGGCATCTCCGTTGATCTGGATGACGTAGAGCGGCGAACCAGTGGCGACGCCCAATCCCTTGCGCTGGCCCACGGTGAAGTTGTGGATGCCCCCGTGCTCGCCTACGACTTCGCCGTCGGTGGTGACCAGTTCCCCCGCGGTGTCGGGCAGGGACTCGCCCTGCTCCGCCAGATAGGCGTCAAGAAACTTCTTGTAGTCGCCACCAGGGACGAAGCAGATTTCCTGCGAGTCCGGCTTTTGCGCCAGCGCCAATCCGTGCTGCTGGGCCAGTTGGCGCACCTCAGGCTTCATCATCCCACCCAGAGGAAACAGGGTTCGGCTGAGCTGGGCCTGGGTCAAGCCAAAGAGGAAGTAGGTCTGGTCCTTGGTCCGGTCAGTAGGGCGCTTAAGCAGCCAGCGGCCGAGCTTCTCGTCAAATTCAACCCGGGCGTAGTGGCCGGTGGCCAGCGCGTCAGCGCCAATCTGCTGGGCCACAATCAGTAACTGATCAAACTTCAAGTGATTGTTGCACAAACTGCAGGGGATCGGAGTGCGTCCCGAAAGGTACTGCTCGACGAATGGCCGCACCACATCGCGCTCAAAACGCTCCTCGTGATTGACCACGTAGTATGGAATGCCGATGGTCTCGGCGACGCGGCGCGCGTCGTAAACATCGTCCAGCGAGCAGCAGCGTCCCTGCACTGCCTCGGGCATGCCCTCGTGGCCGGCCAGGCGGCGCTGGTTCCAGAGCTGCATGGTCAACCCGACCACGTTATGGCCTTCGGCGCGTAGCATGGCCGCAACGGTAGAAGAGTCAACTCCTCCCGACATAGCGACGGCGATGGTTCTGGTTGAGGACATTGGAAACCGCAGGTGTTCGTGGATCAGCTGCTAGCTGCTGGCCCCTGGCTTCTAGCCAAACAAAGTCGACGAGCCAGAAGCTAGTAGCTAGCAGCTGTTTTATTGTAAACCGGCGAGAGCTCTCGCAGCCGGGCTACGGTTGGTGAAATCAGGCTCAAGGCAAATTCAATGTCTTCCGGCGTGTTCTGCTTGCCCAGGCTGAAACGCAGGCTGCCTCGCGCCCTCTCGGGCGACATGCCCATCGCGGTCAGGACATGCGAGGGCTCGATCGCGCCGGAAGAGCAAGCGGCCCCGGTTGAGACCGCCAGGCCTTTCAGGTCGAGAGCGATCACCAGCGCTTCTCCTTCAATGCAATCGAAATGGATGCTGCTGGTATTAGGTACGCGCGGCGCACCCTCGCCGTTCACTCCGATGGACTCGACTTCGCTCAGGATGGTCTGCTCCAGACGGTCGCGCATGTGCGACATCCGCTCAAGATCGCCGCAGGCAAAAGCTTCGCTCGCAAGTTCCGCAGCTCTTCCCAGAGCCACGATGCCTGGCACATTCTCCGTGCCCGCCCGCCGCGAACGCTCGTGGCTCCCGCCGAAGAGCATTGGACGCAGCGTGGTTCCCTTGCGTACGTAGAGCGCTCCCACACCTTGCGGAGCGTTCATCTTGTGGCCGGAGATGGAAAGCAGGTCGCACCCAATGCGCTTCACATCGATGGCAGTCTTCCCTGCCGCCTGCACCGCGTCGGTGTGGAAGTAAACGTCAGCTTCGGCGGCGACCTTGCCGATCTCCTCCACCGGCTGCAGCACGCCGGTTTCGTTGTTGGCCATCATGATAGTGATGAGTTGGGTATTCGGCCGCAGAGCTCGGCGCACTTCGTCGGGATCGACCTGTCCCCGACCGTTCACCGGAACATAGGTAACTTCGCACCCTGACGCTTCCAGATGCTTACATGAGTTCAACACCGCATGATGCTCGATGGTTGAGCTGATGACATGCTGTCCGGGCTGGGTGAGGCCGAAAATTGCGAGATTGTCGCCTTCGGTGCCGCCACTGGTGAACACGATTTCCGAAGCTTGGCATCCCAGCAGAGCGGCTACCAACTCGCGCGCGCGCTCCACCGCCGCCCGCGTCTCCTGTCCATGGTGATGGATGGACGATGCGTTCCCGAAGCGCTCCCCGAAGTAGGCCTGCATGGCCGCAAAGACCTCGGGCAGGACGGGCGTGGTGGCGTTATTGTCGAGATAGACGCGGCGCATGGGTTATCTAGCATTTTACGCCGTATATGAAGATGCAGACAGGTGAGTAGGTGCTGGCAAGGCCAACCTGATTAATTTTCGACCGTTGAGTCATCCTGAGGGACTTCAGTCCCGAAGAGCCGGCCCTGAGCGAAGTCGAAGGGATCTGGCGCGGGGCACGGAATCGCCTGCCATCCGCAGGTGCACTGCACGCCAGATGCTTCGTAAGCTCAGCATGACGCCTCGCAAGAAAACAGAGTTCCAACTAGAGGCTGATTCCTAGCGCTGTTCTATCGGCACATAGCGCTGCGGATACGCCGGCCCAACGTAATCCGCCCGGGGACGGATCAGGCGGTTGTCGTCGAGTTGCTCGATGACGTGGGCAGCCCAGCCGCTGATTCGCGAGACAGCGAATACCGGGGTAAACAGATCCACGTCAATCCCCAGCGTCTGGTAAGTGGAGGCAGAGTAGAAGTCCACGTTGGCGTTGAGCTTTTTCTCGGCCTTTACGAATTCTTCGATCTTGTGCGACATCTCAAACCATTTACTCTGGCCGCTGCTCTTGCCCAGGTCGGCGGACATCTTGCGCAGATGCGTGGCCCGCGGATCCTCGGTGTGATAGACGCGATGGCCGAAGCCCGGAACTTTCTTCTTCTGCGCCAGCATGTTCTTGACGTAATCGACGGGGTCAACTTTCGCCTTGTCGATGGCTTGCAGGATGTGGAAGACGGCCTCGTTGGCGCCTCCGTGTAAAGGTCCTTTGAGCGCGCCGATGGCCGCGGTCACCGCGGAATGCATGTCCGACAACGTCGCTGCCACTACCCGGGCCGCAAAGGTGGAAGCGTTAAGCTCATGGTCGGCGTGCAGGATGAGGGCCATATCCAGGGCCCGCTCTGCCGTCTCCGAGGGCTTGGTGCCATTCAGCAGCAGCAGAAAATTGGCGGCATGCGAGAGCGACAGGTCCGGCTCAACTGCTTTCTTGCCCTTACGCACGCGATCATAAGCCGCCACGATCATCGCGATCTGCGAAGTCAGACGGAAGGCTTTGTGCAGATTGGCGTCGTGATCGTTCTTCTTGTCCTCGGAATCGTAAAAAGAAAGGGCTGAAACCGCAGTGCGCAGCACGTCCATGGGCTGTGTCTGCCTGGGGGCGTTGCGCAACAACTCGATAATAGCGGGGTCCAGCTTGCGCTCCTGCGCCAGTTGCCGCCGGAATTCCTTCAGTTCATTCTGCGTGGGCAGCTTGCCATACCACAACAGGTAGCAGGTCTCTTCGAAATTGGAGTGGTCGGCAAGTTGGTGAATATCAATGCCGCGGTAGGCGAGGACGCCCTGCTCTCCGTCGATGTAACAGATGCTGGAATTGGTAGCGACTATTCCTTCCAGGCCCCGGGGGGCGTGCGTGGCGGTCAGGCTGGGCATGTTCCCTCGCTCGAAATTTTGAACCCTGGTTGAGGCCGCACGGGGAGGAAAAATGCAGCGTGCTGTCGCAACTAACTTTTATACCCCAAAAGACTTAACTTTCCAAGATGACCAACGGGCGGACACTGTCTCACGTTCAGGTTTGGCTCACGATCCAAGGCGTCATGCTGAGCTTGCGAAGCATCTGGCGTGAAGCAAGTGCGCGGCTCGGGCAAGTGCGGGCGCTGTGCAGGCCAGATCCCCTCGACTTCGCTCAGGGCAGGCTCTTCGGGACTGAAGTCCCTCAGGATGACCCCCTGGGTTGTAGGGGACAGCGGCGACAAACGACGTGAAGAAAAACCACAGACCCACCACCAGGCCACCAGCACGAGCGGGACGCTCGCGCCCACATTGACAGTAATACACGAAGGTACACTGCCCTTCGCGAAACCCTCGGTCGTGCCCCGGTTCCCGGTTACAATCGGGACATGCGCGGGGGGATGTTTGTTCGGCTGATATTTCTACTGCTGACGGTAGCAATGGCCGCCTCTGCCAGCGACCAACCCACCACAGCACCTCTCTTGCCTTGTCCCGAAGGTTCGCCCGGGGCGGTCTCCTGTAATCCATCCAGGAAAGAATTGAAAGAAGCCAGCACGGCCTTTGCCAAGGGGCTGAAACTGCAGCGGGAAAAGCGGCAGGACGAAGCCTTCGATGAGTTCGAGACCGCGGCGCGTCTGGATCCCAAAGACGTTGAATTTGTGACCGCACGGGAATTGACCCGGCAGCAACTGGTCTTTGATCATCTGGAGCGAGGCAATGACGAAATGCGCAAGGGCCGCCAGATAGAGGCGCTGGCCGAGTTCCGCACCGCGCTGCATCTGGATCCGCAAAATGAGTTTGCCCAGCAGCGTTTGAAGGACGCGATGGGGGAATGGGCGCCGAAAACCTCAGTCGCGCCGCAGGTGATGGCCGCTACCGACGAAATTCGGGTGGTGCCCGATCCGGCCAAGGCCGACTTCCACTATCGTGGCGATGGCCGCGGCCTGCTTACCCAGGTGGCATCGGCCTTCGGCGTGACCGCTACCTTTGACGAGTCCGTGGTCTCGCGCCCGGTCCGTTTCGACATCGGCCGGGCGAACTTCTACACCGCCATGGCCGCGGCCTGCCAGATGACCCACACCTTCTGGACGCCGCTCGACAACAAACAAATTCTGCTGGCGGCGGAGTCGGTGCAAAACCACCGCCAGTTTGATCGCATGGCGTTGCGCACTTTCTATCTCCCGGGCGTCACCTCTCCGCAGGAACTGAATGACATCGTAAATCTGCTGCGCAATCTTTTCGAAATACGCCTGGTGACTCCGCAGCCCGGCGCCAGCAGCATCGTGGTCCGGGCGCCACGCAAGATGCTGGACGCCGCCACCCGAATTATCGAAGGACTGGGAGACTCGCGCCCTCAGGTCATGCTCGACGTGCATGTGTACGAGATCACTAACAGCCTCACCCGCAACATGGGATTGCAAATTCCCAACAACTTCCAGCTGTTCAATATTCCGGCGGGAGCGCTGGCGGCCCTGGCCGGACAAAACATCCAGGACTTGATCAACCAGCTCATCTCCGGCGGCGGCATCAACCAGGCCAACTCGACGGCCCTTTCCGGCCTGCTGGCCCAGCTTCAAAACCAGCAGAGTTCCGTGTTCAGCCAGCCGCTGGCCACGTTTGGAAACGGCCTCACGCTCACGGGACTGAGCCTGGGAACGGCGGGGGCGCAGCTGTCGCTGAACGAGAGCACGGTAAAAACGCTGGAGCATGCGACTCTGCGAGTGGCCCAGGGCGCCGATGCAACGTTCCGCGTGGGCGTGAGGTTTCCCATTCTCAACGCCAGTTTCGCTCCGGTCTTTAATACTCCGGCGATTTCGTCCGTAATACGGAACAACTCGTTTCAAAGCCCTTTTCCGTCATTCAACTACGAGGACATTGGGCTGAGCGTCAAAGCCAAGCCGCGAGTGAACGGCAACTCTGACGTCAGCCTCGACCTGGAAGTACAGTTTCGTGCATTGTCGGGGCAGTCGATTAACGGCGTGCCAGTAATTTCAAACCGGGAGTACAAGGGAAGCATCTCGTTGATGAATGGAGAACCGGCGGTGGTGGCCGGGGCAGTCACAAATTCCGAACAACGCAGCCTGAATGGAATTCCTGGGCTGGGCGCGTTGCCGGGTCTGAATCAGGTAATGACCAGCAACAGCAAGCAATCGAGCGAAGACGAATTGCTGATCGTGATCACGCCGCGAGTGGTCAGTCACGAACAAACCCAGAATGCCGAAGTCTGGCTGCAAAAGTAAGTGGAAGGGTGGAGGACGGGCGTCCCCGCCCCGCCCGACGGGCGAGACACCCGTCCTCCATCACCTTACTTCCCTTCCTTAGCGGCGAATTCAGTAAGACCCTTGAGCACCTCGTAAGGCAATCCGGCCACGTTGCTGATCTTTCTGCCGTTGATGAACAGGGTCGGCGTTCCGGTAACCTCGAGCGCCGCACCCAGAGCGACGGAGCGCTGCACCCGGCCCACGGTTTCGGGCTTGGCGGCGCAGGCGGCGATGTCCGCTCCCTTGCCGCCAGCCTGTTCGGCCAAGGCGGTCAGCTTTTCATCGGCAGTGGCGGCAGTAATGTCGCTTTGCGCGGCATAGACGCTCTCCACAAATTTCCAGAACACCTCGGGCGAACTGCGTCCAATGCAGTCTCCGTACGCGGCGGCCTTGGCGGCCCAGTCGTGCGCGGGCAAGGGGAAATTCTGGAACACAAGGCGGGCATTTTTTTCTTCCGCCATGAGCTTGTCGATGGTGGGCTGGGCTTCCTTGCAATGCGGGCACTGTAGGTCGCTGAACTCAACCAGGGTCACGGGAGCATCTGCCGGGCCCCGGGAGGGGCCGTTGATCCCCTTGCTGAGCGCCTCCCGGGCGGCCGTAAAGGGATGCGGTCCAAATGGGATGATGTCGCCGATTACGGCATGCTGACCATCTTCGGTGACGTAGAGGCGGCTGTTCTGCTGGCCCTGGGCATTGCTCAGCACGACCAGCACTTCGCTGAGTCCTTCGGCCTGCGACGGACGGATGGCGGCGATCTTCCACGATACCGCCGGATCATAGCCAAACATCTGCTTCATAAAAGCGTTTACGGTTTCCTCGGAAGGAAGCCGGGTGCTGAAGGTGGGAACCGGAGGAAGCGCATCCTTGGATTTGGCGGACGGCTTCTCTTGCGCGACGGCAAGCGAAAGCATGAGGACGATGAACAGGCAGCAAAGCAGCGAACGGCGCATGAGTTCCTTTCGAAAGCGCGGGTTTCCATCAGTCAGGACCATCGTCATCCGCTCATCCTGGCGGCGATGGGAAAGCGACGGCCGGAGCCGAAGGCCTTGGAAGAAATTTTGAGTCCGGGAGCGGCCTGCTGGCGCTTGTATTCCGCACCATCCACCATGCGAATGACCCTCTGCACCAATGCCACATCGAACTTGTGATCGGCCGCGATCTGCTCTGCGGTGTGCAGGTCCTCGACGTAGTCTTCGAGGATGGCATCCAGAACGTCGTACGGAGGCAGCGAATCAATGTCCTTCTGGTCCGGACGCAGCTCGGCCGACGGCGGTTTCTCGAGCGTCGCCTGCGGAATTACGGGGCGGCGGGAATTAATGTACCGGCTCAGGCGATACACCAGCGTCTTGGGCACATCTGAAATCACCGCCAGACCGCCCACCATGTCACCGTACAGGGTGCAGTATCCCACTCCCAGTTCGCTCTTGTTGCCGGTGCTGAGAACGATGGCTCCGAACTTGTTGGACAGGGCCATGAGCAGCGCTCCCCGAGTGCGGGCCTGTATGTTTTCTTCCGTCGTATCTTCCTTGCACCCGGTGAAAACCTTGTGCAGCGTTTTGCGGTAGCTCTCGAAAATTTCGGTAATGCAGAGCAACTCAAAGCGAATGCCGAGGTTGCCGGCCAGCGACCGTGCATCGTCAATCGAGCCCGACGAGGAATAGGGTCCGGGCATGCCCACGCCGATCACGTTTTCAGGGCCCAGCGCCTCGGCGGCAATGCAAGCGGTGAGAGCTGAGTCGATGCCTCCGCTTAACCCGATGATCACGCGCTCAAAACCGCACTTGCGAACGTAGTCGCGCGTGCCCAGTACGAGAGCGGCGTAGGCGCTGGCTTCTTCCCCCGGCATCTGCGGATGCATTTCTCCCGTCAGTTTGTCGGAATCGAAATAGATCAAATCTTCCTCGAACGACTTGCCTTGCGCGATCACTTCTCCGGCGGAATTCAGCACCAGGCTGGAGCCGTCAAATACCAGGCTGTCGTTGCCTCCAACCTGGTTGACCATGACTACCGGCACTTTGTCCTGCCGGGCGATGGTGGCCAGCATTTCGCGGCGCAGTTCGCGCTTGCCCAGCCAAAACGGCGAAGCGGAGATGTTGAGCACGAAGTTGCCGCCGGCCTGAACCAGCGCCTCCACCGGATCGACGGTGTAAAGACGCTTGTTCCAGAAGTGCTTGTCGTTCCAGGCATCCTCGCAAATGGTGAGCGCCATTTGCTTGCCGCAGAAAGGAAATAGCGCCTGACTGCGGGCGGGGGCGAAGTTGCGCATCTCGTCGAAGACGTCGTAGGTGGGCAGCAGCATCTTCGACTGAAGGAAGGCGATGGCCCCGTCCTGCAGCAAGGCGGCAGAATTCATCACTGACTTGCCAGTTTCAGCGTGCGCCGGGGTGGCCAAGCCGCAAATTACGGCGATGCCGCGGGTCTCGCCGGCGATGCGCTCAGCGGTCTCGCGATTGCGGGCCACAAATGAAGGCCGCTCCACCAGATCGCGTGGCGGGTAGCCGCAGACGGACAATTCGGGAAACAGAATCAGGCCGGCGCCTGCCGTTCGAGCCCGGCCCGCAAAGTCGATCATCCTGGCGGCGTTGCCGGAAAAATCTCCAACCGTAGGATTGATCTGTCCCAGCGCGATCTTCACCCTTCCAGTGTAAAGGGACGCTGCGCGGGAGCCAAGTCAGCCGGCAGATGGGTAGTGGCTCAGTTTGACATTTCTCCTTACCCACAGGCGTCATCCTGAACGGCCTTCAGGCCGTGAAGGATCTGGCGTGAAGCAGATACACCCTTTACCCCTGCGTTGTTGCGAATGCACGCCAGATCCTTCGGGACTGAAGTCCCTCAGGATGACGC
>JBARIF010000020.1:0-31745 GCA_049799615.1 Terriglobales bacterium
GCTGGCGAGCGCCCGCAAAGCCTCCGCCCCCAGCGCGCTCTGGTAAAGCTCGGTATGGACTGGCAGCAGCGGGCCGCCCTCCACCCAGCCGTGGCCGATGCCAAAATTCCGCGGCAGCCCCTGCGCATCATAAGTAGAAAGCAGGAATTGATACGCCTTCCACAGGCTGTCCCATTTCTGCTGGGCAAACGCCGCGTCGCCGCTCGCCACCACGTAATCGTTCATAGTGATGATGTAGAGCGGCGTCGCATCGGCGGAAGCGTATGGGTAGGGATAGTCAGTGAACCAGGGAACGAAATTTGCGCCCTGGGAAATTTCGTGCGGGACTTTGCCATCGGGGCGCTGGTATTTGCTCAGAAAATCCAACGCCGTGCGCGTCGTGCCGAAATCGCCCTCTGCGTCCAGTGCCAAAGAAGTCCACAGCGCATCGCGGCCGAAGAACCAGGCGAAGCCCGGGCGTTGGCTGCCGCCCGAGGTGCGATACCCGGCGATCAAGCCCGTGCCCAGGTAGGGATTGTTCACCAACCCCTGCAGCACGCTGACCCGGGCCCAGTCGTAAGACTGCTCCAACTGATGATCGGGCAGATCGACCCTCACCGTGTTATCCAGGTAGGCGCGGTAATAGTCGGCGGACTCTTTCAGCAGCGCTGCATAGTTGCTTTCGAGGTGATGGTAGGCCGCTTCCGCTTGGGCTTGCCCCTGGACTGAGCCCGCAATAACAATAACCTTGGTTTCTTTACCCTTGCGCACGGCGCCGAGGTGAAACGAGCTTTCCTTCGCGCTGGAATAGTTGGTGTCATATTCTTCGTGAATTTCGCGGGCGGTCGGAGAACCCACAAAGGCGGAAAACTTCTTCTGCTCCTCGCCGAAGTAAAAGGCGTTCAGCTTTGCGTCCCAATAAGAGTAGGTCCCGCCCAGCGCAGCCGGCCATTCCAGCTGGAAATCCCGCTCGAACTCAACCTGCACGTCCAGCGGATCGGCAGTCTCAACCTCGACGATGATCACCGCTCCGGACTCATGCACCGGAACGAAAAAGGTTTCCCGCACCGAGAAGGTATCGCCGGCGTAAAGAATCGTGCACGACTCCGGCCGCACCGTGAGAGTGCGCGCCAGTGCCTCTGCGGGAACCACGTGGCCATCCACCAGAAACCGCAGGTGGAAGTCGCGCAGAATTTTCAGGGGATAAACCCAGGCTTCAAAGTTTCCCGCCTCGTTGCCGAGGAGTCCGGCGCGCTCGCCTACAGACGAAAGAAACTCCCAGGGACGAACCGGGCGCGAGAGTTCAAGAGAAGGCGACGGCTCAACCGCATTGGCAGAAAGCGTCAAACCCATGAACAAGGCGGCAGCGACGATCAACCGCGAGGACATTTCACGGAGCCAGCAGAGGGTTGCGCGTATCATATATAAAAACGGACGAGCACACTCGCACAAAGCTCGATGCGTAGAATTTGCGTCCATGCCTGAACTTGCAAAGTAGCGATGCACTGAATAGAGTAGGGGCGAATTCTAGCACGAGACAACTCCGGGAAGGTACCGCACTTTTGTCTTCTTCGCGCCGTACGTTTCTCCAGTCCCTGAGCAAGTCGGCGCTGGTGTTGTCCCTCGACAGTGTTTTGGCGCTGGCGCGTCCGCGCCGGCCCAGCGCCTTCTTCTCCGCTGCGGAAGAGCCGGTAAAACCCGCCACTGGCCTGGGATTAAGCTTTATCGACGTGGCCCGCGAGTCCGGACTCAACGCCAAAACCATCTACGGCGGCGAGCACAAGAACAAATATCTTCTGGAGACCACGGGGTGCGGCGTTGCCTTTTACGATTACGACAACGATGGCTGGCTGGATATTTTTCTGGTCAACGGCTGGCGTCTGGAAGGCTTCCCTGCCGGACAGGAACCTGCTTCCCACTTGTTCAGGAACAATCGAGACGGCACTTTTACCGACGTCACCGCGAAAGCCGGAGTGGCGCACTCCGGCTGGGGACAGGGCGTCTGCATTGGCGATTATGACAATGACGGCTTCGAGGACCTCTTCGTCACCTACTTCGGCAAGAACGTTCTTTATCACAACAACGGCGATGGCACGTTTTCCGATGTGAGCGAAAAGGCGGGAGTCGCCGGGACTGGCAAGCGCTGGAATACGGGCTGCGCCTTTGTGGACTACGACCGCGACGGCAAACTCGATCTCTTCGTCGCCAACTACATCGACCTCGATCTGGCGACGGCGCCGGTGCCGGAGTCCGGCCCTTGTCTCTACAAGAGCGTGATGGTGGCGTGTGGGCCGCCCGGGCTCAAGGGCGGGAAAAACATTCTTTACCACAACAATGGAGACGGAACATTCACGGATGTGTCCGAATCCTCCGGAATTCTGCAGGCCAACGGGACCTTCGGCCTGGGAGTATTGACGGCGGATTTCGATAACGACGGCTGGCCCGATATCTACGTGGCCAACGATTCCACGGCCAGCGCTCTCTACCAGAACAAAAAGAATGGGAAGTTTGTGGACATCGCCATGGAAGCCGGCTGCGCGCTGAGTCCGGACGGCAAACCGCAGGCCGGCATGGGAGTCTCGGCGGCCGATTACGATATGGACGGCAATTTGGATATCGTAAAAACCAACTTCGCCGGCGACACGCCTTCGCTCTATCACAATCTGGGCGACGGCAATTTCGAGGACACCACTTTTGCCGCCGGCCTGGGCGCGCATACCCAGTATCTGGGATGGGGCTGCGGATTTTTTGACATGGACAACGACGGCTGGCCCGACATCCTGATCTGTAATGGCCACGTCTATCCCGAAGTCGAGCAACTTAAGACCGAGGCCGGCTATCCGCAACGCAAACTGCTCTATCGCAACCTGCGCAACGGCAGGTTTGAAGACGTGTCGATGGAGGCAGGCCCGGGAATCTCAGTGGCGGTGGCGTCGCGGGGATGCGCCTTCGGAGACTTCGACAACGACGGCGACCTTGATCTCGTGGTAAATCCGGTAAACGATTATCCGCAGCTCCTGCGCTGCGATTTGGCCCCCGGCAACAACTGGATCAAGGTGCGAACCATTGGCACCAAATCAAACCGCACCGGGATCGGCGCGCGCTTGCACTGCGTGACTCAGGCGGCGGGCGAAAACAAGCCGCACTCCCAGATCGATGAAGTCCGGAGTGGTGGCGGGTATTTCTCGCAAAATGACCTGCGAATTCACTTTGGCCTGGGCAAGGCCGATAAAGTCCAGTTGCTCGAAATTCGCTGGCCCAGCGGGCAGGTGGATACTTTGAAAGACGTCAAAGTCAATCAAGTCGTTTTTGTGAAGGAAGGCGAAGGGATTGTGCGCACCATGCAGTTCCCTGCCGGGGCGCCTGCCAAATCAAAGTAGGGCGTCATCCTGATCGCAGCGAAGGTTCTCGCGTGCGCGGATCCGCGTTTTCCCGGCAGTATCGTCGTGCACGTCAGATACTTCGGGACTGAAGTCCCTCAGGATGACGCCGCACCGGTGCACACTGTGACTGATCTCGCGAGTGCGCGCGCGGGGCACGCGTGCCCTCATCCGATAGAGGCCCTTCGACTCCTCGGGATCGTCCGCCCAGCGGACGATCCCAACTCGCGCAGGGTGACACGGCTGGTTTGTGGTTAGAAGTTCTCCACCATCCAGACATTGGCGTTGCCACTGGCTTGCCACATCGCCAGATAGCGTCCATCCGGCGAAGGAATCGCCCAACCCACGGCCATCTTGGTCTGCTCCCACACCGGCCGGGCCCGGCCCTGCAGGTCTACACTCAGCAGCGCATTGGTGCCGGTAGTGGTGGAGGCGCTGACCCACAGAGCTTTTCCGTCCGCTGCCCAATCGAGCGCGTTAATTGAAGACCACTCTTTCAGCGCGATGCGTCGTTCTTTGCCGTCCTTCACGGTCAGCAAACGAATTACCGGCTGCACTATGATGTCGAGCTTGTTTGATTTAGCAACGGCCAGGGTCGAGCCATCCGGCGAAAGGCTCCAGTTATAGGCGTAGGGCAGGTCGTCATCAATGTGTGCTACCTCCTGCCCCGTACCTTGCATGGGATCGAAGCTAGTAAAGGTCAGGCGCCTGTCGCCGGCAACGCTATAAAGGCAGAGACTGGCGGGTTGGCGGGCGCATTGTTCGTTGGTCAGCCCATGCACTTCCATTAACAGCCGGGGCGGGCCGCCGGCGACCGGAATCCGCATCATGCGAACGCCGTTCGACGAATCGAAGGCCTGACGGTATTGCAGATATACAAGGTTCCTTCCGTCTGGCGTCAGGCGCGGCAGCATCGATTGCTCGTTGCCGCCCACAAGCAACTCAGGAGTGGTCTGGTCGGGCGCTTGCCGGAAAATGTGGAACGATCCATCACGGTCCGAACCGAAGAGCACCTGCTTGCTGTCGGGCGTCCAAGACCAAGGCAAGTCCTGCCTCTCGTCCAGAGTGAGGCGCCGCGGCGTGCTCAGCCTGGTTCCATTCCCTTCCAGCCGGGCGACGTAGACATCCGGCTGCCAGCCCTCTTTCAGGTAGGCCAGGCGCTTCCCGTTGGCGGAGCCGCTGAGGTATTGGATGGCGCCGGCACTGGACGTAATCCGCGTAGCAGTGCCCAGGGGCTTTCCGGAGCGCGAATCGATTTGCTGCGACCATAGGTTGGAGTCATTCTGGCTGGGGGAGGCTTCGTTCAGCACATAGACCACGCGATCTCCCACCCAAGCCAACGCCGGCCCCAGCCGCGCCTCCGACGAGACCACCACTCGCTGGTTGGTGGCCAAATCGAGAATTTCAATCTGAGGCTGTATGCCGTAGGTTCCAGCCCGATACATGCCCCGCAGAAATGCGATCCGCTTGCCATCCCGGGACCAAGCCGGGGAACGGAATAGATCCCCGGTCTGGCCGGCGAGTTTTCGGGGCTGCTCTCCGTCCGCTCCCATCACCCACAGTTCCTGGCTCTCTGAGGTTCCTTTCAGAAACGCGATCTGCGAACCGTCTGGCGAGACCGCCGCTTCCAGGCCCTGGTCGGCCAGTTTGCGCGGGCTTCCCCCCAGGGCGGAAAGCTGCCACAAACCCGGCTCCTGTGACGATCCCGCAAGGGAGGTGGCCAGAATATGCGATCCATCGGGAAACCAGCTGACCGGCTTCGCCTTGAATCCTCCCGGCAAAACCAGGGGATGAGTTTCACCGGTATCAACCTGGCGCAAGTAAGATCCGGTGTCGTCGGAAAATGCCAGGTATTTGCCATCGTATGAAAGGGCAGCGCTGCTGATGGGATATTCGCTGGGATTGGCAGTCAGGCGGTGCTCCACGATGGGAGGGGAGGCGGGAGCAGACCGCGATCCGCGCCGGCCCAAAAACAATCCCACACTCAGTCCTGCCAAAAGAAGGACAACCGCCGCTAAGGCGATCCACCAGGTCCGGACGGTGCGGGGTGGATGAAGCGGCAGCTCATCGTCGACAGCCGGCGGCATTCCGTTGACCGGCGCCAGAAAGCGGTATCCCCGCCGGGCCACGGTCTCTACAAAACGCGGGTTCTCGGCGCTGTCGCCAAGCGCGTCCCGCAGGCGGCGGACGGCGGCGTTGAGGCTGTGGTCGAAGTCGACAAAGGTGTCCGCGGGCCACAAACGGCTTCGCAGCTCTTCGCGTGAGACCACTTCTCCGGGTCGTTCGAGCAAGAAGGTAAGAATCTGCAAGGGCTGTTCCTGCAGCTTGATTCTCGAGCCGTTACGCCGCAGTTCTCCCGCCCGCAGATCGACTTCGAAGACTCCAAACTGGATCATCCGCGTTCCGTTGCTGGTCATTACGGTCACTATGCCTTCTCCGAGCCTACGAAGTTTCAGTCGAAGCGTCCATTTCTTTTCGCGTCACCCATGCGCCTAAGCATTTGACGCGCAAGCGCTTAACAGGTTACCGACAAATAGGTTTCGGGTGACCGGCAAAGCCTTGAGGCACCCTGCGCTGGCCCTGAAGATCGGCGCCGCGGAGGTGGTCGCCGGTGCTCCAGTTTTCAAAAGCATGCCTGCTGTTTGTTACGTTCCTGCTGGGGCTTACGTTCCCTGCTTGGCCGGAAGCCTATACAGACGAACGACCACAGGTGGTTGTCTCTGTCTATGACGACGCTGAAGTTTCAGCGACAGTGCTGATCGAAGCGGAACAGAGAGCTGCCAGGATTTTCGACGGAGCCGGAGTGGATGTCGTCTGGAAAAACTGTCCAACCTCCCAAACCCACGTAGGCCCGGACGCCCTCGTCCGGGCGGGCGAGCGCAGCTCGCCAGATTTTTCGGGAAGCGCAGGGCAGAGGGAGTTTGGAGCAGAGAAACAACCAAACACTGCCGGGCTTCGCCCCGCCGGGCGGGTGGGGGCACCCGCCCCTACGCGGTCCACTTTCGACTGTGTCAGCTTCGAGTGGCCAACCCGCCTTGCGGTGCGAATCGCACCGCGATCTGCGAGCTCAGCCGGTGAAGTCTTCGGAGTAGCCTTCCTTTCCGCCGAAGGCACCGGCTGCTACAGCGATATTTTTTACGACCGAGCGACGAAATTGCACGCCGATTGGAACGTCGGCCTTTCGGAGCTTCTGGGAAGTGTGATGGCCCATGAACTGGGACATCTCTTGCTGGGTTCAAACTCCCATTCCCGCGCGGGAATCATGCGAGCACGTTGGCAAGGGGAAGAGGTGAACCTCCTGTCGAGGGGTAATCTGAGGTTCACCCGTGAGCAGGGCGAACATATGCGCGGGAAACTGAACCCGGTCCGTCCGGCTGTGACTCTTACCGCGCGCTCAAGTCTCTGACTTCGGGGTTCTTTGCGTCCTTTGCGGGTTTTCTTTGCGACCTTTGCGGTTAAAGCTTTTGACCGCAAAGGACGCAAAGGGGCGGCTGGCGGATGCGATTTTAGCTCCCCTTCGCCGATTTCATCTCCACACCCGACCCTTCTTTCAGAGCATGAATCGCATCCACCGAGATGTTGTTATCGAAGCGCTCGGTAAGCCCGCTCGGCCAGCGAATCTGGATCCAATCGACTTTGGTAGCTGCTCCCAGTCCGAAGTGGATGCGCATGTCGTTGTTAGAATCGTAACTTGAACCGCTGCGGACTTCATCAACCAGCAGTCGCGCTCCTATCTTCACCGTGACGCGCGCGCCAATTCCGTCGCGGTTGGATTTCGTGCCCACGGTCCTGATTCCGATCCAGTGATTGGGCGAGCGCACCTGGTTTACCAGGAGACTTGGAGTTGCGTTCATGTTGCTGATCACGGCTGAAATTCGGCCGTCGTTCCACAGATCGCCAACGGCCAACCCGCGCCCGGCGTGGACCGAGGTGATGCCCGCTCCGGCGTCAGCCGAAATATCGGTGAACGTCTTGTTGCCGTTGTTGTGATACAGGATGCGCGGCTCCTCGTAACTGCTGCCCAGGTTCTGTTTATCGACTTCGGGATAGACGTGTCCATTCACCAGCAGCAGGTCGGGCCAGCTATCGTTATCGAAATCCAGAAACATGGTTCCCCAGCCCAGATAGCGGGTGTAGAGACCGAGGCCGGCGGCGAAGGTCACATCATCGAAGGTGCCATTGCCGTTGTTGCGATAGAGGGTCGAAGTGTCGTCGGAAAAATTGGTTTTGAAAATATCCAGCCGGCCGTCGCCGTCGTAATCGGCAATGGTTGATCCCATGCCCGCCTGTTCGCGACCGTCCTCGTTGTAGGCGGCGCCGGCCACCACCGCGACATCGCTGAAAGTTCCATCGCGATTGTTGTGGTAAAGAATGCTGGGCGTGCTGTCGCAGGCGACGTAGATGTCGGGCCAGCCATCATCGTCGAAGTCGAAAGTGGAGACGCTGAAAGCATAGTGGCCGCTGGTCTGATCGATTTTCGCTTTCGCGGTTGCATCTTCAAATTTGCCGTTGCCCTCATTGTGGTAAAGAATATTTTTCGCGCCGGGCAAGCCGCGCGGCCCGCACATTACCGGAACACCTTTCCACACACACGACGCTCTCTCGCCCGGCGCGGGGGCCGTGGACAGGTCGAAGTCCACGTAGTTCGCGACCATCAGATCGAGCCGCCCGTCGCGATCGTAATCAACGAAAGCGCATCCCGTCCCCCAGGCTTTTCCGCTTCCGGCAACGCCGGCCTGCTCCGCTACTTCCGCGAACACTCCGCTCTGATTGTGATAGAGCCGGTTCTTTCCGTAGTAGGTTACGTAGAGGTCTTCCCACCCGTCGTTATCGTAGTCGCCCACGCAGACGCCCTGACCCCAGCCGTTCGCGGTCAGACCGGCCTTGGCGGTCACGTCGGTGAAGGTCCCGTCGTGCTGGTTGCGATACAGGTGATTGGTCGGCGCCGTTCCGGCCGGAAATCCTTCGAGGGTGGTGCCGTTCACCAGAAAAATGTCCGGCCAGCCGTCGTTGTCGTAGTCGAAAATGGCCACACCGGTTCCGGTGGTCTCGATGATGTATTTCTTCGTATCTTTCCCGCCGAAGACCTGGGTCATAGTCAGGCCGGCCTTTTCTGCGGTGTCCACAAAGTTGGCGATGGGCGGGGTCTTTCCGGTTTCGGCGACCGACGCTGTCACCAAGACGAGGAGAAGCGCCAGTCTTGCAGCGGCGGGGAGCATACGAGGCTGCGGCGAAAAAACTGAGGTCATGGCCCAGCTTGAATACTAGGGCGCGGGAATGGGAGGGTCAAGCTAGGCCAATCTATGGTAGTGGCTCGATTCGACACCGTCCCTTTCCGGCGGCGTCATCCTGAGGGACTTCACTCCCGAAGGGTCCGGCGTGCATCGGCAGCAACGCAGGGGTAAAGGGTGTATCTGCTCCACGCCGGATCCTTCACGGCCGGAAGGCCGTTCAGGATGACGCCTGTAGGTAAGGAGAAATTTCAAACTGAGCCACTACGCAATCTGCGGAGGCGTCATGCTGAGCTTGCCAAGCAGATGGCGTGTGGTGCATCTGCGGCGGGCGAGCGATGGGGTGGCTCCGCGCCAGATCCTTCGGGACTGAGGTCCGTCAGGATGACTCCGCGTCTTCAGGAGACCTTGACTTCGCGAAACACTCCCCTTCAGGGGTGTTGTTCCTTGGCCATGACGGCCAACTCCCGGACTATTTCCTGAAGCCGCGAGCGGCGCTCCTTATTGGCACGGGAGGCCATTGGAGCCGGAGCCTCTTGTGCGGCATAGCGGTCGTTCATATCACGGATGTTCGCGATTTCACTTCGCAGGGCGACAACGTTTCTCAGCACATCGGCGGTGTACATACTGACTAGAATACGCTAATAACACCTCGCGTGCGGGAACCGATGGAACAATGCCCATTCGACCGGCGAACTCAGCCTGCCCGCCGGGGCATAGTAGTATTTCTTAGTGGGCCTCGAATCATTTCATCCAGCAATCCGGAACCACGGGCGCACACTGATTGCGTCAAACCCGCGATGGTTGACGGCGCTCGTGGCATGTCTGGTCAGCTTCGCACTTCCCGTTCTCGCCCAGAAACAACCTGCTTCGCGACAGGCGGATTCGCTTTACCGCCAGGGAGTAGCGGCGGTGCAGGCTGGTGACCTGGTCAAGGCCCGCGCTGCCTTCGAAGAGGTGGTCAAACTCGAACCCAGCAGCGCCGAGGCGCACAACCTGTTGGGCTGGGCACTCTATGCGCAGGGACAGAACGCGGAATCCATTTCCCAGTTCCGGACCGCACTGCGCCTGAATCCCGATTTGGCAGCGGCGCATATCAACCTCGCCAATGCACTGGTGAAAAACGGATCACTGGCGCAAGCGGAGTCCGAAGCCCGAACCGCGCTGCGTCTGGCTCCTAACGACGCGGAGGCGCACCGGACCCTGGGACGCATCGCCAGCTTTCGCTCCGACCCGGCGACGGCCGCCACTGAATTGAAAAAGGCGGTCGAGCTGCAACCACAACGGGCGGACCTGCGTGACGAACTGGGTTCCGTGCTGGCCCAGAGTTCACAGCCGGACGACGCGGCTAAACAGTTTTCCGAGGCTCTGCGCCTGCAGCCGGAGTTCGCCCAAGCCGCGTTGCATCTCGGGGTGGTGCGCTGGCAGCAGAAGCAGATGGACGAAGCTCTCAGTCTGCTGCAGCGTGCGGTTCAAAGCTCCCCGCAAAACGCGCAGGCCCATTTCTATCTGGGACGCGTGCTGGAAGACACGGGGCAGCCGGCCAAGGCCGTTGAGGAACTGCAGGCCGCGGTCAAGCTAGACCCGGGATTCATCGAGGCCCAGACCCAACTCGGAAAGATGCTGCAGAGGTCAGGAGATGCCGAAGGAGCGGTTCGGGCATTCCGCCAACTGGTGCAACTGCGCCCGGATGATCCCGACGCGCACAACAATCTGGGCCTGGCGCTGATCCAGAGCGGCGACGCAACCAGTTCCATTCCCGAGTTCGAAGCGGCGCTTCGCCTTCGCCCCACGGACACCGGCTACCGCACCAACCTGGGCACGGCGTACCTGCAAAAGACCGATTTCGACGCCGCCATCGCACAATTTCAAAGTGCTTTGAAAGCCACGCCGCAGGATGCGACGCTGCACTACGATCTTGGCCTGGCCCTGAAATTGAAAGATCAGCTGGCGGACGCGATCGTCGAACTAAAGAAAGCGGCCGAGCTTGATCCCACTCAACCTGACGTTCACTACACTCTGGGCGTAACTTTCTGGCAACAGGGCCAGTTCGATCAGGCCGCCAGCGAGCTGCGCGCCGCCATCCAGTCGAAACCTGATTACGCTGAGGCGCACTATACGCTTGGCACGGTGCTGAAGCAGCAAGGCAAATTGACGGAAGCGGCGGCATCCTTACGCGAAGCCATCCGCCTGCAGCCTGATTTTGCCGGGGCGCATACCACTCTCTCCACCATTCTGCGCGAGTTGGGTGACGAGGAGGGAGCCGCCAGAGAACGCCTTCTGGGGGCGCAGATCAGCAGGGACAAAACCAACCTGCAGGCCGCGACGTTCGATACCAACTCCGGAAAAAGGCTGCTCAGCCTGGGAGATCTGGAAGGCGCCATCTCCCAGTTTCGCGCCGCCATCGGCCTGGTCCCGACCTACGCTCCTGCCCATTTTCATCTAGCGGAGGCGTTGCAGAGGAAGGGTCAAACCCAGGAGGCGCGGGAGGAATTCCAACGCGCAGCCGAACTTGATCCGCAATTGAAGCCGCAGCTTCCCTGACCGCCGATAAGGGATTCGCACCTTGCCGGAAAACCTCGGCCTCTGCGCGGGCCTGGGAAGGGCTAGGGCTTTCCGCTGCGCAATGCCACGATCTCCGACTCCACCGGAACACCGCGCGTCACCTTGACTCGCAGCACCGCTTCAAACGGCTTCAATTCTCCCGTGTCCTCAACCGGGAGGCGTCGCAATAATTCCTCGAGCGAATTCTGCTGACACACATATTCGACGGCCGCTTGCGTGCCGATGGTGGTGGTGCCGGCAAGAATCAGGACCGACTTGGCAGGATTCAATCCCCGCACCAGCGCAATGACCGAATAATCTTCGCTCAAGACGGCGTTGGAAGGGCTGCCCACCCAGTACTCCGCCTCTCCCGCCTGAGGATGGACATTTGTGATCGACAAGTCGCCTTTGCGCGGGCCGGAGTCGAGGCGGCGAAACACAAAATCCTGCGTGCTGGGAATTTCGCGCAGGGTCAGGTTCTCCGCCGGCGAACCGACGAAGATCATGTCGTTGTTCTTCACATCGTCGAGTGAAAGCAAACTCCCGCGCTTGACCCGAATTTGCCGGTGCAGTAAACCAAACGTGCGGTCGAGAGCATGCACGCCCAGCACTTCTCCTACTCCGGTGTAGTGGTCCAGGATGGCTTCGCGGGAATCGCGGGCAGAATCGAAGTAGCGCATGCCGGTTTCCGGCCGACCCACGAAAGCGCCGTTGCTGAAAATCACCCAGGGTTCTTCCGGTCCGACAACAAATCCCTTCCAGAACGCGGAAAACGCGGCTGGGGCTGGTTCACTTCCCTGCCCCGCCTGCCGTCTGGCGGTGTTCCCATTTACCAGAAGCAGCGCAATTGCGGCTATGGCTGCGGCCAGCAGCACGGACAAAATCACCGGCACCATGGGCCACTGGCGAGGCCCCGTTTTTTCGCTTACGTCGGTCTCGAGGTCGCGGACGCTCGAGGAGCGCACCTTCACTGGCCCGGCGGCCCGCTGGTGGAATGAGACCACGTAGGTGCCCTTCGGCACTTCGACCACCAGGTTGTCTTCCGCGCCCTCGGTGCTGTAGTACTCCGCCAATTTCAGGCGAAGGCGTCCGGCCTGAACCCGGATGGTTGAGTCATGCTGGGGATCAAAATCGTGCGGGCGGCCGAAGACCTCGGTCGCGATCTGGTACTCCTTCAGCGACGATCCGGGATGATCGAGCGCGTGCTCGGCCAAATATCGCAGTAATTTGCAGAGGGATTCCGACCCGTGAAGCACCTGGCTGTTGACCAGCTTGTCAATTTGCCCCAGGCACCGCTCTCTTTCGAAACTCTGCGCGCGCGTAACAGACATTTAACGTAGGGTAACAAGCCGCCGTATCAGGCGGCAAGCGGGAGACTTAGCGTTTCGGTCACGGTATCAAACCTCATGAAACTTAAAAGATGCAGGGTTTGAGCCCAGATTTTGGCCGGGTTTAGGGCCGTCTCTGCCGGTGGCGGGTGGGTTATCCGCCACTCTTCCACAGGGAACCGCGATGCGGTCGTTTTAATAGAATCAATAGTTTACACAGATTTTGCAGATTTCTAGCGGCCAAGAACGAATCCGGAGAATTATTTTTTTTCATATCGTCCGATGTGTGAACTTCCAAATGTCATACCCGATTCGCGAATCAGAGTTGTATTTCTCAACACTATCAATGATCTACAGCCGTTGACCGTTGGGAAGGCGAACTGCTGGGACCGAATGCAACTAATGCTTTTGTACTAACTGGGCCAACGTAGTTCTGAATAGGGGCACAATCTGCAAATAGCATCTTCAAAGAAGGTTCTACCGTCGTCGCGATTTTCGCGTCCGCGCGTGCGTTTTTCTCTGGCAACACCGCTTGCCAAAACGAGTGATAAGGGTGGGGAGGCAGCAATGAAGAAGTTCTCTGTGGTTCTTTGCGCTTTAGCGTTGTTGGCGATCAGCTGCGCGTTGTTGACACCGCAGGCCGCTGCACAGGCAGTTTTCGGCAGTATTTTCGGCACCGTCACCGATCCTTCGGGCGCTGCGGTTCCGGGCGCGAAGGTTACTGTCACGTCAGCAACGAAAGGCACGACTCAAGAAACAACGACCAACACGGACGGCAACTACAGCGTGACGCACCTTATCCCCGACGTCTATAACGTCCGGGCTGAGGGCGCCGGCTTCAAGGCCTTCGAGGCCAAGAACATCGTTGTCTCTGCCGACGCCGCTGCGCGCGTGGACGGACAGTTCCAGGTCGGCGGATCGACTGAGACCGTCGAAGTGACTGCAGAAGCTCCCCAATTGAAGACCGACCGCGCCGACGTAGCCACTATCTTCAATGACAAGGCCGTCGAAGACCTACCCTTGTTCAATCGGAATTTCACCGCGCTAGTTCTGGCTTCGCCGGGTGCACAACAGTTGGGCTGGTCCCACGCTTCCAGCGAAAATCCCCAGGGCAGTTTGCAGACCAAGGTCAACGGCCAGACCTTTGCCGGCACCGGCTTCATGCTGGATGGAACCGACAATCGCGACCCGATTCTCGGCATTATCGTCATTAACCCCACGCTCGAATCGGTAACCGAAGCCAAAATGACCAGCCAGAACTATGACGCTGAGTTTGGCCAGGCCATCGCCGGTGTAGTGGCGAGCCAAACCAAGTCGGGCACGAACTCCCTCCATGGCAGTGTGTTCGGTTTCCGCCGCAGCGATGCTACTCAGGCGCGCGATCCCTTCAGCCAGAGTCCGAGCAAGGCCAACCCCGTGACGGGCCGAACCATTCCTCCAATTCTCTATGGTCAATACGGAGCTTCTGTCGGTGGCCCGGTAATCAAAGACAAGCTCTTCTTCTTCGGCGACTACCAGGCGACACGCTCGAAGATTGGTTCATCGTTCCTGCAATCGATCCCGAGTGACCTGGTGCGATCGACTTGCGGCGTGGCCGGGGTCGCGAATTGCGATCTCAGCGAGTACGCCAACCAGATTTACGATCCGGCGACCGGAGCCGCAGACGGGACCGGCAGAACGCCTTTCGCCGGCAATCTCATTCCGAACAGCCGTCTTTCGCCGCAGGCCGTGGCTCTGCTCCAACAGTTCCCCAACCCCACGAGCACGGGCTTAATCAACAACTTCGCGGCAGGCGGAAACGGTGTTTTCAACAACGACCAGTTCAACGTCCGGATTGACGACCAAACCACTTCGAAGCTCCATACCTTTGGACGATACAGCTTCGCCAACTACACACTCACAGGCGCTGCGGCGTTCGGTGACCTGGGAGGAAACGGATTCGGGACCGGCGGATTTGCCGGCGCTTCCAAGAGCCGCGACCAGAGCATCGCATCTGGATTTGACTATGCCTTCAGACCCAGCGTCCTCACCGACTTCCGTTTCGGTTATGTGCGCTATCACGTAAATGTGGTTCCGAACGGAGTGGGAACGACCCCAGCCACGGACGTTGGGATCCCCGGCCTCAACACCGGTACCGACTTCACCTCTGGTCAGCCGTCCTATTTCATCGGCAACTCGGGCGGTGATGGAACCGACACCGGACAAATCACGACCACAGGCGGCATCAGCAACTTTGGATATGGACTGGGCGTGAACCGCTGCAACTGCCCGTTGATCGAACAGGAAGATCAGTTCCAGTTCGTCAATAACTGGACCAAGATCACCGGCAACCACCAGATCAAGTTTGGCGCCGACATCCGCTATGCCCGCAACTTGCGAGTGCCCAGCGACAATCACCGCGCCGGTGAACTGACGTTCGCTCGTGAACGTACTTCCCTGGCGGGTTCAGCCAATCCGACGGGAGTCGCCTTGGCGACGTTCCTGCTCGGCGACGTCACCACTTTCAAGCGCTATGTCAGCACTTCGACCACGGCTGCCGAGCGCCAGAAACGCTTTTATTTCTACGGAGAGGACACCTGGCGCGCGACTTCCAAGCTGACCGTCGCCTTTGGATTGCGCTGGGACATCATCAATCCCGAGTACGTGAACGCAGATGGCAACGGCAGTCTGCTCGACCTGAACACCGGTCTGCTCCGGGTCGGCGGGGTGGGTGGTATCGGTCGCAACTTCAACATCGACAAGAACTGGAAGAACTTCGGGCCCCGGCTGGGTATCGCGTACCAACTGACTCCCACGACCGTGGTTCGAATGGGCTACGGACGCAGCTATGACATTGGCGTCTTCGGCTCCATCTTCGGGCACGCAGTCACTCAGAACCTGCCGGTGCTGGCAGTACAGAACCTGAACCCCAATTCCCAAACCGATGATGTCTTCAATCTGTCCGTAGGGCCCACGGCGCCGGTCTTCCCCGCGGTTCCATCGAACGGCTTGCTGCCGCTGCCTGACGGCATTTTCGCCCGGTCACGTCCGAATAGAATGCGATTGGCCAGGCTGGATGCGTACAATCTCACGGTGCAACATCAGCTCACCAATAGTATGTCGCTTGAGCTGGCCTTCGTGGGAAATAACGGCCACGGGTTCTACGCAAACAACCCCGACGTGAACGTAAACCAGCCCACCATTGTCGGCTTCGGTGTCCCGGGTGGACCGTCAAAGAACGAACGGCGGCCCTACTTCGCCCGTTACGGCTGGACGCAGGATATTTCCTTCTTCGGAAATGACGCGGCCAGTTACTACGACGCGTTTCAGGCCAAGCTGGACAAGAGATTTACGAATGGTCTGCAGTTCGTTACCCATTACACATGGTCGAAGAACCTGACCCACGACGGCGGATACGCGAACATCGATCCCCAAGTGAACTACGGTCCGGACGATTTCAACCGCAAGCATGTTTTCTCCATCAGCACGGTCTATGAACTTCCCTTCGGTAAAGGGAAGCGCTTCATGGGCAACGCCAGCCGGGCGTTGAATTTGCTGATTGGCGGGTTCCAGCTCAATACCACAACGAACTGGAGCAGCGGTCTGCCGTGGAGCGCCAGCTACAATGAGTGCAACTCCGACCAGGATGTAGGAATTTGCCGGCCCATCCTGATCGGGAGCCTGCACACTTCGGTTGGGCATTTTGACCCGGTCGCCGGTTCGGTTCCCTTCTTCACTCCAGTGGCTCCCATGCCGCTCAACGGGGATACTTCGGGTCCGTTCCAGCGCCCGGGGATCGGACAATTCGGCAGCGGACGCAACGCCTTCACAGGGCCGAGCTTCTTCAACTCCGACTTCTCGCTTTTCAAGAACTTCGCGATCACCGAGCGATTCGGAGCGCAGTTCCGGTTTGAAGCCTTCAACGTCTTCAATCACGTGAACCTTAACAATCCCAACAATTGCATTGACTGCAGTGGTTCAGGACTGATTACCAGCCTGGCGCCCAACGCGCAGATGCGGCAGCTGAATTTCGGAATGAAGGTCACCTTCTAGGAAATTCGCAACTGCTTTCCCAGGGAGCCGCTTGCGGCTCCCTTTTTTTGTAGCGTCAGAATGGCCATGTCACGCTCGCGCAGCCTTTCGTTCGGTCTGCTGGCCCTGCTCGCCTCGGGGTTGTTGTTCTCCTCGACTTCGCACTGGACCAATGCTCCCTGGACCCGCCTGTCGTCTGATCCCATCATTTCTCCTCAGGGAGACGGCTGGGAGGCGGCAGGCACCTTTAACCCTGCGGTTATCCTTCGCCGCGGCAAGTTCGTCATGCTATACCGCGCCCAGGATAGAAACGGCACATCCCGCCTGGGCTACGCCGAGAGCGGCGATGGCATCCACTTCACCCGCCGCCCGCAGCCTGTGCTCTCTCCCGAGGCCGAATATGAAAAGGACGGCGGCGTCGAAGATCCGCGCCTGGTGAAATTCGGCGACACCTACTATCTGACCTACACCGGCTACAACAAGAAAGACGCGCAGCTCTGCCTGGCCACTTCTAAGGACCTGCTGCACTGGCAGCGCCAGGGAGTGATTCTGCCGGCCTACAAAGGCCACTGGAACGTGGGTTGGACAAAGTCCGGGGCCATCGTCCCGGAGAAGATCAACGGCCGCTACTGGATGTATTTCCTGGGCACCAGCACCGACAAGACCGACCAGATGGGGCTGGCGTCCTCAACCGACCTTATTCATTGGACTGAAGCCACCGCCAATCCCGTGCTTCCGCGCCGTCCCGGTCAGTTCGATTCCCGGGTGGTTGAACCTGGCCCGTCCCCGATCCTGACTAAAGACGGCATTGTCATGGTTTACAACGCGGCTGACGACAAACTGGTTTATCGCACCGCCATCGCCGTCTTTGACCGCGGCGATCCCCGCCGCCTGCTTCGGCGATCCGGACAGCCCGTCTTTTTTCCCGAAGAGAGTTGGGAGAGGATCGGCCAAGTCCCGAACGTAGTCTTCGTCGAGGGCATGGCCAGAGTAGGCAGAAGTTACTTCTTCTACTACGGCGCCGCCGACAAATATATCGGCGTAGCGAAAGTTCCGATTGCGCAGTAGTCCTGCAAACCAACAATGAATCGCTGACGCGCATCTCTTTCAGGCTTAAGCGCGGTTTTTCAGGGGGCCGGGCCTGAGTATACTTTGTCAGTTGGCTACTATGCGCATGCGAGCCCGTACAGATGGAATTGTCCTGCTGCTATTCGCCGTCTCCATTGCATGTTTTGCCCAGTCCGTCCCCACTCCGCAGCAGGCAGCCGCACAGGCGAGTCAGCCGAATCCGGATTTTACCGCTGCGCAACTGCTGCTGCAACAGGGCAAGTACGAGGAAGCGGTGGCGCGACTCTCGGATTTAGCGGCGAAGAGTCCCGGGCTAAAAGGCTTGTCCCACGAACTGGGTACTGCCTATTACAAGAAGGGCGACTACATCAAGGCGATTGAATCGTTCAAGCAGGCCCTGGCCGAGGATCCGCAGGACAAGGAAGCGATCCAGTTGCTCGGGCTCTCCTACTACCTTTCGGGACGGCCCAGCGAGGCCATCCCGCTCCTGGAAAAGGTCCAGGCCTGGTATCCGCGAGCCAATGTGGATGCCACCTATATTTTGGGATTGTGCTACATCCAGGCGAAGGAGTACCCGCAGGCGCGAACGGCCTTTGCCAGAATGTTCGCGGTGCCGCCCGACTCTGCCGCCAGCTACCTGTTCACAGCGCGCATGCTGCTGCGCCAGGAATTCGATCCGATCGCCGAGGAGTACGCGGAGAAAGCTATCGCTCTCGATCCCCGGCTGCCCCTGGCCCACTTCTTCCTGGGGGAGCTTCACCTGTACAAGTCGCGGATTCCAGAGGCGATCAGCGATTTCCAGCAGGAACTCGCCCTCAATCCCGGCCACGCGCCTACCTATTACAAGCTGGCCGACGCCTACTCGCGCATCCAGAAGTTTGACGATGCGGAGCGGTTGCTGCAGCGCTCCATCTGGCTGGATGCGACCTCAACCGGACCTTACATTCTCATGGGCAAGGTGCTGCAGAAAAAAGGGGAGAGCGAACTCTCGGTGAGGGCCCTGCAACACGCACTGGGCATGGACCCGAGCAATTCCGTCGCTCACCACCTGCTGGGCCAGGCTTATCGCGACATGGGCCGGAACGAAGATGCGGAGCGGGAGTTAAAAATCGCCGAGCAGTTGCAGGAGAGCGGGAGCGACAAGCCGTAGGCAGGTGTGGGCCGGACACTCCTCTCCGACGCCTTTGACTCTGACTCTGACTTGATAACAACTTACCGAACAAAACCAAAGTCACAATCAAAAGCGTCTGACAAGAGTGTCCGACCCACACTTTTTATTGCTGCTCTTTGGCCAGGCGCTCGGTCATGTCTTTTGGCAGCTCGTGCAGGAACACCAGGAAGGCGGCGTTGGTCCAGCCGAAGCCGATCACGTTCTGCTGATATCCCGCGTGCACGCCTGACTCCGAAGAACGGGTGACCACGTTGTACTTCTCGCGGATGGTCCCGTCGCGGCGAAAGTTCTCCGCGATGGTAGCCAGGAAATTGTAGGAGATCCGATTGGCATCGTCGTTGAAGCCATACCGCCGCAAACCTTCGATGGCGACAATCTGGGTGGGCGCCCAGCCGTAGGGATAATCCCACTGTACATCGGCGAAGTTGCTGCTCATAGCCAATCCGCCGGGCTGCTCGAAAATACCCAGATTGCGGACCAGTTCCTGCGCTTGTTCCGGGGTGGCCAGTCCGGCCCACAAGGGATAGAAAGTAGTTATGTATTCGTAGGAGGAGCGCACCCCGGTTTCGAAGTTGTAATCGAAGAACAACCGGCGACCGGGATCCCACAGATATTTCTGGATCCTTTCCTTTCTCACCTCCGCCAGCTGCAGCCATTTCTGTGCTTCGTCCTTGCGCCCGAGAATCTCTGCCATCGCCTGCAGGTCTTTTTCAGTTTTATAGAGCAGGCTGTTCAGGCAGATGGGAGCGTAGTGATGTGTGGCGGCGCCATACGGGCCAAAGCGAAAAGAAATGTCGAAGCCCGATTCCCGCATGGAGCGGTCGCCCTTGTAATAGTCCGGGGTAAGTGAAATCCGTCGCGCGGGTTCGCACTCCGGCCTTGCCATGGTGGTCGCCGCATCACAAACCTGCACCGAGAACCGAAAGCCGACCGCCGTGTCAGCGTCGCCGGCATTTTCGGCCAGATAGTTGTGCCCAACCTGCGGGTGCAGCAGGAAGTAACCCGCCACTTTGCGATAGCTTCCCGCCTCGTCTTTCAAGCTTTCCGGAGCCGGGCCGTTCCCAAAGTCGTAGTAGCGCGAAAGGCCGGTGGATCCCGCCAGGTGCGGATCCCGGTTCCAGGTTTCATAGTCTTTGCTGGCGTAGGCGTACGCCTTTTCCAGCCAGGCGCGGTCCTCGTGACTGGCCGCTTTGTCGGCTTCGTACACCGCCATGATCATTGAGGTAAGGAACGGTGGCTGCGAGCGGGTGAGGTAGTAGGCGCGATTCGCATTCAGGATGGTGCCGTAATGCTCGATCTCGAAAAAGAAGTTGTCCACCATGCCCCGGGCCAGGTCAAGGCGCCCGGAGCGCACCAGTCCGAGGATGATGAAGTAACTGTCCCATCCGTACATCTCGTTGAAGCGGCCACCGGGAACCACATACTTGTTCTCGAGGTACAGCAGGCCGGGAGGCAGTTTGCTGGGATCCACCTGTCCGGGGGCGGTGATGACGGCAGGCAGAGGCCGC
The DNA here is from genome assembly GCA_049799615.1 of Terriglobales bacterium. Taxonomy (GTDB): domain Bacteria; phylum Acidobacteriota; class Terriglobia; order Terriglobales; family Acidobacteriaceae; genus JAIQFF01. Next base: position 20,221 of record JBARIF010000020.1, read on the forward strand.
ACTTGCACCTTGCAGCGCTTCTGCAGGTCCTGCAGCGCCGGGGAGGCGGGGAGATCAGCCGGCAGGTACAGCACCGAAGCTTCGGTCAGCTTGGGATCGACCACGGTCTGGCAGTCCGTCATGGAGCGGGTCAGGGTGTCCCAACCCGAGGATATGTAAGTGAGGATCGGGGCGAGGCCGGCCTCTGGCGCGGATTTGGGTTCGGCGGCGTAAGTCCTGACACTCGCCGTGCCCAACCCCAGGGCTATGAGAGCAACGACAAGAGCACGAGTGAATCGCTTGATATTCAAGGCTGCGGTTGAGTAAGTCATGAGGTCTGCAAGTCAGTTCGTTGGCTTAACCTGAACATGTGTGGGTTGGACACTCCTGTCCGAGGTCTTTGCAGTTGATTTTGATCGTTGTTTGGCAATGGTCAGTAAAGTCAAAGTCAATTGGTCGGACAGGAGTGCCCGACCCACACCGATCTGGGTCATACAGCCATGCGGCCCTGCTCGGCTTCTTTCTGGGCTATGTAGCGCAACAGTATGTCGCGGGAAGAGACCAGCCCTTTCAGTTCCTTGCCATCCACGATGGGTAAATGGCGAAAGCCGAATTCCCTCATAAGGTACAGACAATTTTCTATGGTTTCTTCGACACTGACCGCCTTGGGATTGGCCGTCATGACCTCGGAGATTCTGGTGCTTCCGGGCAGGCGTCCGGCGGCCACGACGCGGTTCATAATGTCGCGCTCGGAAAAGATGCCCACCAGTTCGCCATTGCGCAGGACGGGCAGAGCCCCGATGCGATGCTCCATCATGAAGCGCGCGCCCTCCAGAACGCTGCGGTCGGCTTCGATCGAATAGACCCGGCGGTCTTTTACGAGATCATAGATCGGCGACATGGACGACTCCTCCCGCAATCAGACGGGGCGGCCCCTCTGGGGCAGCAAAGGGCACCACTCTACCACGTATGCGGTTTGGTATCTATCCTTTGTGAGAGTTTTGGGGAGAATAAAACGGCAGCCTGGGAAGGCTGCCGTTGGCACCGATCCGGCTTATTCCTAGAAGCGGAAAGCCGGACCAAAGGTTACTTTCAGGTTATTATGAGTCCCGTTATCAAAATAGATCTCGTCGCCTGCCTCAAGACGCAATCCGATCGGTCCCCAGAAGCCCTCAACCCCGCCGCCGGGATACATGGCGAACCGGGTATCACCGGTCTGAACCGCGCCCAGGGCCCCGACAAAGCCCGAGGAGGCGTTCTGATCGGAGACGGTGAAGTTGATCAAGCCAACTTTACCGGTCACATAGGCCCGGAAGGGTCCTGAGCTGGTCTGGAACTTAGGCCCAAACAAGGCGGTGAGCGGGCGCAGGCGCGTATTCACAAACTGGGTCGTGACCCCGTCGGAAAACACGCTGGTAAAGTTGCGCTTGAAGTCATAGGACATCTCGGCTTCCAGCTGCACGTTGGGATGTACGTTGAACGCGGCACGCCCCCCGATGCCGACGAAGTTGATGTGAGGAGTAGTTGTACTAAGGTTCAAATAGTCCGCGAAGGCCCCGACTTCCACATGGTCAGAGTCTTGCGCCATGACCGCCGACGGCAAGGCCAAACCGCAACTTATCACGAGCAGAAAAATAAAGCGCTTCATCAGTTATATTTCCTCCTGGTTCGGTCTTCTCTTGCTTACACACTCTTCCCTGAGAGCATTCGCCACGGAAAAAGAACTGCTGCAGGAGCGGTGCAGGCGGGTAAGCAAGGCATAAGATGCCGGCAGGATGCGCCTGGGTTGGGTGAAGAATCTGATCTGGGGAATTCCCTGTATCCCTCAATCAGGAGGCTTCCCAGCTACGAAAAATCCCCTTGGGGGAAAAAAATGACGCGGATCCGGACGGATCCGCGCCAGAACAATGTTTGAAAGATCGATAGATAGGACGCTTATTTCGGAGAGGTGCGATTTTCGGCGGATTTCCGCTCTTGTCGCGGCGTCATCGAAACCACCGTGTATTCTCTTTCCTTGTCATCAAGATCTTCCACTTGCAGCAACATCTTGTCTTTGTGAATGCGAAACTGCGCGTCTTGCCCCACCGGCAGCAGGACGGGATGTTTATCGTCCCGGGGGCGGATTCGATATATCACGGTGTCACTCTGTAACAGATATTCCTGGCAGAGCAAGGCGTGAGTCTTCTTATGGGCGGAATCGGTGCCCACCATTTCTCCGACAAAGCTCTTGCCACTGTTCTCATCCACGCCGCACTCTACTGAATCCATTTGGAGTAGAGTACCCGTTTGATGGGCTATGGGTTGCTTGGCCTGAGCCAGAGACACCAGCAGGACTGCGGTCATGAGAATTTTAATTTTCATCTGCTCTCCACGTTCGCCTTCCTTCCAGGCCAGGCGCCGATAGTGATACTGCCGTAGAGCTTTGGGAGGCCGCCATGTCACTCAAGAGCGAGGGCTGAAGTAATCAGGGCCGCCCTGACCCGAAGTCTGACTGAAACCAAAAGGGCTACCAAGAATCATAGGTACAAAGAACCATAGTTGACGGGGTTTGCCTGTCCCCGATAGGCTGCTACTTGGTTACGAAGGTCATCCTGAATCGCGGGGCTAAAAGGCAGGACACGACGACCCTGGTTCGAACTCGAGCTTAGGCCGTCCTCAACCCTGCAAGCAGTACAACGAAAAGACAGTTACGCCGCATCTGAATTAGTGCGGCCGGAAAAGGCGACTTGACGGACGCGAAAAAACTACAGGGCGACAAGCTTTCCGAAGCAGATGCGATTGAGCGTGCCAAACAGGGAGATGCGGAAGCTTTTCAGCTTCTGTACAACCTGCATAAGCGGCGCGTTTATTCGCTATGCCTCCGCATGACCGCGAACACGGCGGAAGCTGAGGACCTGACCCAGGAAGCTTTTCTGCAGTTGTTTCGCAAGATTGCCACCTTTCGAGGCGAATCAGCCTTTTCGACGTGGCTGCACCGGATGGCGGTAAACGTTGTCCTGATGCAGTTGCGTAAGAAAAGCCTCCCCGTGGTCCCGCTGGACGAAACGCTGGAGAGCGAGGAAGAGGCCCCGAAGAAGGAACTAGGCGCGCAAGATCCGGTCCTGTCGGGTTCGATTGACCGGCTGCGATTGCAACGGGCAGTGGACGCATTGCCACCGGGATATCGAAGGATTTTTGTATTGCATGACGTAGAAGGGTACGAACACAACGAGATTGCCGCGATGGTGGGATGCTCCATCGGGAACAGCAAGTCTCAGCTGCACAAGGCGCGCATGAAATTGCGCGAATCGCTCAAGACGAGCAGAGCCGAAAAGGCCACTAAGCCGTGGTGAGCGATGGCAAGCAGTAGCGAGCGGTAATTGGGGAGATGAAGTATGAACTGCACAGAATTTCAGGAGATTTTGCCGGAAGTATTCGGGGGCGGCAGGACGGCGGAGCAGGAAGCGCATTTGAAGTCTTGCCCCATGTGCTCGGGTCTGCTGGCGGACCTCGACCTGGTTGCTCGTGAGGCGCGGCAGCTGAGGGAGTTGGCCGAGCCCAGTCCGCGAGTGTGGGATTCGATCGAGATCGAGTTGCGGCGCGAAGGCGTCATCCACGAGCCCCGGCGGGGACCATCATTGGTGCCACCCGTTGCGCGGCGCTGGAACCTGGGAGTATGGCTGGCGCCGGTGGCGGCGCTTGCCCTGGTCGCGTTTGGGATCGGGGTCTATCAGCGTGGGTCGAGCGGTCCCCAATCGGCGCCGCAGTTGACAGCCACGGCTCCTGCCTCGGTTTCCAGTTTGCAGGCGGACAAGAACCCGCCGGCTGTAAATACTGACGACCAACAATTACTGGCTGCGGTGGCTTCGCGCTCCCCGGCCATGCGGGCACGGTATGCGTCCAATCTGCAGAATGTGAATGCCTACATTCGCGATGCCGAGGAATCCGCCCAGGCTGATCCCAACGACGAGGAAGCGCAGCAGATCGTGATGGACGCGTACGAACAGCGCGCGGCGGTTTACGAAATGGCTTTGGATCGCTCCCTGCCCTAGCCGTGGGCCGACCCGCGGCAGGATGTGACCGGCAGTACCTGATGAGCTCATGGTTGCAGGGGAACCTGACCGCGCACCTGTGAGAAGAAAACTATGGCGAGAACACGACGCACACAACTGGTTTCGGTCGTGATTCTGGCGACGGCAATTTGCGCTTCCGCCGAACTCCGCAAGGAGTTCCGCTTTACCGTCGGCCCCAGGTCGGTGATCTCGGTGACCAACCAGTACGGACCCATTTCAGTGAAGCCCGGGGTGGGCAATCAGGTTATCGTGACCGCCGTCCTTCATTCTGACCAGGTAGAGGTTGACCACAGCCAGAGTGGGAGCCGCGTGGACATCCTCACCCACCTTATTTCTCCGACCGATGCCGAGGCCGGCCGCGTGGACTACGAGGTATCGGTTCCGGCCGATGCCAGCGTTATCCTGCGCTCCTCCACCGGCCTGCTGCATGCCGAGGGCCTGCACGGCGACGTGACTCTGGAAGGCAGCGAGGCCAATGTGGAAGTGCGTGACATCAGCAATGCCCATGTGCACGTCCGCACTCTGAATGGTTCGGTGGCGCTGAGCAATATCCACAACGGGCATGTGGAAGTCACGTCCGTGGGCGGTGACGTGGCGCTGAATTCGGTGAACGGGCCGCTGGTGCAGGTGAACTCGACCAGCGGACGGATTCACTATGAGGGCGATTTTGGCAGCGGCGGCGAGTACATGCTGACCAGTCACAGCGGAGATATCGAAGCCAGCGCTCCGACCGATGCCTCCTTTGACGTGACCGCACGCTCGGTGCGGGGCAAGGTGGAGAACGACTTTCTTCTGGTACCCAAACACACTCCCTTCGTGGTCAAGGCAGGGAGTGCCTTCGCAGGTACGATGAACAAGGCCGCATCTTCGGTCCGGTTGTTTTCCTTCAGTGGTAAAATTCACCTCAAGAAGCGCTAAAAAACCAAGCGACAGTGAGAGGCTGGCGGAGCGGTTGGATGGGCCCCGCGATTTGCCCTACATGAGCACTCGACCTGGTGGGCCGCCCGAGACCACGAAGTCTGCGTCTGTTTCCGGAGTGCGGGCGGTGGTTTTGGTGGGTTTCATGGGCGCGGGCAAGAGCAGTGTCGGGGCCGCTCTCAGCCGGAGGTTAGGCTGGCCATTTGAAGATCTGGACGAGCGCATCCAGGCTCGGGAACAGCGCTCCATCGAAGAAATTTTTCGGCAGTCCGGCGAAGCCGCCTTCCGCCAGTTGGAGCATGCGGCCCTGGGTTCGCTGGTGGCGGAACTGGGCGCTTCCCCGAGGGTAGTTGCGGTGGGGGGTGGGGCTTTCGCCCAGGCGAACAATGCCAGCTTGCTGGAAGGGGCTGGCCTTTTAAGCATTTTTCTGGACGCTTCCGTGGAAGAGCTGTTTCGCCGCTGTCGCCAGCAGCAGGTCGATCGTCCGTTGCGCGGAGATCTGAATGAGTTCCGCCGCTTGTATGAGAGCCGCCGGCCCTGCTATCTGAAGGCCGGGTTGCGTATCGACACTGCGGGCAAAGACGTGGACCGGGTCGCGGCGGAAGTGATCGACAGCCTGGGGCTTCGACAGTTGGGCGGTCTAATTTCTTAACCCGCATTTTCGAAGGAGTGCGCACGTGAAGGTGAGAACGGCTCGGATGGTGGGGATCGGGTGGCTGGTGCTGGCCTCGGTGGCCGTGGCGGCGCCGCGCAAGGACAAGGAACCTGCATCTCAGAGTGTGGACGCGGGCTCATTCGGCGTCTTCATGAACGGACGAAGAGTCGCTACCGAAAAGTTTTCCATTCAGCAGAACGCCTCCGGGAGCGTGGCCACTTCCGAATTCAAGACCGACGTGGCCACGGACCCCGCGGTGCAGTCCTCAGAATTGCAGCTGGCCGCGAACGGCGACTTGCGCAAGTACGAGTGGAAGGAACTCAGCCCGGGAAAAGCGCGAGCCGTGATCACGCCCAACGACAATCTGTTGATCGAACGCTCGACCAACAACCCCCAGGACAAGGAGGAGGAACATCCTTTCCTGCTTCCGCTTTCAACTAGTGTTCTGGACGATTACTTCTTCATCCACCGGGAAATTCTGGTGTGGAAATATCTGGCCACCGGCTGCCGCCAGGACAAAGGACAGGTCGCTTGTCCGCCGAACCAGCAGGTAAAATTCGGCGCCATCAATCCCCACCAGCGTTCTTCGCTTCTGGTGAGTATGGCCTTCACCGGGAAAGAGAAGACCCCGGTGCATGGCGTGGAGCGGGATCTCAATCACTTTCTGCTGAAGAGTGATGCCGGCGACTGGTCGCTGTGGCTCGACGATCAGTTCAAGCTGGTGCGCATTCTGGTGCCCAGCGACAACACGGAAGTAGTGCGCGACTAAGTAGCAACGCTTTCCATGTCCCTGATCGACGCACGTACGTCTCGGGTCCTGTTCACGGTGCTGCTGTTCGCACTGGGGCTCGGCTTTCTGTACATTGCCCGCCGCACCCTGATTGCATTCCTGTTTGCGGTTTTCTTTGCCTACCTGGTCGACCCGGCGGTCTCCCGCGTCGAAAAGTGGGTGCACGGCCGGGGACGGGCGATTGGGCTGATTTATCTCCTGCTGGTGATCCTGCTGATCACGTTCTTCTTTTTCGTCGGACCGAAAATTGCGCGCCAGGGGCAGCGTTTGAGCGAGTCTCTGCCCAAGCTTCTGGAAACCGTCAGCTCCGGCCAGATTGCGGAACAGATCGGCAAGGAGCAGGGGTGGAGCGTGCACACCCGGATGCAACTGTCCAGCCTTCTGGCCAACCACCGCAATGATCTTCTGGGCTTGGCTCAGCGCATCGGCTTGCGCGTGGCCGACGTGGCCAAACAGGCCTGGCTGCTGATCGTCGTCCCGATTCTGGCGGCATTCTTTCTCAAGGACGGGCGCGCCTTCGGCGAAGTGCTGCTCTCCTTCATACATTCCCGGCCCCAGCGCGAGTTCATGGAGGGGGTGCTGGGCGATCTGAACCAGATGCTGGCGCAGTTTATCCGAGCGCAGCTGACCCTGGCGGTGTTTTCGTTCCTCGCCTATATTGCGTTCCTGGAAGTGGCTGGCGTTCCTTACGCGCTGGTGCTCGGAACCGCCGGCGGACTCCTGGAATTCATTCCGGTGGTGGGGCCACTGGTTGCCGCCACCGTGATCTTCGGTGTGGCATTGCTGATGAGCTATCCGCACTGGCCTATCCTCCTGATCTTTCTTGCCGCCTGGCGCCTGATACAGGACTATGTGATCTCGCCGCGCATCATGGGAAAAAGCATGGAACTGCATCCGCTGGCGGCCATCTTTGGGGTGCTGGCGGGAGGCGAGATCGCGGGCGTGCTCGGCATTTACCTTTCCATCCCCATCATGGCCAGCCTGCGCATCGTGTGGCGGCGCTGGCGCCTCTATGCCGAGAAAAAGCGCTTCGGGCCGCTGAATGAGTATTCCTTTGGCTCCGAGATCACTCCCCGAACCTAGGCACCACGCCCGTGTTGTAAAATCCCAAGAAACCCTTATGAGTGCAAAACTTCCTGTCGGAATCCTGGGCGCTACCGGCATTGTGGGCCAGCGCTTCGTGCAGATGCTGGAGCATCATCCCTGGTTCGAAGTCGCGTGGCTGGCAGCCTCGGACCGCTCCGAAGGCCGTCCCTACGCCGAAGCCGCGCGCTGGAAGTTGAAGACAGCAATCCCCGCGCGGGTCGCGGGAATGCGAGTTGCGCCGGCTACCCCGGAGGGCGCGCCCAAGATCATCTTTGCCGCGCTCGATGCCTCCATCGCAGCCGAGATGGAACCTCGCTTCGCCGATGCCGGTTGCGCCGTGATCACCAACTCCAGCGCGCTGCGCATGCAAAAGGATGTGCCGCTCGTGATTCCGGAAGTGAATCATGATCACGTCAAGCTGCTGGAATGCCAGGCGTGGCGCAAGAAGTCGGGCGGTTTCGTGGTCACGAATCCGAATTGTTCGGCGATTGGCCTGGTCATCGCGCTGGCGCCGCTGCAGCAGGCGTTTGGCCTGGATACGGTGATGGCGGTCACCATGCAGGCCGTGAGCGGCGCAGGCTATCCCGGCGTGGCTTCGCTCGACATTCTGGGCAACGTGATTCCTTACATTTCCAAAGAAGAAGAAAAGATGGAAGAAGAAACCCGCAAGCTGTTGGGCAAGCTGAATGGCGCGGGCATCGTGATGGGCTCCTTCGGCATGAGCGCCCAGTGCAACCGCGTGGCGGTGGAGGACGGACATACAGAATCGGTCTCGGTGAAGCTCACAAAGAAAGCGAAGCCGGAGGAGATCATCGCAGTCTGGAATGATTTTCGCAGCCTGCCGCAGGAGATGAAGCTGCCCAGCGCGCCCGAGCAACCGGTGCACTATGTCACGCCCAGCGATCGTCCGCAGCCGCGCTTTGATGTTGAAGCTGGAAACGGAATGACGACGACGGTGGGGCGGCTGCGTCCCTGTGGTGTGCTGGATTGGAAGTTTACGGTGCTCTCGCACAACACGATTCGGGGAGCGGCGGGCGCGGCACTGCTGAATGCGGAGTTGCTGAAGGTGCAGGGCTATCTGGGGTGAATACCGGATCTCCAATGATTCCGCCGGTGCCTCCTTCGTGTACCTTCGTGTCCTTCGTGGTTGCCGCTCTTAGGAATTGATGACGCCCTGTCATATCACTCACGCGCTGGTCGCCTTTCTCTGCCAGAGGAATCTACCCCGATGATCGTCATGAAGTTCGGCGGCACCTCGGTGCAGGACGCCAAAGCGATCGAGCGGGCGGGCGCGATCGTGAAAGGCCGTCTGGAGCAAAGGCCGGTGGTGGTGGTCAGCGCCATGGCCAAGGTGACCGACCAGCTCCTGGCCATGGCCCGGGCCGCGGGTGCCGGCGATCGCAAGACCGCGCTCAAACTCTGCCGGGCCCTGCAGGAGCGCCACTACAACACTGCCGGAGAACTTTTAGGCACGGCGCTCTTCACCCAGTTTCACTCCGACCTGGGCGCTGACTTTGAAACGCTGGAAGAATTGCTGCGCGGCATCGCGGCCGTGGGCGAATTGACTCCACGCACCACCGACTATGTCTCCGCCTTCGGGGAAATACTGTCGAGCAAGATCGTGGCCGCGGCCTTCTCCGCACTGGGCATGCCGTCCGCGCTGGTGGATTCACGGGAGTGGCTGGTCACCGACAGCGCTCACATGCGCGCCGCGCCCCTGTTCGAAGAGACTAACCAGCGTTTGCAATCGAGAGTCGCGCCCCTGGTGGCTGCCGGCAAGGTTCCGGTGATGGGAGGTTTCATCGGCTCATCGAAAGCCGGCATCACCACCACCATCGGCCGCGGCGGGTCAGACTATTCTGCCGCCATCGCGGGCGCCGGCCTGGGCGCCGAGCGCATCGAGATATGGACGGACGTGGACGGCATGATGACCACTGACCCGCGCCTGAGCGCGGATGCCCGCCGCATCAAAGTCATCAGCTTCGATGAAGCCGCTGAACTCGCCTACTTCGGTGCCAAGGTACTGCACCCGGCCACGGTCTTGCCCGCGGTGCAGAAAAATATTCCCGTCTACATTCTTAACTCCGGCAATCCCGGCTGCGAAGGCACGCGAATTACTGCCCGTGCCCCCCAGTGCCGCAACTCTTTCAAAGCTATCGCGGTAAAAAAGCGCATCACCATTGTGGATGTGGCCGCTCCCCGCATGCAGCTGGCGCATGGCTTTCTCAGTTCGATTTTTTCCGCTTTCGACCGGCATCGGGTGGCCGTGGACGTAGTCTCCACCTCGGAAGTAAGCGTCTCGCTCACCGTGGACTCGAACGAATCCATCCCCCCGCTGGCCGCGGACCTGGCTAAACTGGCGGACGTAAAATATGAAGGACGCAAGGCCATCGTCTGCCTGGTAGGCGAGAATCTGCGCGATACTCCCGGCATCGCGGCGCGCGTCTTCGGCGAACTGGCCGAAGTCAAGATCCGCATGATTTCGCAGGGAGCTTCAGAGATCAATCTGACGTTTGTGGTGGAAGAAGACGTAGTCTCCGACGTGGTGCAGCGCCTGCACAAGACATTCTTCTCGGATCTGGATCCGGAAGTGTTTGCGTAGGCGCTGGGAATATTCAATGTGAGCGACTGGTTGGGGTTGTTGAAGTCTGAATGGCCGAAGTCGCTTGCGGGAAAATAGCGCCGCTGTGGAAGGGCACGACTTCAGTCGTGCCACAAAAAGCCGGGAAGGAGCGGCTTCAGCCGCTGGTTTTACTGGCACGGACCTCAAGGAATTCGCTGTGAAGCTGCTTATTTTAGGACGCGGTAAGACCGGCTCTCTGGTCGCGGAGGTAGCGCGGGAGCGCGGCCACGACATCGCGTTGCTGTGCGCGGCGGACAATCCCGGAGCGACCGCGCTCACCGCCGAAAAGCTGCGCGATATCGATGCTGTGATCGATTTCACAATCCCGCAGGCCGTCCTGGAAAATATCGAGGCCTGCGTCAGCGCTCGGAAGAACATGGTCGTCGGGACCACGGGCTGGTATGGCGATCTGGACAAAGTCCGCCAGCTAGTTGAAAAGAGCGGCAGTGGTTTCCTGTATGGCGCGAACTTTTCCATCGGCATCAACCTGCTTTTCGAGGCTGCACGCACTGCGGCAGGAATCCTGCAGCATCAATATTCCGGACAAATCTTCGAGCGCCATCACGCGCAGAAGAAAGACGCCCCCTCGGGGACGGCGGTCACTTTGCAGAAAATCATCCGCGACGCCTCGGGTAAGGAGCTGGAAATCACTTCGTTCCGCGAGGGTGATGTGGTGGGGATGCACGAGATCGTGCTGGATTCGCCCAACGACACTATTTATCTCTGCCACGACTCCAAATCGCGCCGGGGATTTGCCGAGGGCGCAGTGCGGGCCACGGAATGGCTGGCTGGAAAAAAGGGATTCTTTGATTTTAAGGACATCTGGCGAGAAACGTAACCGAGCCGAGCCGAGCGTTGCTCGGCCGGGCGGGCGAGGGCGCCCGCCCCTACGTGGTTCGTGCTTGCACATCTGTTGTTTCGCCCACAGCCCGATTAGCGTTATCTTTATCTCATGCAATTCCGTGGCTGTGGTACGGCTTTAGTCACCCCATTTCACCAGGACGGCTCGATCGACGAGACCGCCCTGCGCAACCTGGTCGCTTGGCAGGTGGAGTCAGGCATCGATTTTCTGGTTCCCTGCGGCACCACCGGCGAAACGCCCACTCTCTCTCACGATGAATGGTTGCAGGTGGTTGATATCACCGTCGAAGTAGCGGCGGGGCGGGTGCCGATTGTGGCCGGCGCCACCTCGAATTCGACCCAGGATGCGGTCAATAAGGCGAAGGAGTTGGCGGCCCGGCCCGGCGTCAACGGCATTCTCACCGCGTCGCCCTACTACAACAAGCCGACGCAGGAGGGACAGTACCGCCACTTCCGCGCTATTGCGGAAGCCGTGGACAAGCCAATCATTCTCTACAACGTCCCTGGACGCACGGGCGCGAACATTGAGCCTGGCACACTGGCGCGGCTGGCCGAGGTCCC
>JBARIF010000021.1:0-14344 GCA_049799615.1 Terriglobales bacterium
CGAGAACCGCCGGGACGGCGGTGCCACCAGGAGACCTGACTATATCAGCTTCATCTGCGTCGGTTTGGCGACGGAGATTCTTACCCGTTCAACCCGCCGCTCGGTTGATTCCAGCACTTCGAAGCGCAGACCGTCTTCTTCGATCACTTCACCCCGATGAGGGATGCGGCCGGCCAGTTCGCTTACCAGGCCTGCTACCGTGGCCGACTCTCTGCCTTCGGGGCGAATTCCGAACATCTCCACCAGCCGGTCCACATCCATGTTGCCGGGCACGATGTAGGAAGTTTCATTCTCGCGAACCACTTCCATCTTTTCGTGCTCGTCGCGGATCTCTCCCACGATTTCTTCCACCAGGTCTTCGATGGTGACCAGGCCCGCCACTCCTCCGTATTCGTCCACGACCACAGCCATGCGAATATTGTTCTGCTGCATCTCGCGCAGCAGATCGCTGACCAGCTTGCTCTCGGGCACAAAATAGACATCGCGGCGCATGATGGTATCCACCGTGCGCATGTGGGCTTCGGTGTCCGGGACTTGCAATACGTCCTGGGCGAAGACAATCCCAACGATGTTATGGATGGTGCCTTCGAAAACCGGCACCCGGGAAAAAGGCTTGGTACGCAGCAGTTCGATAAACTGTTCGACTGTGGTGTGGGTAGGGACGGCCACAATCTCGGGCCGCGGTTTCATCGCTTCGCGGACTGTCTTCTCGCTGAACTCCACCACCGACTGGATGAGGTCCCGATTGCTTTCATCCAGGATGCCTTCCTCCTGGCCGGCTTCGATAAGCGCATCCACCGCTTCCGCTTGGGTCTCCGGGGATTCGTCGGAGTGCTCCTTGGTCAATGAAGTCACGGATTTCAAAAACCCCAGCACCAGGGTGACCGGCAGTATCAGGTAGATCAGGATGCGCAGCACAATGGTGCAGCGCGCCAGCCATTCGCCGCGGGTCCTCGAAAAGAAGACAAAGGGCAAAAAGCGGTTAAACAGAATGATGATGAGGACCAAGCTGAGCGTGGCCTGAAGAATCTCATAAATGCCCCACCCGCGTTCGCGGAAGACCGCGAAACCCACCAGCAGGGCAATGGCAGCGGTAATAAGTTGCGTCAACACCGCCATGGAGAGTGCGGCACGCGCCCGGCTCACTCCCAGCCTGGGTTCGACTCTCTGCTCGAAGGTGGCAATGTTGTCCTGGAACTCGCGGGAGAGAAATCTTCCGATCTCGGTGTACACCCGATCTGCGTAGGAGACCAGCGTCAGCAGGCAAAGCAGGAGAAGCAACGCAGCTGCGATGGCATAATTCATCGAGATCGTGCCTGTGTGGCGCGGGCGCCCCCGCCCGCGGCCTTTGCCGGCGGTTTTTTGGCAAACATCACCGCCTGCCTGCTTCTTTCAATCAGACCCAGGGGCAGACCCAGCGCCCGTCGTAACTGCCGTTCCTTGCCGGCCATCGCGCCCTGGTCGGATTCGTGGTCGTAGCCCACCAGATGAAGCACCCCGTGCAGCGCCAGTATCTTGACCTCCTGGGCCGCGGAATGACCCAACCGGCGGGCATTTTCCCTCGCGATGTCCGCCGAAATCGCAATATCGCCTGCCAGTCCGTTCACAAAGCAGGGCCCGGGCGGAAAGGAGAGCACGTCCGTGGGCTGGTCTTTACCGCGGAAGCGCCGGTTCAGCGAACGCAGTTCGGAACTGCCGGTCACCAGCACGTTGACCGTGCCCTCGAGCTTGATCGCACGGCTGGCCCGCGCCACGAACTTCGCCAATGCGGTATCAGTCAATCCAGCCACGGGTTTGCGAAGGATTACCAAGTTCTTCTTGTTTGCGCACTTTCCGGGTCTCTTTGCGTCCTTTGCGGTTAAGGGTTTTCTCTTCCCGACCAAAAGCAAACAGGAGGGCCTCATCGGGCGCCCTCCTGTTCAATCTTACCTGCTCTACTCGCTGGTTTCTACTTCCGAGGAGGACTCGCTGTTGTTCTGCTCGGGCGCCGTCTCGCTCCCGTTGGCCTTGCCGTTCGTCCTGGAGTCCAGCAGCGGCAGTTGTTCCGCCGCCTTGGCCTTGTGTTCATCGTAGGCGCGAATGATGCGCTGCACCAGTTGGTGGCGCACCACGTCGGTATCGTCGAAGTAGGCAAAGGTCAAGCCTTCCACGTTCTTCAACACCTCCGCCGCCTCCAGCAGACCGCTGCGCCGCGCGTTGGGCAAGTCAATCTGGGTCACGTCTCCGGTGATCACCGCCTTGGAGTTGAATCCCAGGCGGGTGACGAACATCTTCATCTGCTCCGAAGTCGTGTTCTGGGCCTCGTCCAGGATCACGAAAGAATCGTTCAAGGTGCGCCCGCGCATGAAGGCAATGGGCGCGATCTCGATCACGTTCTTCTCCAGGTAGCGATCCACCTTTTCCGGCTCCAGCAAATCGTATAGCGCGTCGTACAAGGGACGCAGATAGGGATCGATCTTGTCCTGCAGGGTGCCGGGAAGAAATCCCAGGCGTTCACCCGCCTCCACCGCGGGACGCGCCAGAATGATGCGGTTCACGCGTTTTGCCAGCAACGCGGAAATAGCCATCGCCACGGCCAGGTAAGTCTTGCCCGTTCCCGCCGGCCCGATGCCAAACACCATGTCGTGGTTCTCGATGGCCTCGAGGTAGCGCCGCTGGTTCACGCTTTTAGGCTGCACCGTGCGGCGTCCGAAGGAGCGCTGGCGTCCCGCTTCGGCCAGGCCGCGCAGGCTAGCCTTGGGGTCGGCCAGGACCACCCGTAACATGCTGCCCAGGTCGCCATTGTTGAAGGTGAATCCGGAGCGCTGCAGGTGATCGTAATCAGAAAAAACCTGCTCCGCCCGGGCCACGTCACGGGCCGCCCCTTCCAGGTCGATAGAATCCGATCGCAGGTCAATATTGATATTCAGGCCATCTTCCAGCAGGCGAACATTCTCGTCGCGCGTGCCGAACAAGGTCTCGATGTTGGGACTGATCTCAATGCTCTTCTTCATTCAGTATTTGGCGCTTCCTCCGGCGCGTTTAGATGCTGGGTTGCGTGTGCACGAAGGGCAGAAACACCACCCCCAGGGCGCGGACAAACGGTTCTCATGTCTGCAGGTGGAACCAGCCGAGGATGCTCGCCCCGAAGTGCAAGCAACTACCATTGAGGTAAAGGGTACCCCTGCCCGCCAAGAAGAGTCAATGGCGGCGAAACGGGCTCGGTTACTGTCGGGGAACCATGGAGAACCCGGGACAAGAAGCTGTGGGTCTGACACTCTTGTCCAACGCCGTTGACTTTGATTTTGAACCTGGATTCTCCCCAATTGCCTTTGGCGTTTCTGGACAATTTCGATCCCCAAAATTAAAAGTCAAAAGCGTCGGACAGGGGTGTCCGACCCACACGAATTGCGGCCTCTCCCTCACTCCGGATATCATGCGGGCCACGATGAAACTGACATGTTTTCTTACCTTGGTAGTGTTGACCGCCTTTGCCTGGGCCCAAACTTCTTCGCCTGACGCCGAAGTACAAGCCGTCTATCCGGAAGCCCACGCCCTGTATCTCGATCTCCACCAGAACCCGGAACTCTCTTCGCATGAAACTCAAACGGCGGAAAAGCTGGCCGGCCACCTGCGAAATCTCGGCTACACCGTCACCGAACACGTAGGCGGCACCGGGGTGGTGGCTGTCCTCAAGAACGGCCCCGGGCCCACGGTAATGTTGCGCACCGAACTGGATGCGCTTCCCGTCGAGGAAAAGACCGGCTTGCCATACGCCAGCAAAGTCCATACCAAGGACGATTCGGGACGCGAAGTCGGGGTCATGCACGCCTGCGGGCATGACGTGCACATGGCGTCCCTGGTCGGGACCGCCGCCGTCATGGCGCACAGCAAGAACACCTGGCACGGCACTCTCATCCTCATCGGCCAGCCCGCCGAGGAAACTATCTCCGGCGCCAAACGCATGATCGAAGACGGCCTCATGACCCGTTTTCCCAAGCCCGACGTTGCCGTGGCGTTACACGTAGGCAACGAGCTTCCCGCCGGGCAAGTTGGAGTCGGGCCCGGCTACCGATTTTCCAACGCCGATTCCCTGCGGATCACGATCTACGGCAAAGGCGGACACGGCTCCATGCCCAACAGCACGATTGATCCGATCGTGATTGCCGCCCGCGTCGTAGTGACTTTGCAGACCATCGTGGCGCGGGAAGTTAAGCCCGGAGAAGTCGCCGTCGTCACCGTGGGATACATTCAAGCCGGCACCAAGAACAACATCATCCCCGACCACGCGGAGCTCGGGCTGACCGTGCGCAGCTACAAGCCCGAGGTCCGCAAACAGGTGCTGGCGGCTATCGAGCGGATCACCAAGGCCGAGGCGAACGCCGCTGGCGCAACCCCGGAGCCCAAGATCGAGCACTACGAGGCCACCGACGCCGTCTATAACGATCCGGCCCTGGCGCAGCGTATGCAGGGCGTTCTGGATTCGGCACTGGGCAAAGCCAACGTGGTGGTCGAGGACCCGGGAATGGCGTCGGAGGATTTCTCTTATTTCACGGCCCAAGGCGTGCCGTCGTTCTACTTCAGTCTGGGGGGAGCGGACCCGGTAAAGTATGCCGAGGCGAAAGCGGCAGGAACGCACTTGCCATCCAATCACTCACCCCTGTTTGCCCCTGACGTAGATCCCGCGCTGCACACGGGAATTGAAGCCGAGGTCGCAGTGCTGAGGAACTTGCTGAAGTGACCAACTGCCTGTGGCTGTCATCCTGAGCAAGAATGCCCCTTCGCGAGCGAAGGGGCAGACGCGCCGAAGGATCCCTATTGGGAAAACGACGGGTCTCTCCCGGGATCTGCTGGGCGGGCTAGTTATCAGAACAAATCAGACCGGCGATTAAAGGGGTCCTTCGACTCCGTCTCAG
Source organism: Terriglobales bacterium (assembly GCA_049799615.1). Taxonomy (GTDB): domain Bacteria; phylum Acidobacteriota; class Terriglobia; order Terriglobales; family Acidobacteriaceae; genus JAIQFF01. The sequence goes on from JBARIF010000021.1 coordinate 4,896, forward strand.
GATGACACGTCTTTCGCGACTCAAGCTCCCTCGGCTTTTGCATCCGCCAACGATGCCGGCACCGCCCGTTGGCTGGCCCAGGCTCTCAGTTCCTGAATTTCCTCGGATCGGGTGACGGACAGCGGTACGGTCGCCTTCAGCGCGTCGAGCAAGCCTTGCGTGCTTACCGCCTGTTTGGTGGAAAATGCCGCGTAGAGAGCGGTCTGCACTGCGGCCTCAATCTCTGCTCCTGAATATCCGCCGGCGGCGGCGGCTACCTGCTCCAGATCAAACTCTGTTGGATTTCGCTTTCGCCGCTTCAGGTGAATGGCAAATATCTGCTTGCGCTCGGCCTGATTGGGCAGATCGACGAAGAAGAGCTCGTCGAAACGACCTTTGCGGATCAGCTCCGGAGGTAGCGCGGTCACGTTGTTGCACGTGGCCGCCACGAAAACGGGAGCCTTGCGGTCCTGCATCCAGGAAAGGAAGGCGGCCAGGATGCGCGAAGAGACACCGGCATCGACCGACGCCGAATCTGCCCCGCTTCCGGCAAATATCTTTTCCAATTCGTCAATCCAGAAGACGCAGGGTGCCAGGCCCTCGGCCACCCGAAATACTTTCTGGATCCGTTTTTCAGTTTCACCGATGTACTTGTCGAAGATGGCGGCAGTATCGAACTTGACCAGCGGAAGTTTCCATTCTCCGGCGATGGCGCGCGCGCACATGCTCTTGCCGCAGCCCTGCACTCCGAGGATGATGGCCCCGCGCGGCGGCTCCAGGCCAAATTCGCGGGCCGCGTCTTCCCAGGTGCCGCGGCGCTGGGCCAGCCAGCGCTTGAGATTGTCCAGGCCGCCTACGCTGCTCAGATTTTCCGATGCGTCAATGAACTCCAGCATTCCGGAATGGCGCAGCTGTTCCTTTTTCGCCTGGAGCACATCGGTGACAGTTTCTGCCGTGATTCCGTATCGGGTCACGATCGCCTGTGAAGCGGCCCGCTCAGCCTCTTCCTCAGTCAGGCCACGTAGATTGTTTGCCATGGCATCCAGGCCCGCGGCATCCAGGGTGCGTTTCAGGGTGCGTGTCTTCCCTACCCTGACGGTCATCTCGTCGATGATCTGGCGCAGGCGCTGCTTATCGGGCAGTGGAAGTTCCAGGAACTCGACCAGGCTGCGCAACTCCGCCGGAATCGTGATCGAAGGCGCGGTAATAATGACGGTGCGGCGATTGATGGAAAACTTCTGCCCCACATCGCGCAGGCGGCGCACTACGACCGGGTCATCCATATGGCGATGAAAATCTTTGAGCACGAAGGCCGCTTCCAGAGACATTGCCTCCAGGTTGCTGAGCGCCTGCGCAGGTTCCTTACTGTTGTAAAGCGCCTGGGCCCCTGAAAGATTGGGATCGTGACCCAGCCCGCCGGCGGAAAAGCCGGTTTCCGGGACCAACTCGCCCACCTCGCTGCCGCAGCGGACCAGTCCGCTGGCAATGCTCCACTCGAAGGTGGCCAGGCTCAGCGACGAGCAAGCCGCCCGCACCAGGCGTACGGCGCGCATCTCCTCCACCGTCTCCATCACTACAATGGGAGTGGAAGAGCTGAGCAGGATCTTCAGGCGTTCGAGGGGATCTGCCATAAGGTTTGACCAGCCACGACTTACTCCCGTAAAATAGCCTATTCAAGAGCAATCGGAATACCTCTCCAGAGAAACGAAGGTAACAAGCAGACATGGCAAATCATTTTTCGGCGCTGAAGCGCGCCCGTCAAACCGAAACTCGAACTGTGCGCAACCGTGCCAATTCCTCCCGCCTGCGTGGAGCTTTGCGTGACCTGCGTGAGGCCCTGGCCAAAGGGGATAAGGCTGGTGCCGAGGTAGTTTTCCGGCAGACTGTTTCCGCCCTCGATAAGGCCATCCAGAAGGGCGTGATCCACGAAAACACCGCGTCCCGCTATAAGTCCCGCCTGAGCGCGCGGGTGAATGCGCTGAAGTAGAAAAGCGCTAGCTTCTGGCTGCTAGCTTCTAGTTTCAGCCGAGAACTACTCCGAAATATTCTTGCAGGGCGCTCTGCCACTCATCCTCCGAGTTGAGCGGGCGTTCCTGCTTTTCATTATTTCTGGTGATGATCAGCCTGCGATCAGAGACTGTGATCCGTCCGTCGGGAGTCGCCAGGCTGCAAACCCTTTTGCGGGTGAACGGCGATTCCGGCGAGGTTTGATGGTAGTGACACATGGGTGCGAACTCATCCAGACGCCTGGGGACGAGCGTGAAAGAATATTGCCCCTTCCAGCTACCGTCCGGCTCGGTTCGGTCAAGTTGAAGGCTTCCGTCCTGCTCCACGATTCGAAACCTGCGCCCATCCTGTTCCTGCTCATGGCCGCTTTCAAGTTGTAAGGGAGCGTTGAACAGGTCTCCAAAGCCAACGTCCACCAGCCATGGCTCTTCCAGATCGACTCGCAGCGCCATATGATCGAACTCCGGCGAGGAACTGCCATCGTCGCGCGGCACACGAGCCGAAAGCATCGTGACCTTGAATCCCAACTCGCGCAGCAAGGCCGCGAATGCGCCATTCAGTTCGTAACAAAACCCGCCGCGCCGCTGCTCGATGATCTTGCGCAGAAAGCTTTCTTCCTCGCAGATAATTTTCCGGCCTAGCGAGATGTCGAGATTCTCGAACGGCACTGAAAACATGTGGGCACGGTGCAGGCTGCGCAAGGTTGCCGCCGTGGGCTCACGGGGACCGGTGTACCCAATACGCTGCATATAGCCGGAAATGACGGATGGCTCAGTCACGGGATTCATCGAAAGCGCGGCAGCAGGAAGCCGGCATGCTTCTGGTGCTCGCGGAAGGCATCGCCGAATTGCCGCGTCAGCATCGCTTCTTCCTTCCGGGCTTTGATGCAATACCCAATCAGCGCCAGGAGAAAGCCCAGCACACACCGCCATTTGCCGATTACCAGGGCCGTGCCAATCGTGGCCAGAACCAGTCCGGAGTATATGGGGTGCCGGAGATGAGCATAAGGACCAGTGCGGATGAGCTGATGGTCCTCTTTAATCGTCACCCTTGCGCTCCAGTATTCCGCCAGATGATAGCGGGCCCAGAGGGCCAACCCTATTCCCAGCCAGGTCAGCAACACCCCCAAAACCGCTCCGCTCAGGGTACGCGGAATGAATCGTTTTCCCAGAAATCCGATTTCCGTGGAATGGTTGAATACCAGCAGGTACGCGGCGGTCTCCACCAAGACAACCAGGTATCGTGAAGCGAGAGACTCTTCTTCACGGGTCGGGCGCGTCCTGAACGCACCGATGATCCAATAAATCAGGAATATGACCCAGGGAATTAGCAACAGGAGGCGGAATACATCTCTGACTGTCATCGAACCATTCCTACACCGGCAGTTCTTCCTGGGACCATCCCGGAATTTCAGGCTTGGCTTCGGCGGTAAGATCGAGGATTAGTTTTTCCAGCACGAAGCGCTTGGTGGGCGGATTGGAGCGCAAGGCCAGGTCAGTTTTTGCGATCAGGCGAATAGCGCGCGTGAGTTCGCGCTTGGATTTGTAACGCCGGGCTTGCCGGATAATGTCATCAGCGGCGAAAGGAGGGACGCGAAATCCCTGCCAGAGCGCGGCCCAAAGCATCCGCTGGTCGCGCACATTCCGTTCCAGGATGACCAGCATCTGGCGAAAAGTCTTGGCCAGCATGTAGAGATGCCCGATGGCAGCTTCGTCACCGTCGCCGGTGCTCAGGATGGCATTCAGCATCTGCAGAGCCCGCACCCGGTCTTTGGAAGAAATCGCATCCGTCAGTTCGTAGAGCGACCGCTGCTTCGCGGCCAGCACCATGGTTTCCACGTCGCCCAAAGTGATGCGCTTCTTCTCGCCGACGTAAAGAATCAGTTTCTCCAGTTCGTTGGAGACCATCATCATGTCGCCGCCGAGGGCGTCCACAAGTTCGCGGGCGGCATCGGCGTCAATCTTGACGTTCCGGGTGTCGCCGTATTCGCCGATCCAGCGGACAGCTTCACTCTCCTCCACCCGCGCCAGTTCGACGATGGCACAATACTGCCCCAGGGTCTCGCGGATGCGCTCGTAGCGCTCCTTGTCGGTCATGTCCATGCGCCGCGCATCGGCCGGGATGCTGATATGGTCAGCCACAAAAATGAGCACCGCATCGGGATTGGGATCTTTGCTGTAGGCCTCGATGGCGGCCAGTTTCTCTTCGTTCGATCCCCGCCCGAACAGCGTCTTGACGCCGCGGACGAAGAAGACCTGAAAGGGCGCCATCAATGAGGGCGTGCGGGCGCGATCGAGGACCTCGGCCAGGTCGGTCTCGGAGAGATCGAAATCAAAAAGGCTGAAATCGCGCAGGTCGGCCGGCACCAGATGTTTCAGCAAGGCCTCGCGGCAACGCTTGCGGAAGAAGGTTTCGTCACCCACGAAAACGTACACCGGGCGCAGCTTCCGCGCTTCGACCTCGGAGACGAAGCGATCGGCTTGGGCGAAGGCCCGCATCAGAAGCCCTCCATACTCAGAAACCCTCCAGTACATTGCTCACCAGGGTACGCGCGAACTCGCGCGACAGCCGTTCCAGGGCGGGCGAGTCTTCCTCAAAGAAACTGGAGAGTTCGCGCGAGACCTGGTACTCCTCGCGGAACAGGTAGGCGGGATTTTCGTACAGCACCTTGCCCTGGCGATCAGTCAACGTCACCTTTGCGGTCACGACCACCAGCGCGCTCGAGGCCCGCCCGGTTTGAGAATCGTAGGTCAAAGGCGAGGTCGAAGTGCTGATGACGACACCGCGCAAAGTTGCATCCGCGGAATCGCTGGCTTGGTTCAGAATGTGGTAGTGGGTGCGCGTCACCATCTCCCGCACCACGGCCGAGGTCAATCTCTGCTCGATCTTGTAGGTCTGCGTCCGGTTGACGAAGGCGGGGATGGCAATGGTCTGGACGTTTGTGGGAAGCGTGACGGAATGGCCGGCGGTGTGGTATCCGCAGGCGGTGCTGAAGATCAAAATCAGGGGGATGAGGAAAAGCGATCGCCCTGGAGTTCTCAATCGGGCTGCGGTTTGCCAGCCTCTCGCGGGCGAGTCGCCCGCGACCACACCATCCATCTGAACCACACCGTCCACGCGGCTCATTGGATCTTTCCTATGGGGCGGGTGGCGGCCATGTTTTCCGCGCATTCGACGGCGGTGGCGGCGGCGATTCGCAGATTGTCCGAGGCCGCCCACAACCACAGACCGTTGGCCAGGCTGGCGTCGGGCTGGATCGAAACCAGGACGTCGCCTTGTCCAGCCGCGTTCACGTTGCTGGGGGACTCTTCTGCCAAAGCCGTGATGGTCACATGCTCCCCGGCCAAGGCTTTGGAGATGCCATCGATCTCGACCGGCTTTTCCAGTTCGACATGCAGGGTCAATGCGTGCCCGTGAAAGATGGGCGCCTGCAAGAGCAGGAGCGAGAGCAGGGGCGCGTCTTTGCCGGCGATCCGCCGATAATGCTTGAGCACGCGGTGTTCTACCGTATTCAGCGCCGGGACAGACTGCTCACCGTAGCGCGCCACCATGTTGAAGGCTACCTGGGTATCAAACACTTTTTTCGGCAGCTGCTGGAAAGACAGCAGGTTCACGGTCTGCTCATGGAGTTCGTCCATGCCCTTCTGCCCATGCTCCGAAGCCGGCTCGAAGACCGTAGCCACAACCCGTGTCACGGCCCCGGCTTTCTTTAGCCTTAACAACAGAAGCGCCAGCACCACTGCAGCAGGATGGGCCACGACAGCCGGCCCGGGCTGCAGCTCCGGAGCGAGCGCCTGGCCAAGTTGCCGCTGGATCCACGGCGACTTCACGTCGGCATCCGGCTCGTCCTCCAAAGCGTAGGAGAGATCGACGATGGCGCTGCCGGCGGCCTGAGCCTTTTTCCAGTTCTGACGGGTACACTCCTGGTCGGAGGCAAAAAAAGTGAAATCGACTTTTTCAAATTGTTCTGAGCGCACGCTCTGTATGAACGACACCTCGTCGCCCACCGACTCCAGCTGTCCCAGAGAATCGTTATCATCCAGGAGCTTGATGTCGAGTGAAGGAAAATTGCGGTCGCCCAGCACCTCTGCGACCTCTTTCCCCTTGAGCGTGCCCGCGCCCACAATGGCCAGCCGGTAAAGGCCCGCCGCACGCGCCGGCTCAGGGTGCGCCACCGGAACGGGTTTGAAATTCGAGCTCATGAAGTCTGCCGCGCCTCGGTGTAGGCCGGAGGCGGCGGTGGGCTTCATTTCCGCCGGAAGATCCACTTCAAACGCCAGAACACGCCGGAAAACACGTAAAGCAATGCGATCAGGAACAACACCCACTGCGAGTAAAAGCGGATCGCGGCAAACAGCAATCCAAACAAAAGCACCAGGCGAAAAGGCTGGCGGGAACGGAAATCAATGTCCTTGAAGCTGTAAAAGCGCCAGGTGCTTACCATCAGATAGCCCACCGCCACGACCATCAGCATCCAGGTCAGCGCGGTCCACCAGGAGGCAATGGGATCGCCGCTGGAGAAATGTACGATCGCAGCGATGACACCTGCGCCTGCAGGAATCGGCATTCCGACAAAGTACTTCTTGCCGGGACGGCCAGGGTTGGAAGGCTGGGGGTTGCTCGAAATATTGAAGCGGGCCAGACGGCTGGCACCCGCCATCAAGAACAGGAAACTGGCAATCGCGCCGAACTGCATCAGCTTGGCGTACAGATCGCCCGAATTCGTAGGCAACTGTCGAAAGCCCCACGTCCAGGCGAGCAGGGCGGGGGCCACGCCGAAGGTGACGACATCCGCTAACGAGTCGAGTTCGCGGCCAAAATCGCTGCTGGTTCCGGTCATGCGAGCAATGCGACCGTCCAGGCCATCAAACATCACGGCAAAACCGATGGCTTTGGCGGCATTGTCGAAGTGCCATGCATCCGCAGCGGTGGCGTGCGTGATCTGCAGAATGGCATAGTACCCAAAGGCAATATTGGCCGTGGTGAACAGCGAAGGCAGGATGTACATGCCCTTGCTCAACCGCCGCGGCGGTTGTCGCTTGCGCGGCGCGGAGATTTGCGGGACCTCGGGATCCATTACCGCACTCCTTGGCGAGTCGCCTCGGCCACGACCGGAGCCAACGGCTCTGACGCTCGGTCCAGGTAGGCCAGCACGCTGGATCCGCCCTTCACCCGGTCTCCTACCTTGATTTGCGCAGTCGCGGAGGCCGCGAGCAGCAAATCGACTCGCGAACCAAACTTGATCAGGCCCACGCGCTCTCCTCGTGCCACGGGATCGCCAACTTTCTTATTGAATACGATCCGGCGCGCCAGCAGTCCCGCGATCTGCTTGAAGATCACCGTCTGCCCGTCCCCCTCGACTGTGACCGTGTTCTGCTCGTTGTGTTCGGCCGACGCCGGGTTCATGGCATTGAGAAATTTTCCCTTCTGATAGCGCACTTCCCGGATCACCCCCGCCAGCGGCGAGCGATTCACATGCACATCGAACACGCTGAGAAAAATGCTGATCCGGGTGTGACGTACACCATTCATCAGAACGGTTGAGACGTCAGTCACCTTGCCGTCAGCCGGCGAAACCACGGCCCCGGCGGAGTCCGGGACCACCCTCTCCGGATCGCGGAAAAACCATAAGAAAAAAAACGCCAGCAAGCACGCCGGCAACGCCCATAAGGGGCCAGCCAGCCAGCCCACCAGAGCGGCAGCTAAAGCCAGCGCCAGCGCGTAATAGTAGCCGTCGGCAACCATGGGGAATCCAAATTATAGTGCAGGCGGGGCTGGTCGGTCGCTCCCCGAAGCAAACTGATAATAAAAAAGGCGCTTCTCAGCGCCGGGGTTGGAGCACATTAAACCTGTAGGCGGCCGCAGCCGCGATTCATTCGAGGAAACGACCTAGGCGACCTGGCCCTGTTGTACCACCATGCGAAATTGCCGCTCAATCGATTCCATCTGGTCCTTGAGCCGCAGTTTCAGCTTTTTGAGCCGGACCTCTTCCAGCTTTTCGTCTTCCGTTAAGTAGCGCTTTTGAGTGAGTGATTCGAGGCGTTCGGCGTACTGCGTATGCTCCTGGGCCAGCTTGCGGAATTCATCGTTGCTGACCAGGAGCTGGTCCTTTGGAGTCATCCAGTAGACCCTCCTGAGCGTTTGTACGGCCTTAACCTACCACACCACCCCAACCGCTTCAATCCCATTTTCCACAGATGAATGGCTTTTCATAGTGAACAAGTTTGCACCGCTCACGGTGCAAAAATACATTCCAGCGCAAACTAAGTGAAGCCAAGGCGATACAGAATCGCGTCTTCCTCCGGATCTTTGTAATACCCGCGGCGGCGCCCGCCCTCGAGGAAGGCCCACTTCTCATAGAGCGCCCGGGCGGCGCGATTGGATTCGCGGACTTCCAAAAATACTGCGTCGGCGCCTCGCGCTCTGGCCAAATCGAGCAACTCTCCCAGCAGATGCGTACCCAGCCCCCGGCGACGGGCTGGGCCGGCTATGGCAATGTTTTCGATCTCCCATTCCCGATCCACCGCTCTGGCAATTACGAATCCCTGAAGACCAGACTCGTCCTCAATGACCTGGGTCACTCTGCCTGGCTCGGAGGCGCGAAACAATACCTCATATTGCTGCGCTGACCAGTGCGCCGCCGTGACTGCGTGCTTCTCCAGCGCCATCATTGCGGGCAAGTCGGCGGAGGCGGCGGAACGAATGGAGAGCTTCATCCTGAATTCCTCAACCGAGAACTGAGAACCACAAACTAAGAACTGCTTTTGGAAAAGATCTCATGGGAACCGCGGAGATAGTTCGCGTCCAAGGCTTCGGGCGAGACTATTTCTCCGGCACGGATCTTTCGCCATCCCAGCCGAGCAATCACATCCGAACGCGGAATTTCAATCTCGTCCACCGGCAATCCCGCCATTCGCGCCACCTCGGCCAGGTTTTGGTCCGCCACCACGACCGTTGACCCGATCGCTGCCTGCAGTAACTCTGCGCGACTCAGCAACCGCTCCTGCAACCGGTGGGCGCCGTCATCGTGCACCTCGTATTCGCCGGCGTAAACCTCGCCCCGGCCCGCATCCAGGACCGCAGTCAATCTGCCTTTCGAATGACCTGAAGCCGCGACCGCTTCCAGCAACGAGAGGGCTGCGATCGGCTTTTCCAGAACCTCTGCCAGCGCTTTGATTGCCGCCAGTCCGACGCGCACCCCGGTAAATGAGCCCGGTCCTGCGACTACGGCAAAGCCGTCAATATCGTTCTTGTTGAGGCCGTGCGTCGTCAGGAGAGCGGCGATTTGCGGTATCAATTGTGCAGAGAAGGTCCCGCCCTCAAGCTGCGCCACTTCGATCACACAGCAGGAATCGCCCGGCCCGCAATTCGCCAGCGCTATGGTGCCGTGTCTGCCCGAAGTATCGGCGGCGAGAAGCAGCATGATCCGTGCCCGTGTGGCGCGGGCGCCCTCGCCCGCGAGG
>JBARIF010000022.1:0-8394 GCA_049799615.1 Terriglobales bacterium
GCGGGGTATTGCTCGCCGTAGCGCATGAACATACGCAGAGCCGTGGGCGCTGTGAACATTTTCGTGACGCCATAGCGTTCGACAATCTCCCAGGCGATACCCGGATGCGGGAAATCAATGGCGCCCTCGCGGAAGAGTGTGGTCACGCCGGCACAGAGCGGTGCGTAGACAATGTAGGAGTGGCCGACCACCCACCCGATATCGGAGGTGCACCAAAAGATATCGCGCTCGCCAACGTCGTAGAAATTCTCCAAGTGGTACGTGGTACCCACCATATAACCGCCGTGCACGTGCAGGACGCCCTTCGGTTTTCCGGTAGAGCCGGAGGTGTAAAGAAGGAAGAGCGGATCCTCGGCGTCCATTTCCTCCGCGGGGCATTCGGGCGGGAACTTCAGCAAGTCCGCGTAGTCGATCTCACGGGCGCTGGTCACTTCTGCGGCGCGACGAGAATAGACGACGACTTTTTCTACGAAATCGACCGTGTCGAGCGCTTCGTCGACAATCGGCTTGAGGGCGACGGTTTTGCCACGGCGGAAGCCGACATCGCCGGCGATGACGATTTTCGCCTGCGCGTCCACGATCCGGTCACGCAGGGCGGTATGGCCGAGCCCGGCATAAACGACCGAGTGGATCGCGCCAATGCGAGCACAGGCCAGCATGGCGATGACTCCTTCGATGGTCAGCGGCATGTAGATGACAACGCGGTCTCCCTTGCGCACCTTGAGGGACTTCAGTCCGTTGGCGAAGCGGCACACCTGGCGGTAAAGCTGTCCGTAGGTGACGATGCGCTCGCTGCCGTCCTCGCCGAGCCAGATGAAGGCGGCGCGGTTACGACGGTCGGAGTTGGCGTGGCGATCGAGCGCATTGACGGTAATGTTGGTCTTCGCGCCCAGGAACCACTGGTGATGGACGCCATCCCACTCGAGAACTTTTGTCCACGGCTTGGTCCACAGGAAGCGCAGCGCGTAGTCGCCCCAGAAGTCTTCGGGATCCTGGATGGATCGCTTGCACTCGCCCGCAAAGTCTTTTTGAAGGCAGTTCTGGGCAACACCCTTCGGCGCCGCATACTCTTCGTCGATGGCCAGCAGGTTGGAGATGCCGACATGGTTCAGATCTTTCAGGGTGCTCATGGAAAGGGCCTCCCGGACGTGAATGAAGCCGCCCCGGGGAAATCGGGGTTGGGTGATTCTGGGTCAGCCTAAAACATTATGCAGTGATGTGCGTCACAACCGGACATGCAGCGTGAGCGCTGCTTGTTTCGACCACAGAGCGCACAGAAAAACACGGAGGATGAAGGTGTGGCCGTCCTCCGTGGCAGGGGGACGGCCCTCTAGTTCGTGAAGCTCGGAATGGTGGGCAAACCCTCGGAAATCGCAGGTCCGCTCGGCGGTCCTGAAATCAGATGTCAGTCCACAGTCCCGAATTTCTTCAGGTCTTCCGGTCCATCGGTTAGCGCCACCGGTTCTTTGCCCTGGACCATTTCCCGAACTTTTTCCACCACGTCCGGATTGGCCAACGTCGTGATATCCCCAGTGTTCATGTTGTTGGAAACGGCGGCGAGCACCCGACGCATGAGCTTGCCGGATCGTGTCTTTGGCATGTCCGGAACGACATGGATCCGTCGTGGGCGTGCAATCTTGCCGATCATGGTTTCAATCGCCTTGCTGACCTTGTCGATAATCTCCGGGGTGGATTGTAGACCCGGTTGCAGGGCGATGTAGACTTCGGGCACGCGCCCCTTGATCTCATCAACCACCGGGACCACCGCCGCTTCTGCCACCTCGGGAATCGTCAGGCAGGCAGACTCGATTTCCTTTGTGCCCAGACGGTGGCCCGCCACGTTGATAACGTCGTCCACGCGCCCCAGGATGCGGAAATAGCCGTCGACGGCCAGCATGGCTCCATCCGCCGCAAAGTAGGGCCAGTCACGCCAGTCCTTGCTTTTGGGATTCTTGCAGTACTTCTTGTAATACTGAGAGACAAAGCGGTCGCGATCACCCCAAATGGTTTGCATGATCCCCGGCCAGGGATTGCGAATGCAGATGTTCCCCGCCTTTCCCGAACCGGCGTGCACTTCCTCGCCCATCTCGTCGATGATCATGGGGTAGATGCCCGGCACGCCCGGTCCCGCACTGCCCGGCTTCATTGGATCCAGCGCTGGTTTCGTGCTACACAGGAAGCCGCCATTCTCGGTCTGCCACCAAGTGTCGACAATGACCGCCTCCCGCTTGCCGACCGTTTCGTAGTACCAGCGCCAGACCTCGGGTTCGATGGGTTCTCCCACCGTGGTCATGTGCTTGAAATGGTAGTTGTACTTGGAGGGTTCATCGTGGCCGGCCTTGCGCAACATGCGAATGGCCGTAGGGGAGGTGTGGAAGATGTTGACATCCAAACGCTCAGCGATTCTCCATACCCTGCCGGCGTCGGGGTAGGTGGGAACCCCCTCGTACATGACACTGGTAGCTGCCAGCGCCAGCGGACCGTAAACAATATAGGAGTGGCCCGTGATCCAGCCAATGTCGGCCATGCACCAATAAACATCCTCGGGATGAATATCCTGAATGTACTTGGAGGTGCCGGTCACGTAGGCGAGGTAACCACCCGTGCGGTGTTGGCAGCCTTTGGGCTTGCCGGTGCTGCCGCTGGTATACATCAGAAACAGCGGCGCTTCCGAATCCATGGGGGCGGGAGGGACGATTTCGCCTGAGTAATTTGGGAGCAGTTCGTCAACAAAGAAATCGCGGCCCTTCACAAACGGCGACGCGGACGCATTCAGGCCGGCGTGCCGCCTCCAAACCAGGACTTTGTCGACTACATGGCCTTCCTTCTGGGAAATATTCAGCGCGATGTCAGCGGCCGCTTTGTGGTCGAGCAGTTTGCCATTGCGATAGTAACCATCCATCGTGATCAGGATGTGACTTGCCGAATCGGCCACGCGCATGCCGCACGCCTCGCCGCTGAAGCCTCCAAACACCACCGAGTGAATCACCCCAAGGCGGGCGCAGGCCAGCATGGTAACCGGCAACTCCGGGACCATCGGCATGTGTATGGTGACGCGATCGCCGCTCTTTAGACCGCAGAAATCGCGCAGCAGCGCCGCGAATTCATTCACTCTCACATAGAGTTCGCGGTAGGTAACGGATACAGGCGCTTCGGACTCCGGTTCCGGAACAAAGATCAGCGCCGCTTTGTTTTTGTACTTGGCGAGGTGACGGTCCACGCAGTTGTATGAGGCGTTGATCTTGCCGCCCACGAACCACTTCCAGAACGGGGGATCGCTGGTGTCGAGCGTGGTGTTCCAGTACTGGTCCCAGCTCAGCAGGTCGGCATACTCTCGGAAGCATTCCGGGTAATTCTTTTCGCTGAAGCGTTCGATGATGCTGGGGTCGGTCAGATTGGCCTGGCCAACAAATTTCGCGGAAGGATAATAGTATTCTTCCTCCTGCCAATGAACTGCAATCTGAGCCTCGCTGGTCTCAACCACCGCATTTTGTCTCGGACGAATAGCCATGTAGGTTACCCCTTGAATTCCTGAGTTTGTGATGCACCCAGTCAGTTCCCCGCCAGCGCAGTGCAACAGCTTCTAAAAGCTAGACTGCCGCCGGCACCTTCTTTCCCGCCAGCCCTCCTGCCGGCACCGTCGGGCGTCTGGCAGCCAGTTCGCAGAGCAGGGCAACTCCCGCCAGCACCGCCGCCGTGTAGAAGGCCATCTGGTAGTTCTTGTACTTGTCGTACAGCACCCCGGCGATACGGGGGCCGATGATTCCGGCTACGCCCCATGCGGTGAATAGCATTCCGTAGTTGAGGCCGGCGTTCTTGGTTCCCCAGAAATCCGCTGTGGTGGAGGCATTAACCGAAAGCTGCGTTCCGTAGCACCAGTACACGACGAACACCGTCGCGTACAGCAACGCTACATTGCCGCCCACATGGTAGAGGATGGGCATGGCAATCATGGAGATGGCGATCATGAGTCGTAGCGTGTTCAGTCGGCCGAGTGTATCCGACATCCAGCCCGACAGGATTCGACCCGAGGCGTTGCCGACTGCGCCGACGACTAGGCCCATCGTGGCCAGCGCCGCGCTCGAAATGCCCACGCTCTTCGCGAATGGAACCAGTTGGCTGATCACCATCAGTCCGGCCGAGCAACCCAACGCATAGGCAACCCACATGAAGTAGAACGCGGGCGTGCGCAGCACCTCGCCCGGGCTGAACTCGTAGGTGGTGGCGGCCGCCTTGGCGGCTGGCGCGGGCACCCAACCGGCGGGCTTGTATCCGGCGGGCGGATTGTGCAGTAGGAACGCGCCGAAAACCGTCATGAACAGGAAAATCACCCCCAGGATCATGAACGTGGTGTGCACACCATAGGCGGGAATCAGCTTCAAGTTGGCCAGCGGACCAAAGACTGCCGATCCTCCGCCGTATCCGCCCACCGCCAGTCCCACCGCCAAGCCCCGTTTGTCGGGAAACCATTTCGCCATCACCGGGATAGGCGTGGCATAGCCAAATCCGTTGCCCAGCCCACCAATCACACCGAAGCAGACATAAAGGTAGTTCAAGCTGTGCGTGAAGGCGCACAGGAAGAAACCCAGACTGACCAGAACCCCGCCGGTCAGGGAAACCCAGAATGGGCCGAACTTGTCCTGCAGCCGTCCCGCCACGATAAACGTTAGCGCGAACACGACGACCGCGATGGTAAACACATTGGAAGTTTGCGCGCGCTTCCAGCCAAATTCTTTCTCCAGTGGGGCCACAAACACGCTCCAGGCATACAGCGTGCCGAGCGCCAGGTTCATCGACATCCCGCCGACCACGCGCCACCAACGACTTATGCCTGGGGCGTCGGCGTTAGATGCAACATTTGCGTTAGCCACAGTTTTTCTCCTTTAGCGAAAGTGAAATGAGAAGCGCGAGCTGTACTTTCTCTGGACTGAATTCTGGTTTGGCCGGGCTCTCTATCAGCGGAAATTTCCCTTTTAACTCCCAAACAGCGCGATACTATATACCCATCGATGGCCCATCGCGCTACTTTTCTTTTCTTTGCCCGGCAGGGCTGGGGACAGGAAGCCCATCTGCCCCAAATGGGTTCACTCCAGCGCCAAGCAGAGGCGCCTTCGCTGGGTGTTGCAATAGCGTATCCCCAGGGCTTCGATCTCGCGCGGGGTATGCTAGCCTTGCCACGGCATGCTGTGATCTGCGTCACCGCTCCGCGTTCACCCAACCGAAGCGACCCCGTTCCCGATGGATGGCTGGTTCATCTCGGGAGCAGCAGCCTGGACCGGTCCGGGCTAAGATTTGCCGGGAATCTTCGTGGATCGGAAAATACCCTGGGCATTGCCACGAAAATCGCGTTGCGCATCGTGAAGGAGCCCAACGCTATTCGCTTCCGGGAGCAGATTTCGAGTTCAAATACCTACTGCATCTACATATGCTTTTGCCGCCGGACTCAATTCGATCTGATTAAGGCAGAAAGCGTGACATTGCGCGGTGACCAAGTTGCGCGCTTTCTCGCGTGAGTCCCAGACTCTACTTTTTCTCTGCTGTGCGTCTGGCGCCGACAGTGAGGACGCCGCACGAGGTATCTTGGTTTTCAAAATGAACACGCTGTGAACCACAGTCTGTGTACTCCACCGGACGCGACGCAACTTGCTGGATACACGACCGAGACCTTACACCGTAGTCCGATCTCGCCTACGCTGTGGTGACTGGCATCACCCTTACTCGTGATAGCTATGCTGGAGAAGAAAATGCCGAGGAAATGATTCCAGTGGCGGGCTGAAGGTCCCATTCACGTCGAAAACTAAAGTGCAGGTTAACGTCGCTGGAATTTGAAGAGCATTTCTCCCTCAATCCATGAATGACGGTTACAGCTCCCTTCAACGCGCCACTCAGCGTTGCCTCAGCGGTGCATCTGGACTTCCACGCTGTGGTTGCACACGATGCTCGGAGGACTTGCAGGGGTGGTCAGGCCCGTGCCATCGGCAAGCCGCTGTCGGCGAAAAACAAGGTCAAGGCGAGTATTATTTATTCTATGAATCCGCGTTATCACGGAACCATCATGATAGTTTCTGGGTCCACTGGCTGCGTTGGATTTCTTTCAGGGATTGCTTGTGGGATGCTGGGGTATCAGACAGCGGGCGTCGATCTCTGTGTAATTGGATTCGTAGGAACCGTCATCGGTGGAACCCTTGCCATGCTGCATTGGCCCAAGAAAGACTGAAATTAGCTCCGTGTCCACTCTCCTGACTCAATCGCGCCGGCGTAGCTTGTACGCCCACGATGACGCAACTGGCGTTATCCACCAGGTAGTTGTCCTAATAGCCGAGCCGCGCTGGCCGCCTTTGGTCGCGTAGGTCGAATCCGGGTCGGTGGTCGAGACCTTCTCTTGCTGCGGAACAGGAGGTTCGACCGGGTTCTCTCGCTCCAATTCGGCTAAATACTCGCGCACCGTGTGGTTCACCTTAGCGACTTCCGCCAGTTGTTCGCGGGGCACGCGGCTGTGATGATCCGCATTGGCCTGGATGAAACTGCCGTCCACCGACATGTGCTCGCCCTTCACCAATCCGGCTTCCACGCAGCGGGCGACGATCTCCTCAAAGATCTCCTGAAACAGATTCGATTCCTGGAATCGACCATGCCGGTTCTTGGAAAACGTAGAGTGGTGCGGAATCTCCTGATCGAAGCCGGGTCCCGTGAACCATCGCCACGCCAGATGCATGCCCAACTCTTCCACCAGCCTCCTCTCGCTTGTGACGCCGTAGAGATAGCCCACCAGCAGCATGCGCAGCAGCAGTTCTGGGTTGATCGATGGCCTTCCCGCATCGCTGTAGGCGTCCTTCAACTTGGCTCGTATAAATTCAAAGTTGACGTGGCGATCGATCAGGCGTAGCAGATGATTTTCAGGAACTTGATCTTCCAGGCGGAAGTAATAGAACAACGCTTCGGAGCGGGATTGGTGCCCATCATGAGCAGCAGGCCTCCAAATGGAATGGTGAAAAGCAGCATCGAGAACTCTGGCCTGCTTTTAACCCGAACATTGCACCGCCGCAAGCATCAACTGAGGGACTTTTTCAACAGACACGCCTGTTTACGTCAGCTAGCGCTAGAATCGGTTGCATGCGTTTAAGCCAATTGATGTCCAAAACTTTTCGGCACGTGATTGTGGGCCTTCTTCTCGTTGCTGATCTTCTTAGCGAAAATCCATCCGGTGTCAAAGGAAAAGTGGTGGATCAAGGCGGGCACGCTCCAATCCGGGATGCCTACATCCTCGCTCACCGAAATCGTGCCACGGACAAAACGGTGCGAACAGATGAGAGCGGAAGATATTTGATTGAGCTTCCACCTGACATCTACGACATATTCATCGCAGCAGATGGTTTTGCTCCTGCGTGCCGCAAAGTCAAGGTCGAACCGGATGGCATGATGGTTTTTGACGCTACTCTGGACGCCAGTGTAATCGGAATCGAGGAGTAGTGAAGGGCGGCGGAACTGGGTGGGTGGTGCCTTGAATCAAGGTTCTATGAATGAAATCGCGTGTTAACAACAGTTAGAGGCTTTGGGATTGAAATGCCAAGGCGAAACTACTGCTTGAAGGCTTTGAAAAACAGGTTTGTTCCCTCCGGCAAGCAGTAGAAAATTGCTTGATGATCCGCTTTAACGGGCTTGCTGCTCGCCTGTACAAACGAGATCGCAATGATCTCGTTCTTATGTTCCTTGCGCCCCTCAACCTTGCGAGTTTCCTCTCGATAAAACACAGTGACCACCATACCGACCTGTACCTGAGACAAGGGCAACGGCGCGGTCGTGGTTTTGGTTACTGGCATGTGACAGCTTGCGGCGGTGTGGCCCACAAACCTGTCTGTTTTCCTTCCGTACGTGTATGCCAGAGTGATGGTATCGTCGCCGGTCTCCACAACGTTCCCCGTGAATGTCTCTCCGCTGTATCCAATCGGATATGGGGCGGGTGGCGCAGTACCGTACTGGGCCAAGGCGGACTGTCCCAACCACAAGCCTAGGGATGCGACGCGGAGAAGCAAGCCGACAGTACGTCTCAAACCGTAGCGACTGGTTAAGAGCTTGAGGCTACAAACTTGGCAGGTCATATCTCAATCGACCCGAGAAGTTAACCTAGTACGCAGCAGTCGTCAAGCGAGGGACGGCAATTGGCGTAACATCCCCAATAGCGCTCACTGACTGGGTTTTGAGCGCTATGGCCTGCTCTATAAGAGGGGAAGTCAAGGACATTTTTCTCCCTCGACCGGAAGGCGAGAACGCGTCCTTGCCTTCCAGCCCTGGAGCGTGAGGTGAGGCGTCGGGTCGTGCCGCAGTTGCATGGTTCCATCTCGGTTGCATCCTTATTGAGTAGCGACGACGTCGATCGGTTTCTGAAACTGGCAA
>JBARIF010000023.1:0-19791 GCA_049799615.1 Terriglobales bacterium
GAGTTTGCTACCAAAATGCAGCAAAACGAAGGCTTCCGCAAGGGCCCTCGTATTCGCAAGTTCACGGAAGTGGTTTAGAATCAGTAGAGCAGTTCAGTCGGGGCGTAGCGCAGCCTGGTAGCGCACCAGCCTTGGGCGCAGGGGGTCCGCGGTTCAAATCCGCGCGCCCCGACCAAACTAAATTAAAGAGATTGCGAGCGACTGGTTTCGCACCGAAGTGTACAGGTAAGGGAAATTCGTGCAACACGTTGCGGTAGCCAGCATGCTTCCATGCAACATGGCCGAAATTCCGCCAGAGGTCGTAGATAAAGTTCGCGGTGCCGTTCGCGACGAAGCCGCGTAATCATTTTGCGCGTTCAAGGAAACGAGCCCTTCCCTTCCAGTCTTCCGAATAGCCAACTATGTCATGGACGCCTAATAGGCGGTGCCGGCCATTGCGAAGCCGCGCAGATGGTTCAGTTTGATTGACGCCGCGGCAGAGGGCCTGCCAACGTCGCGATCCGCCGCGGCGCCCTGAACTCAGGCTGCTTTAGAGTTTTTTTGCGCTTCCACGAACGCGAGCAGGTCGGCGTTGATCTGGTCCGCGTGGGTTGTGGGCATCCCGTGCGGGAATCCCGGATAGACCTTCAGGGTGGCGTTCTTGACAATCTTCGCGGACATCAGCGCGGCTGCGCCGATGGGCACGATCTGATCATCGTCACCGTGAAGAATGAGGGTTGGCACATCGAATTTCTTCAGGTCCTCGGTAAAATCAGTTTCAGAGAAAGCCTTGATGCAGTCGTAATGGGGTTTGATGCCTCCCATCATCCCCTGCAACCACCAGCGTTCCCGGATGCCTTCTGAAATCTTCGCGCCCGGCCGGTTATAGCCGTAGAACGGAAGCGTAATGTCCTTGTAGAACTCCGCCCGATTGGCCGCAAGTTGGGCGCGCAGGTCGTCGAAGACCGAGAGGGGCAGGC
This sequence comes from Terriglobales bacterium, assembly GCA_049799615.1. Taxonomy (GTDB): domain Bacteria; phylum Acidobacteriota; class Terriglobia; order Terriglobales; family Acidobacteriaceae; genus JAIQFF01. Next base: position 960 of record JBARIF010000023.1, read on the forward strand.
CCCCGGGATTCTTCTCCGTCTTCAGCATCAAGGGTGGAACCGCGCTGATGAGCACGGCCATGGCAACGCGTTTTGTGCCATGCCGGCCGATGTAACGGGCGACTTCTCCGCCGCCGGTGGAGTGGCCCACGTGGATTGCGTCCTTCAGGTCGAGCTTTTCAGTCAGCGCTGCGAGATCGTCGGCGTAGGTGTCCATCTCGTTGCCATCCCAGGTCTGGGTGGAACGCCCGTGGCCTCGCCGGTCATGTGCGATGACTCGATAACCATGCTGGCCGAAGAAGAACATTTGTGCTTCCCAGTCATCCGCACTTAGCGGCCAGCCGTGGCTGAATACCATGGGTTGACCTGCGCCCCAGTCTTTGTAGTAGATCGTCGTGCCATCTTTCACGGTAATTGTGTTCATGTTTCTCCTTCGATGAGATCGGTAGACTCCGTTTTTGTCAGACGCCCGCGAGTGATCGCCGCAGTGCGCACATCTTCGGGGTTACTTCAGGGCTCCTCTATTCCGGGGACCTTGACGGACACATTGCGGCCGAGCCGCGTATGGCAGCGCTATACACTTCGCGGCTGCTACCGGATGCCCGGCGCTTCACCACTTCATACGGCCGAGTCTTATGCCAAAGGTCCAGCGCCAACTGTGTCAGCAATTATATGCTGAACTTTGCGGCGTCGATTTCTCAGCCTCAAGACTTCGTAAATTGCAGTATGCGTTGCCAGGCAAGACCACGCTGGAAGTCGGCTATTTGGGCAACCAGGGACTGTTCCTGGTCGACGGTGACCCGGGAGAAAGCTTTGACCAGCTGCCAACTTCAAATCTGGCCCTGGGCGATGCGGTGTTCAACAACGTGGCCAATCCCTTCTTTGGCATTATCAACGTTCCCGGTTCTTCGCTCAGCAACGCAACCGTCCAAGCCAATCAGTTGCTGCGGCGATATCCTCAATACAATGGTGTACAAAGCTTTCGCAAGCCAACGGCCGAATCGAAGTACAACGGGTTCGTAGTCAGGGTCAATAAACACTTCTCCAACGGACTGAGTGTGCTGGCTGGGCGCTTGCCAGCGCAGTCCGATTAAGAGACACTTCCGAGTCGCGTGCCTGAGTAGTGACGAAGGAGCTGGGGACCAAAGGGAACGAGATGAGGCCAACAGGGATTACTCTCCGCGCTGTGATCATGCTCATCTCTTGGGCGGGTGTTTCCGTGGCTATAGCGCGTGACCAACCGGTTCTGCTGCCCCCCTCTTACGGCCCCTACAACGGAGTGTTTCGTGCGGGCGGAAATGGTCTCACTAAGGCTGTGGAACCAACCGACGAAGTATTGCAGGCGACTTCGCCATGGTCCTTGTATTGCTGGTTTCAAGGCCAGGGGTCCGGACCTGTTTCAACTTTGCTTGCAGGTGTGGGTAGTCCGCTGGCAGAGTATTCGCGGTACCTGGGCATTCGTGACGGCAAGTTGATCTTATGGATGGGCGAAGGAAACAGCCTGGCCGCAACGATTGCAATGCCGGCCGCGGGGTGGCACTTTGCAGCCGCGACATTTGACGGTCTCCGCGTGCACCTCTACAGCGACGGGCTGGAAGTCGCAAGCGGCAAGCTGGCACTCGGAAGAGTAAGTCCAAATATGCAGATGGCCCCGGAGGATCTTCCATGGGAAGGGGCCCAGCACTTCGGGGGAAGGATTGCACAGCTGACACTTCTCCGGACGACCTTGCTCGAGGAAGAGATTCATAAACTGTCGGCGCTGGTTCCGAACCCCGCGCTGATCGAGTTTGAAGAGGGTTCGAAGCGCTGGCCGATCCAGACCAAAGAACAAGCGGGCTACAGGGCGCCGCAAGATCCCTCTTCCTTGCCGCGAAGCGCCACACCCTTTTCTTCTCCCGTGGCGCGAAGCGGTCCGCCCTTCGGCGCCGCGATGCAGCCGCGCGGTGAACATCAGTGGGCCGTCGAAGGCGGATGGAAGCTCACGCCTGCGCCCAAGGTTAGTGCGGAAGGCGCGGCCATTGCGCAGGTTGGCTTCGACGCCAAGGACTGGTGGCCGGCCACGGTCCCCGGGACGGTCCTGACGACGATGGTGGATCGCGGCATTTATCCTGATCCGGATTACGGTTTGAACAATCTCGCCATCCCCGAACTGCTCAACCAACAGGACTACTGGTACCGGACCGAGTTTACTTTGCCCAAGTCTGCCCGCGGGCGCCACCTCACGTTGGCGCTGAACGGCATTAACTACGCAGCGGTGGTTTGGCTGAACGGTCAACGCCTCGGCGAAATCAAAGGTGCGTTCATCCGGGGCGCTTTCGATGTCACCCGGCTTTTAGAACCCAGCCAGGTGAACGCCCTCGCGGTGCGAATTTCTCCGCCGCCACACCCGGGGATTCCGCATGAACAGTCGATGAAGGCGGGTCCTGGGGAGAACGGCGGGCTCATGGCCCTGGACGGTCCTACATTTATTGCCACGGAAGGCTGGGACTGGATTCCTGCCATCCGCGATCGCGACACGGGAATCTGGCAGGACGTCATCCTCACTGCCACGGGCGAGGTGAGGATTGGTGACCCGCAGGTGGTTACAACCCTGCCACTTCCAGATACGAGCCGGGCAGACATTAAGATCGAGGTTCCACTTACTAATCTTTCGAAAGAAGAGGTGCAGGGAAGCGTTACTGCAGAGTTTGACCAGATCACCGTAACCAAGGACCTCACGCTGCCGCCGGGGGAGAGCAGTGTAAAGCTTGCGTCCAGTGAATTTGCCCAGCTTACGATTCAGCATCCCCGGCTGTGGTGGCCCAATGGTTACGGCAAACCCGAGTTGTACCGTCTCAAGCTGGCATTCCGCTCCCGGTCTGGAGTATCGGACACCAGGGAGCTGAATTTTGGCGTTCGGGAAATCACCTACGTGTTGAGTCTCTATGACTCCGAAGGTTACCTGAGGCGGGTTGAGATTTCTCCCAGCACAGCCAGCGAAATGAACCGGCAAGTTGTGGACGTCAGCCATGAAGGAATGCGCCAGATCCCTCACGGATGGGCATCCTCGCTGGCCCCGGGCGCTGAGAATTCTCTTGCGGTAAAAATTAGCAATGATGCAGCCGATTCAACCGACCTGGTCATCAAGGTCAACGGTGTCAGAATCGCCTGCCGGGGAGGCAATTGGGGAATGGATGACTCCCGCAAGCGGGTGTCGCGCGAACACCTCGAACCGTTTTTCCGCCTCTATCGCGACGCCAACCTGAACATCATCCGGAACTGGGTGGGCCAGAATACGGAAGAAGTGTTTTACGAGCTGGCCGACAAATACGGCCAGCTGATCTGGAATGATTTCTGGGCAACCACACAAGACTATAACCTCGAGCCCCAGGATCCAGAACTGTTTCTCAAGAACGCGCGCGACACGATCCTGCGATTCCGCAATCATCCCTCGATCGTGATCTGGTGCGGCCGCAATGAAGGCGTTCCCCAACCCATCATTAATGAGGGTCTGGCGAATTTGACTTACACTCTCGACGGAACCCGCTACTACTCGCCGAGTTCAAATCGTGTAAACCTGAGGGACAGCGGTCCCTACCGGTATCAGGATCCCGCCACGTACTACAGAATAAATCGCGGTTTTTCGGTTGAGCTCGGTGTTCCCTCCATGCCGACGCTGGAGTCGTTCCGGCACTGGATTCCACAGGCAGATCAATGGCCGATCAGCGACGATTGGGCTTATCACGACTGGCATCAGGGAGGGAACGGTGAGGTTGATCCGTTCATGCAGGAAGTGGAAACCGAATTCGGGGCAGGGACCGACCTCGACGACTTCGAGCGCAAGGCGCAGATGCTGAACTATGTCGAGCATCGCGCCATCTTCGAGGGCTTCAACGCACATCTCTGGGCCCCTAACAGCGGGCGTCTGTTGTGGATGACACAGCCGGCATGGCCTAGTTCGAGCTGGCAGATTCTTAGTTCCGACTACGATACGCAGGCTTCCTTCTATGGCGTCAAGAAAGCTTGTGAACCCGTCCACGTACAACTGGACCTGGTCAGCTACGAAGTGGATGTCGTCAACACTACAGTTACGGCATTGCAGGACGCGTCCCTAACGGCCCAGGTCTATTCGCTAGGGAACAAGTTACTCCTGGATCGCAGCGAGAAGCTGCAGGCTGGCGCCAATGTGCTTACCCGCGGCCTCAAGCTGGAGCTTGCACCGTTGCTTTCCGCCGGGATGGTCTTCGTCAAACTCACCTTGCGTGACACAACCGGCACGACGGTTTCGGATAATTTCTATTGGCTGGGTGGGGGCGAAGGATCCTACCGGCCCCTGAACAGCCTGCCATCCGCTTCCCTGTCCGCGACCGCCAGCGCAAGGCGCGATGGCGATGAGATCAAAGTGCAAGTCCAGATCGAAAACCACGGATCTGTGGCTGCGCTGGCCAACAAGCTCACGCTCGAGAGTGTCTCCGCGGGAACGAGGATTCTCCCCGCATATTTGAGCGATAACTACATCTCCCTGTTGCCCGGAGAGACTCGAATGATCGAAATTGAATATCCGGCGAGCGCAGCGTCTGGACCCGTCAGGGTCGCGATCCGGGGTTGGAATTTGTCTCCCCTGGCAATTCCGGTGCGGGTTCCATGAAGTCCGAAGCATGAAGTACATGCCCAGGGAGCAAGCGTGGCGTTTTTGCCGGACAAGGTTCCCTCCTGGTCGGCAGACAGCAGACCAGAAGAACGTCTCAGGTGGACCACCAAAAGCGAGAACTGAATCTCATGGCAATCCCAAACCTACAGAATCGAACAGCTGCGGCAGGGGCGCCAACGTCGAGCAACAGAGCCGCGCTGGCGGTTGTGACTACGCTGTTCTTCATGTGGGGCTTCGTGACCGTGCTGAACGACGTGCTAGTGCCCCACCTTAAGTCGATCTTTGACCTTAACTACGCGAAAGTGATGCTGATCCAGTTCGCATTCTTTTCGGCGTACTTCCTTTTTTCAGTTCCCTCGGCCAAAGTCATTGACTGGATTGGCTACAAGAAGACGATGGTGGTGGGTTTGTGCACCATGGGTTTAGGAGCTCTGTTATTCATCCCGGCGGCAAGCGTTCCTTCGTACCCGCTGTTTCTCGGCGCGCTGATGGTTCTGGCGGCGGGTATTACCGCCCTGCAAGTGGCGGCCAATCCTTACGTCGCCGTACTTGGACCGGCCGAAACTGCCTCCAGTCGTCTGAATCTGGCACAAGCGTTCAACTCTCTGGGGACGACGCTGGCGCCTTATCTGGGCGGTATGCTCATTCTGAATGCGACTCCGCAGAACCTGGACACGGTACGGAGAATGTCCGTCGCAACGTTGCAGGCTTATCGCATTCATGAGGCGGCTTCGGTCAAGTTGCCGTATTTGATCATCGGAGTGACCCTCATCGCCTTGGGTGTGGTGGTCGCTATGTTCAGGCTGCCGGCGATGCCGGAGGCGGAGCGCCATGGCGCGACTGCGTCCCAGGACGGCGTCTGGAAACACCGTCACCTGGTGCTGGCTGCGCTTGGAATCTTCGTGTATGTGGGGGCCGAGGTTTCGATCGGAAGTTTTCTGATCAACTATTTCACTCAGACAAATATTGGAGACGTATCGGAGGTGGTGGCGGCCGGTTACGTTTCGTACTATTGGGGAGGCGCGATGGTGGGGCGATTTATCGGCTCGGCAATTCTGCAGAAGGTCCGTACCGAGGTTGTGCTGGGAATCGCGGCCTTGGTCGCATGCGTTCTAGTGATGGCCTCAATGCTCACGTTCGGTCATCTGGCGATGTGGGCCATCCTCCTGGTGGGCTTGTTCAATTCCGTGATGTTCCCCAGCATCTTCACCCTGGGGATCGCACGACTGGGGCCCCTGACCGGCGACGGCTCTGGGTTGCTGGTGATGGCGATTGTCGGGGGCGCGGTCATTCCATTGCTGCAGGGCACCCTGGCGGACCGCATCGGCATCCATCACGCCTTCCTGCTGCCAGCGGTCTGTTACTTGTATATCGCCTACTACGCGTTCAGGGGATCGAAGCCAGTCGCTACCGCGTAGATCGAAAACGACCGCTTGTCCACGCTACTTTGGGGGAGCTACTATGCGCACCGCCTCCACTTCTATTTCCAGCTTCGATATCTCAAGCTCTTTCAGCCTCAGCACTTCGTAAATGTCCCTCATACGCTGGGAAATTCGAACTAAACTCAATCGACGCAAGCGCGTTTCTAGGTATCAACGCGACCAACAAACCGATAACGTCCGCCTTGCCCGTCATCCGCCCAGAAGGCGAAACCGGCCGACCGGTCGGTGGCGCTATCGCCGGTTGCGGCATCCAGGTACTCTGGACACAACGACACGGAGGGAATCTCAACATGATCACCCGAATCTGGCATGGCATGACCCCCACCACCAAAAGCGATGAATACCTAGCCCTGATGCGAACCGTCGCCATCCCCGATTACCGCTCGACTCCCGGCAACAAGGGCGCCTACGCGCTACGTCGTATCGAGGGTGACACAGCACATTTCTTGATGGTCACGTTCTGGGAATCCGAGGTGGCAATCCGCGCATTCGCCGGCGACGATATCAGCGTGGCGAAGTACTACGACTTCGACAGAAATTTCCTTCTCGAACTGGAACCGTGTTCCACACATTACGAGATGTACGACCGGTAAACCCACACGCAGAGTTTCGTGGACTTCTCTGCCACGTCTCCACCTGCTTCCGCATAGGCGGGACGTTTCGTTATATCCGGTCAACGCCAACCGCAACGCTGTCAATGAGTGGGAATGACTTCGAGTGTTTCGCGGCACCGGGGCGAACACGCCCGGGACCATGTTGCCAATCTCCAGTTGAGCACGCCTCCTACAGGTGAACCCGTTCATCCGCAGACCGGCCAGCGATTCCGGTCGATTGCAGCAGGCACGAAGGAAGTCCCAGCATGCAGCGGAGCAGGCCGAGCAGCTGCGGTTTGCGCTTTGCCGCGCCTCCGCTGCATTGCCGAAAAGTGACTCGCGCAGCGCTTCCACGGTCTCGAGGCTGCCGCCCTTTCCTGCTGTGCCGACTGATCGCAAGCTTCTGCAAACGGGGGTTCGTGCAGCAGTCTTGGCTCAGCCCGAAACGGAAAAAAGGTGCTGTCCGCTAGTGAATAAACAGAAGTTCGCGCTTCTTAGTTTTCCCTATTTCGGGGCTTTACCGTAGAGCCGATTCGCAACAACGCCCTTGCCCTCCTCGATCGTGACAGCCTGTCCGGCGTTGAGGTTTGAGAGCTTGTCCACCTGTCCGCTGGGCCACTGAATTTCAACGCTGTCAGCTTTCATAGACGGGCCCAGCCCGAAGGTCAACACCAACTCGCTTTGCGCCAGGTAACTCGAACCCGAGCGCAGCATCTTCCACTGTTTGTCACCTCCAGCACTCACGCGGATGACCGCTCCAATGCCGTCGCGGTTCGACTTCGTGCCCAACAGTTTGACGCGCAGACTGTGATTCGTCCCGCCTTGGTTGTGGAACAAGTAAGCTGGTCCCGCGTTCGTGGTCAGCAAAACATCGAGGAAGCCGTCGTTGTCGATGTCAGCGTAAGCCGCGGCCCGCGCCACTTTTGGCGCAGCGAAGACAGTGCCCATCTGTGCCGTGACTTCGGTGAACTTTCCACCACCAAGATTGCGGAACAGATGCGGAGGCTCGGCGTAACTCACGCGCTTCTGCACGCGCTCGATCTGATCTTCGATGTGACCGTCGGCGACGAAAATATCCTGCCAGCCATCGTTGTCATAATCGAAAAAGAAGCAGCCGAAACCCAATGTGACCAGCGTGGCCCGGCCGACTTCAGATTGCGGAGCTTCATCCACGAACAGACCGTTGCCCTCGTTGTGATAGAGAGAAACCATCTGGTTGGCGAAGTTGCTGATGAGTACGCTGGGGTGCCCGCTGCGGTCGTAGTCGGCGGCGTCGACGCCCATGCCGGCGCGAGCCACGCCGTCCTCGCTGAACCCGATGCCCGCGGTAACCCCGCGCTCCTCGAACGTTCCATCTCTCTTGTTAAGGTAGAGCTTGTTCGGCTGAGTGTCGTTGGCAACCAGAATGTCGGGCCAGCCATCGCCGTTGTAATCGAGAATCGCGATGCCCAGACTTTTCGAAGTTGAATCGCCAAGGCCGGTCTTCTTCGTGGCGTCTTCAAACTTGCCCCCACCCAGGTTATGCCACAGCCGCATCGACGTGCCTTTGTACGACTCCGGCGTGCAATAGGACTTGTGGGTGCCGTCGAGCGTGCAATAGAGATCGCCCTGCTCGCTCCACTGCACGTAGTTCGCGACCACCAGATCAAGCCTGCCGTCGCGGTCGTAGTCCACCCAGGCCGCGCTCGTCGAGAACTCATTCGGCCCCCACAGGCCGGCGGCCTTGGTCACGTCGGTAAACGTGCCGTTGCCGTTGTTGTGGAAGAGATGGCTCTGGCCTACGGCAGTGATAAAGAGATCTTCAAAGCCGTCATTGTCATAGTCGCCGACCGCCACGCCCAGCCCGAACATCGGAATCGCAAGGCCCGACCCGCGGGTGACATCGGTAAACGTGCCGTGGTGATCATTGTGATAAAGCTTGAGCGTGGTCGCGCCTTCGTGAGGATGTCCGGGAAAATCTTTCCCGTTGATCAGAATGATGTCGGGGTATCCGTCATTGTCGTAGTCGATAAAGGCACAGCCTGGGCCCATAGTCTCCGGCAGCCACTTTTTTCCGAATGCGCCGTTGTTATGGGTGAAGTGGATTCCCGCCCGCGCGGTGATGTCGCTGAAATGAACTTGCTGGGCGCAGGAAGGCACCGGAGTCGCCGCGATCAGCGTCAGGACAAAGAAATGCATAATCCGCGACCGAGTCATCATCTGGACGCCCCCGCCGCAACGACGGAAGCCAGCCGGGTTTTGCCCGGTCGCGCACTCCGAGCACGCGCGCTCACCAGCGAACGGTTCGAAGGGATCTCGTTCAGTGGCACCGAGACATGCTCATGCACGGACTGCCGCTCATTGTTGTCTTCGGGATGGACCCGCCGGTACGGCCCGGTGATTGCCTGCGACGCTTCGTCCGCCTTGAATCGCAGGTAGCGCGCCTCATGCTCCTTGGCCAGTCTCTCGTCGCCCAGACCGTTGTAACACAGCATAAGGTTGTAGTGTGCCTCCAGGTCCTCGGGATCAACCGCCAGCACGGTCTGCAGAGCCTTTACCGCATCCGCGTACTTGCGTTGCAGGAAAAGAATGCGTCCCAGATCGTTAATCGCGACGCGGTCGTGCGGATATTGCGCCAGCACAATTCGCAATCGCGCGGCCGCGCCGTCGTAATTGCCGTCGGCACGCAGAACTTTGGCGTAGAAGAAATTGGCCCGGGCGAGCTTGGGAGCGAGAGCCAGAGCCTTCTCCAGCACGGTTCGAGCACGCGGCATATCACCTTCCTGCACAGCGCAGCGGCCAATGTTCACCCAACCGTCGGGATTGTCCGGATCCGCCTCAGTCACTTTCTGGAATGCAGCGGCCGCGCCCTTCAAATCTCCCTGCAGCAGCAATCCGATTCCATAATCGTTCCAGCGCGGCCATTCGTCCTTAAGGGCGATCGTCTTAGGTTCGGCCGCGGGCGCGTCATGCGCGACTACAGGCAGCGTGACCTCGTTCTCGGCGAGGGCAACAATGGGCAGGTCGGGAATCTTTTCTTCCTTGGCCGAAATTCCCTTCAGCGGCGCGGTGTATACAAACGTACGATCGTCGTAGTCGGGTGTAACTTTGCCCCCAGCCTTCAAGTCGGGCTGTCCGGCAAAGAAGAACTGTGTTTCCTGCCACGCAAATTTCCGGTAGCAGAGGCGGGCATGCAGCGTAATCTTGCCGCCGGCGTTCTCCGGAATGTGTATGCGGTAATGCACGGTGTCAGCAGCACCAGGAGGAATCAGCCGCACGTACACCACCGCTCGCGTAGCCCAGGCGTTGCGCTTATTGATGGGGTTGCCGTGCCCGTCGATCTGCAGCGAACGATAGAAGTGCGCCCCCTTTTCCACCGGACCATGACCGTTATCCTCGACCATGCCGCTCCAGAAGATGGTCTGGCCCTTGTCGTCGGTCCCCTTGAGCTCCAGCCACGTGTCGTAAGCGTCGACAGTGCCACCGGGGAAAAAGTGGCCGACTCTTTTCGTGCGCACTACGACGTCCACGCGAACGGTGTCGCCGCGGCGCAAAGGCGGCTGCACCCGATTCAAGGGCGCGGTGATGGGAGCGGCTTCTCCGCCGGTTTCGGCGGTCACCTTGCTCTCGGCTTCTTCGCCCACGGCAAACGTCGTCGCCAGCTCCGACTGCGTGGCCGCGCCGGGCTTGAGCGGAGCCTGCGCCGGCGACAGCGCAAAAATGTCCACGGAGACGATGCCGTTCTTCAGGAAGTCTTCTTCCAGCTTGAGCTGCGCCGCATCCTCGTTGGCCGTCGGTAGCGCCGTATTTGCAGCCGGAAAACGGTGCGAGTGTACGAACCCGCCGATGTTGCCCATGTCGTTGGAGGCGGTCGCGGGCATATGGCAATCGGCGCACTGCTGCGGCCTGGGCGGATAGTAGAACGAGCGTGCTCCCAGCCCGGAAACTCCGCTGGCCTGCCAGTTGTCGTACTCGTTGAAGCCCCGGATCCAGCGATAGTTATTCACCGGAACATCAAGGTGCACTTTGTGGCAAGTGGAGCAGAACTCTGCCGTCTGCATACGCATGAACGGCTTGAGGAACACCCGGCGGTGCGGCTCCGGATTCAGCTTGATCATGAAGTCATGCAGCGCCCGCGCCACCGGATTCTTTGTCGCAGCGAGTTCGTGGAGCTTGGGATATTCGAGATAAAAATCCGCCTGCCCCATTGTGCTTTTCACTTTGGCAATGGAATGGCACATCATGCAACCTAGCCCTGCCTGCGCTTCCGGGCGGTGCACGATCTGTTTGATCGGCGTGTCCATCAGACCGCTGTAAAGCACCGCCGGATCGTGGCAGCCGCCGCACCATTTCGAGGGCTTCGTGCCGATCGTGTCCTGCATGTACTCGACCGATTTGCGATACCACTGGTTGTTAAACGAAGAGAAATGGTGTGCCGAACTGAACCACTGGTTATAGATGTCTTCGTGGCAGCGCTTGCAGGAGTCAGACTCCATGAAAAACTTGCTGGGGATTCTCTGGTTGCCGTAGACCTGGGCGGAACTGGGAAAGAACGAGCCTTCAGGGCCGTCGCCCTCGCCGTTCATGTTGTCGGGCGGCATCGTGGGATTCTGGATCTGGTTGCGCGTCTGCCAGCCTTCCCGAACATAATGCGCCCCGTAGCCAACTCCGGCGAGCACGACCAGGCAGATGGCGGTGCGCAAAATCGAAGTACCGGCATTCGAAACCAGCCATCCGCGACGGCCGAGCTGGTCGGCGACCAGAAAGCCGACGCCACTGAGCGAGATCACGATATGAAAGTAGAGCCAATTCCAATCGGCCCGTGGGGTGCCGGTCTTGATGAGAATGAGTCCAAGAACGGCTCCGGAGGCCACCAGCAACCATCCCGCACGCGCAAGGAAAGTTCCATTCCGCAGTAGACGAATCAGTGCTGGAACGAGAAGAACCGCCGCAACCACTCCACCGAATGCGTGCACCAGTACCACACCAGCGTAGAAAACAGTCGGTTGTGGGAAGGCGTAGAGGTACGCGGCTGAGATCAGCAGAAATGGCAGTAGCCAAGACAACGCCCGGCCCGTGAAGCCGTGGGAAGATGAGTGTTCTCGCATGGGAAACAAGCCGGCGCTGCCGGATTTCAGGTCCAAAATGACTGAAATCGCGTGTGCCTAAGTTACTCAGATGGGCAGGATGGAGGAATAACGCAAAAATACTAGTCCCAGAGCAAGAAATGAAAACAGTTCACGCAATCGGCGGAATCTCCCAAGGGCACATTCTGTCGTTCCGGCAACAGCGATGGACTACCGTTGCATGCCTTCCTCAAATACTTCGCAAAGCACGTCCTCGCATTACCTTACTTTGGTTTAAAGAGTCAGGGATTTGCGCTCTGTCTCAGAATAGTGTGATTTCAATCACACGCAGCCTGCCCTCATTTTGGTACTATCCGGTTGAGATTTGCGGGCAAGTTTCGCGATTCACTTGGTATCGCGCGCTGCGCATCCCAATCTATTTCGATGGGAAGGGCAGTACTTCTCACTCGATGCGGACGCGGACAAAACAGGGCACGTGGTACGGGAAAAGAGCAAATCGCCAGATCTTACGAAGGATTGGGAACATAACACAGACGGTTTTGTCTGAGACCGCGCTCTGGCACCACAGCGAAAACGGAGGCAATGCAAGATGGCTACTCAGTTCTGCCAGAAATGTAAACAGGCTCATCCGGGGCGCGTCTGCGATTACGACGACAAGGGTGAATGCGCTGAAACCGCTGACGTAGATGACAAGCCGAAACCGCCTGAAGAGAGGTCAGGGGAAGGGAATTCCAACCAACCCACAATAAAGCAAACCCACCGATAGAACCCCGATATTGATGGGCCTGCCCCAGGTCAACGGCCACATAATATCGGCGGTTTGGCGGGCCCGGTGGATTCTTGCTCTCGGAGGAATCGAGCCTACGCAGAGGTCATCTATTGTGCGAGTCCGATCCGCCGCACCATCATGAGCGTCTTCGCCACATGGATGGAGCCTTGAACAACCTTGGACAAGACGAACAACGAATTGCGGGAATTGGCGCATTCCATCCGGCAGGGAACCATTACAGAGGAACTGGAAGTCATAATGCTTAGTGTCACTAATCCTAAGCTGATTGTCGGTGCCGCAATGCTAATCGCGAGAATCCTGTTGGTCATTCGCTTGAAATAGACGGTCTGCGGTTGTCCACTTATGTGAACCAGCACTCGGGTTCTACTGAATCGGATCGCAGTCATGAATAGGACAAGGAGAAAAGCAAATGAAACTCTCGATCAGGGCTTTGGCTATTGCAACAAGTCTACTGTGGGGTGGCGCTCTGATGTGCGTCGGTTTGGCGCACTTGGTAAGCCCTTCTTACGGCTCAAGTTTCCTCGAAGGCGTCAGCTCCTTATATCCAGGTTTCCACGGGGCTCATAGCCTGACTGATGCTTTAGTTGGAACCGGCTATGGACTTGTCGACGGTGCTGCCGGCGGGTTCGTATTTGGTTGGCTGTACAACCGTTTTTGCCATCATCCCGACCAGCCGACTGCGTGAATATTGAGAAGTCAAATAGTCAAATCACCCATGCCATGCGCCATTGACGCTTGCCGCCCCTACGGTGTGATACTAAAAGTGGAAATGATGAGACCAATCGAAAGTTCGAATCTGCGGGTGGATGGAATCGTCGAGACCTGCATCAACGTCGCGGAGATCAATCGCGCTCGTGAATTCTATCAATTGCTATTCAATTTCGAGGCCATGGCCAGCGACGAGCGCTTCTGCGCTTTGCGAGCTGGTCCGGATGTGCTCCTGCTCTTCACTCGGGGCGGGTCTAGCGACCCGGCTGTTATTCGCGGAGGCATCATCCCTCCGCATGAGACGCGCGGCGCTGGCCACCTCGCCTTTGCTATTTCCTCGGACGCGCTCGAGACTTGGCGAATGCGACTGCGCCAGTGTGGAATCGAAATTGAATCGGAAGTTCAGTGGGAGCGAGGCGGGGCCAGCTTGTATTTCAGGGATCTAGATGCCAACTTGCTTGAGCTCGCTACTCCAGGTGTCTGGCCGAATTATTGATCCTGCGAACGTTCCAGTCCACAGGTCAGACACGCCGCCGCCGCTGCTTCCCATGCTTGACGCCGGTCCTCGCGTAATGACAACCCACTTGATACGATCGACACGCGGAGAACTTTCTTGGGATGCTGCACCTTGGCTGTTCACATTATCCTGCTGACATATTTGTGAGATGCCTTCTAAACTGGCAGCGGCGTCAGGAGAGACTCTGTCATGCGAATCATTCCCATATCCCAACAGGAATGCCGTGAGCTCTTGCAGCGGGTATCGACCGGCAGGCTGGCTTGTTCGTTGAACGATCAACCGTATGTGGTGCCCGTCGCGTTTTCGTACGAGCCTGATTGCATCTACATTTTTTCGACCTTTGGTAAAAAGATTGAGTGGATGCGGAAAAACCCAAAGATTTGTCTTCAGGCCGATGAAATCGGCAACCGATCAAACTGGACTAGTGTAGTCGTGACAGGAACCTACCTGGAACTGAATGTGCCGCAATACCACACCTCTCAGCGGGAACATGCGCGGGAACGACTGGCGGCGCAGTGCTCTGAATGGTGGCGAATCCCTCTGTCGGGAGCGCGCGACAGAGAGGCGGTTTCTTCGATGGAGACTGTGTTCTTTCGCATCGACATCAAGTCGATCAGCGGACTTCGTGCGATCCCGGAACCAGAGGAGTCCGTTCATCAGGGAACCGGTTATTAAGGCGCTTTTTGGGGTTACGGCTCGCAGTCTGACAGAATCTCGCGCTTTTTCGGCTCAAGCCACGACCATGCTGTGTTTCCCGCCCCATAGTCCCCACATTTTGAATAGCTGATGTCATTACGACGTCGGCCTTCCGGTTTGTCATCGTCGCCATAGCACTGTTGGACCACAGCGAATCGCGCATTCTTCCGCGCCGCGCGGCATCATGCGGGAAGCCGGGTGTCCCACTCATGGGCCTCGTTTGCGGATGGACTCGAAAATCCGCAGTTTATTACCTGCAGTTGCTACCGCCGGCATCTGCAATTCGGATACTGCCAGGCGTTGTCCGTTCGAAGACTTGCAGGTGCGACATCAGTCACCCACTCGTTCGCAAGAGACGCCTTACGGACATTTGCGCCCGGTTATGCGGGATTGTCATCGAAGAATAGAGCTGCGCCAGAGGCAGCCTCGAGCGTCACGCGCACAACGCCGTTTTTACTGACGATACGCTCTTCGCGATGTGGCCGCCATGCTTCGCCTGGTCTAATTGCTGCCCCGGCTAGGGTGACGTGGGTCGTCGCAGTGAGGTCGGGCGCCTCCAGTCGCCATAATTTTGCGGCGTGCGCGGAGGGAATCGCGAGTTCAAAAGTTTGGCGCGAACTCTTGTTGAGAAGGACGAAGCGCATACCGCCCCCCGGCATCTCTGCCGCCCACGCAGTAGCGCCTGAGGGAGATTGACCAAGCTTCACCGGGCGCATTCTACCCCCCGCAAGAATACCTGCCAATTTCATGCCGTAAAAAATCGGTCGCGCTATGAAACCCTTCTCGCGGCTGCCCGCAATCGGGGTATAGAAGCTTCCCTCCGCAGCGATCGCCGCAGCTCCGGGCGAAAGCTGTTCTCCCGGCAGATGGCCACCCAGTGACATGCGAATTTGCTTGGCTCCGCCGCCGTGCAGGTTCACTCCTGCGGCACCGTAACTGGCAAGCTTAAGAAGATAATCTGCCGCCCACAACGCGCAACAGAAGGCGTTGCTTAGTCCCGGTTTTCCTCCCCGATAGCAGGAATTACCTTCAGTCATGCGGTAGAGGATATGCGATTGGTTTGCCGCAGCAATTATTCGTGGCACGTCGCGATCAACCTTGGGGTCCGGGGCGAGCAGGCGAGCCACGGTAGTGTCTGGACTATCTGGTGGACCCTCAGCGTAGTAGTGGCTGGTAGCGGCGACGATCTTGCCAGGCAGCCGTTTCGGTGCTTCTTCCGCGAAGCGCACTACCCATTCCGCGTTCGACCCTACATCGGGTCCTCCAAAACGCAGCTCCGGATTCCGATTGAGCGCAGCTCGAGCAAAAGTCATCCACTGCGCGAGATACTTATCGAAGTCCCAGTCCGGAGGGCGCAGCCGGTTGTTCGAGTCCCGGTAGAACTCGGGCTCGTTGCCGATCTGGAAATAAAGCAGATGAGGGCCGAGCCTTTTCGCGACATAGACTGCCTCTTCCGCGTCCCGGTCAGGGGTCCCCACCCCGAGGTTCAGGCCGTAAATGCAATTCCATCCTGTAGCCCGCAAGAAGCCCTCCAGACGGTCAATGGCGACGGGTTCGATCGCAGTGAACGTGTGCGGCATCCAGTTTTCGTCGCCGTGCGCCGAGGCTGGAAGCTCGGGAGGATGGTCATCCGGTCTCGTTCTCCACCAACAGAACTCGCTGGAGTTGCCGCCAATGCGCAGCACGCCATGATCGCTCAGCGAGCGGAACAGCGATATCAGCTCCTTATTGTCTTCGGCGAAGAAGTCGGGATCTGCGAGTTGGGCAGTCTCATAGCTGAACCCCACATAGTCGAGAGGCACCGGATCGCGTGCCGTCTCTCCGAATGTGAGCTTAGAATTAGTTGCGTTATTCTGGGCCACGGCTGGAAGGCTCCAGAAAGCCGCAGTCGCGAACAAAGACGCAAGCATTCGACGCCGGGTTATGCCCCGATCGCAACCCGAGGGTCTAGTCAGTGGCCTCATGCTCTTGCCAGAACCACTTCCAGCTTGAGCTGCGGAGCCAGAGCGGCGAGGACCGTCTCCGTGACCGCTCGCTGGCTGATCTTTGAGCCCTGCACCTCTACGAGCGTCACTGCAGAGATCGCAGAGTAAGCTTGGCCCGCCGCAATCAATTGCACTACCGCGGTCTGCAGCGGCGAGAGACTGGGATTGAAGGCGACATTCTCAATGTAGCAACCTTGAAAAATGCGTCCACCAGTTGTGCGAAGGGCGATACCTGCCGGCGATTTGCTGTACGGCGCATAGGACCTGCATGCTGCGTCCAGGGCTGCGGCGTTCAGAGCATCGGAGGCTCCGCTGCTGAGGGCAAGATTTGCCTTCCGGATGGGCAGAGCTCCCTGCATTGCTCCCAGAGCCGAAGGTCCGAAAGCCGCAGGCAGAATCGACGCCAGCCTGGCCGGCGGCTGATTCGGGATCAGAATCAAAATTTCTCCGGCAGGCGATATTTCTTCCATGAACTGCCGGCAGTGGCCACAGGGCGCGCCGCCCACCACTGCCAGCGACGCGACGGATGTCTCGGAGTTCATGTACGCGTTCGAGAGGGCCGCTTGTTCGGCATGCACGGCGAATCCTAGACATTGGCCGGGAATCTCGATGTTGGCTCCCAGATAGAGGCTTCCGCTGGCCCCACGCGCGACGACGCCAACGAAGAAGTTCGAAGTCGGCGCACGCGAATAGGTTTGCGCTAGCGGCAGCAAGCTCAACATCAAGTCATCGACGCTGGCGTTTTCGCTTTTTGCAAGGGCTTCGACTGCGCTGCAGGAATCCGGCCGCTGAACTTGGGATTTTGCAGCACTTGGCTCAGCAGAGCGCGCGAGCGCTCGCTGAACTTCGGCAATGGCAAGCGGAGAGTCTCATCCCTGGTTTCGGGAACAAAACGTGAAGAGTTCATAAACGCCAACCCCAGGGCTGATGAGCCCAAACGAGTGAGAGCCGTGCGGCGGCTGATGTCGTTGTCCGCAGACCGAGAGCGCATTCTGCCTCCGGGTACTAAGAGAGGTCACGCATGAGTATATCGACCCGCTTCTCGCTCGAACGACAGAAATTAGGCTGCCCCCGGACTCCAACTCTTTCGTCATCCCAACGAGAGAGGCGTGATTCCCGTCACTGACGCCGTCTCGGAATTGTGAAAACCTTGGGAATAGACGTATGGCACGAAGGAGCTTGCCTGTGGCCGCGTCAGACCGGTTCAGTATTCAGGGGTACGTCAGCCGCGGCTTTGAGGCCGTGCGAGAGGCGTTCGTCGACAACTTTGGTCAGCGACGCGAGTTGGGCGGAGCCTGCTGCACCTTTCACCGCGGCGAGAAGGTCGTCGACCTGTGGGGCGGCATTCGGAACAAGCAGACCGGCGATCCCTGGGAGCAGGACACCATGGTGATCGTTTACTCGGCCAGCAAGGGCTTGGCCGCGATGACGCTCGCCATCGCCCACTCTCGGGGCTGGCTCGACTACGAAGAACGGGTGTGCGCGTACTGGCCGGAGTTTGCTCAGCAGGGAAAAGAGCGAATCACCGTGCGCCAGCTCCTGGCACACCAGGCTGGGCTATTCGCGTTCGACGAGCCTGTCGATCGGAACGTCATCGCCGATCTCGATCGCTTGGCGGTCGTGTTAGCTCGTCAGAAACCCGCGTGGGAGCCCGGAACGCGGCAGGCCTATCACGCCCTCAGCCTCGGGTTCTACCAGGGCGAGCTGCTGCGCCGTGTCGATCCCCAGCATCGCAGCTTGGGACAGTTCTTTCAGGATGAGATTGCAACACCGCTCGGGCTGGACGTCTACATCCGTCTCCCAGAGTCGATCCCGAATTCCAGGCTTGCGACGCTAGCGCCGCCACGCCCAATCGACATGCTGCTGGGGTTTCCGATTCGCCTGACGTTGGATTCCATGAATCGTCGCTCGAACATCTACCGGGCGCTCATCGCCAATCCGGGCATTGCGATGATCCATGACGAGCAACGCGTGTACACGCGCGACCTCGAAGTGCCATCTGGCGGCGCGGTTGGAACTGCGCGGGGCATCGCGCATGCCTATGGCGTCTTCGCCGCGGGAGGACGGGAACTCGGCCTGCGCCAGGAGACGCTGGACTTGCTGGCCGCACCGGCGATTCCTGCAAGGCGGGGGTTTTACGACGAATGCCTGAAGGGGAACGCACAGTTCTCGCTAGGCTTCATGAAGCCGTGCCCCACTTGGCCCTTCGGCAGCGCCAGTTCCTTCGGAGCTCCCGGATCCGGAGGCTCCCTCGGCTTTGCCGATCCGGCGGTTGGAGTTGGATACGCCTACGTGACCAGCCAGATGGGGACGCGGTTGACGGGAGACCCGCGGGATGTGGCGCTCAGAGACGCACTCTACTCTGCTATTCCGGCTTCGCCAGGCGCGGTGGGGAAACGGCAAGTCGCCTAGTGAACTGCCCGTCA
>JBARIF010000024.1:0-3080 GCA_049799615.1 Terriglobales bacterium
AACGCCAGCGCCGAGAATAGCAACACACCAACCAAGCTGCCCGCCAGATTAATCCCGTAACCCTTGAGCGCTGGCATGCGCTTCAGACTCTCTCCCACGAATCCACCGAGCACCACAAAGAGAGCCACCACCAACGAGCACAGTCCAAATACGAGCCCCATAAATCGTAGCGCGTACCAGACACGCGCGGCAGATCCCACATCCGCGGTTTGCGACAAATCGTATGTCCAGGAAACATCTGTGTTGGGAAGATGCAGCCACCCGGCCCAGCGGATGACTGAAAAGAACACTAACGCCGCCACGGGAAACACGGCATAAAGCTTTTTCCCAGGTTTCCCCAGAATCATGCCGACTCCGATCCCGAAAAAGCTGGCGATCAGAGGCAGGTTCTTCAGATTCGTAAAGACCCGCACCTCTGTACACAGATAGCGAATCGTCAAGAGTTCAAAATAGAGTGTCGCAACGCTAGCCAGAAAGAGATTGGCCACTTCCCGAATCACCGTATTCGGAGGGTCAGCAGATACTCCCGTGAGAGTTTCGGGCAAGGACATAGTTGCGACTTGTGGAAAAAAGCGCCTCGATCATAGTGCTGGAGTTCTTTCGAAGTCAATTCCAGACGCAGTGCAAGACACGCCGAACGGAGGAGCGTGACCGGAGGGAGAAATCACGCTGGGCCTTGGGACAAGAACTCACCGGCGGGTTGACGCACCCGCAACGTCAGATACGACGCGAGATAAAGTAGGGCGGCCACCAGCAATAAAGATCTAATTCCAGTCCAACCAGACAGCAATTCCAGAAGACCCCCTACCAAGGCTCCAAACAGGTTAGAGCCGAGTGCCTGGCTATCGAAGCCTGCTTCCGCGAAGCTGCGTATGAATACCAACCCTGCGAAGAATACGGGAAGACAGAGCACCAGGATTGCCAAACAAATCTTCAACCAGATCGACATCAGGAACAACCGATCCATCGGAACCAAATATCCGACCGCTAAAGATAAGAAGATTCCGACGTATGCGGCCAGATATGGAAATTGAGGTATGCAGCCGACGAGCAGGTTGGCCCCCACGATCAACAGAAGGATTCCACCAACGACCACTGCATTGACCAGCCACGTCGTTCCAAAGAGGAGTGCCATCCGGCTGACGATCTGCGTTTCCAGCAGCATAAATCCGGCTCCGAGGAAGAAGAAATGCCATTTTAGTGACCGAATGCGGGTACCGGTCCGCGGCAGCAGAACGACCCAGAGGAGCAAGAGAATAGAACCGGTGACCACGATGTTCACGGGAATGCCGGGCTGGCGCTGGTAGAAATTCGGCCAGTCATCCGTGGTCAAAGTGACCTTTTCCACCTTCACGTTTGGGTCATTCCGCAAGTAGATCCGCAACTCGGGGTCCTCGAGTGCTCCCTGAATTCTTTGCTGCGATCCGGCAATAAAGAAGCGTCCGGCGGACGTGTAGTTGAATTGCACCGCATTCAAATCAACGGGGGGCTCGCCGAAAGCGTCGGACACCAGGCCATAGAGCCGTCCCGCAATCCACGGTTGGTCGACCCAGAACTTGATAATGAAAATTCCGTCCGGATTGAGCAGTTTGCGGGCCGCTCGCAGAGCCTCGACCGTATATACATAATTATCCAGACGTATGTTCGAGAAATGTGAAGCCATGGTGTGCGAATCGAGCAGCGAGAAAACAATCACATCGAACTTGTCGCGACTGTTCTGAATATAGCTGCGCGCGTCGTCGAGGATCACGTGTACCCGCGGTGAATCGTACGGTTTTTCAAAATGCAGATCCCGGCCGAGCTTCAGGATCAATGGATCAATTTCGACGGCGACGACTCGACCGGCTCCATTGCGCACCGCAGCAGCCACGTCGTTGCCGCTGCCCGCTCCCAGCACCAGCACGGACGGCGGTTGTGGGTAAAACCGGTAAGGGATGTTATAGGCGTTAAATTTGACCGGGACAGTTTTGAACAACTCCGGGTGCTCCGCGGTGAACTCCGCGGAAAGATTGATCATCCCCTGATGCCACGAACCATTCGTCTGTAACTCCCATATTCTGGGAGCTTGGAGGTTGGGGTGCGGTATCAGTGTTACTTTCTGGTACGGGGACCATACTTCAGACGCTGGCTTAGCAGGGCCCAGGGATAGCAATGCAAGGCAGATCGCAAACGCTGCTATCGAAGCGAGCCTCCCCCGTCTGAATTTCCAGAGTAGCACGACAAGCATTACGCCCGCGAAAGTGAACCAGGTAATTGGAGGTTGATACAGAAAACACAGCGACGTATACAGAGCCAGGCCCGCCAATCCTGAAAGAACGTTCACCGTATATCCCGTGATTCCCGCCTTCCTTTCTTCCAGGTACCATGCGACCATCTGGCCGATCGGTATAAACAAAAGCGTCACCAGTAGATCAATGAGCATGATCAAGGCAATGCCGGCAACCAGCGCCTTGTACCCTTGAAACGGAATCAACAGCATGTCCCACAAGAAGGTCTCGGACGTCGCGCCGATGTAACTGGGAAGGTGTTGGATGGCTGTACGTAAGGGTAGCCAGGGCAATTTCAAGAGCAAAGTAAGAAGGAGCAGTGGACCCAAAATCGCAACAACGTTTATCCGTCGCTTAGAGAAATAGCAGCCCAAACCGAACCCTAGAAAACAGGCAATTAATATGAAGTTTTTGAAGTACGCAAAGACCGGAATCTCCGCCGAAACCCAGCGGATCATCAGCATCTCGAGAAAAAGACTGAGAATGCTCGCCATGGCCAAGTGTAACCATCGAAATCCACCCAAATCCGTCGGCGTAAATCCCCAGTCGGCGAATTCACGCTGCACCCAGTGCGGAATGCCGCTGGTGGCTTTCCCGTAGAAACCCAGAAGTCCTAAAACGACAATTCCGTAGACCGCGAGCAGCCCTAACAGGGACAACGACAAGGCGAGCCTATCTGGCATACTTAGTCACTCCGAGAAACCACACATCGCCTCATCAATTTTCAGTTCCGCGTGGCAGGAGATATGAGGGTGGAGTGGGAGCGGGCATCAGCTGCGGGGGAGGTGACGGCGTTAGCAATGCGAGTATCGT
>JBARIF010000025.1:0-2383 GCA_049799615.1 Terriglobales bacterium
GGCCTAGCCGCCACCACGCCTTCGTCAAGGCCGTTGGCGCCGCTGAGGCCGCCAACCGGCACGTATCCGCGCGCGGCTTGGCGCACTTGCCGAATGTTCTGGAGATGGGGGGAGGCGGACTCACTCCAAACGAGGCGGGGGAAAGACGGACGTCAATCAAACTCTAGTTTATACACACTTAGAGCCCCACTCCTAGTACACAACATGTTGGGAGACGAAAGCGCGAATCTCGCCCAGCATGTTTTCCACGTCCGATTTCGAAACCTCGGACCAGAGCCCGCAATTCGCCTTCTCCCACAAGTTCTGCAATTCCGCCAGCCGTTGCTCGACTTGCCTGTCGTAAACACCCATCTGCGCCAGTTGCGCATTCATGCCGTCAACCGTCGGCTTGCCCGGCAGAGGCACCCGATATTCGCGGCACAATTGATGCAACGTCGCTTCCAGCGCATCGCCTGCAAGAATCGCGGCGCTGTGGTGGCGTCCCATATGAATGTAGCTCTCGGCCTCGGCCAGAGAATCTCCGGAGACCGAGCCGGCCTTCGTTACCGTTTCATCGGCGGCACCCGTGGAACCAAAGCTCCACACTGTTTTCAGGGCGGCCACGCCGCGTGTTATGTCATTCCACATCTGATTTCTCCCATCCTCCTAAGGCTGATTTCGGGGTTTTGCCTCAAGTTACACTGGTCTTCGCAGGTAACGTGCCATCGGTGCGGAAATGAAGGGTACCGGCGGTTACTTCCGGATAAGTCTTGGTGGTGGTTCCGCTTATCACATCGAGCGACACCCCGGTAGCGCCGGCCGCCACCCGCCTTTGTGACGGAATCCGGCCGCAGGGGCATTTTCTGTCAGCGAAACGCCCGCGATCGTGCCATTTCCTGACCGTTACTTACGTGGGGGGTGGAAGCCCCGCGCGCTGTTTTGAAGCGGTTCGGCTTCAGCCAACCCTGGGTTGGAAGAACAGTGACATTTGCTACGTGACCTGCATCGGTCCCACTAAATCGCACAAATCGCGAATCAGTGAGCCAGCCGTCGGTGTCCGAACTCCCACCCTTGGTGACCCGCGAAGATGACGGGCCGCCTTTGCAGGGCTCGCGCAAAGTAGGCCCGCCCCAGCGGCGGACGATCTCGGGCTAGTCGTGGAGAACAACGTTCAGAAGTGAGCTGTGGACTTGCAGCCCGCCATTGTAGTGAATGAAGCCCAGTTTTCTGAACCTGTTCATGAAGTAGCTCACCCGCGAGCGGGTCGTGCCGATCATCTCTGCCAGCATTTCCTGGCTGATCTTCGGAACTACCGTCTCGGGTGTGCCTTCCTTGCCAAAACGAGCGAGCAGCAAAAGGATCCGGGCCAGCCTCTTTTCGCTCGAATTAAAAAGCTGATCAACCAGATCTTCTTCGTAGCGGATGTTCCGCGCCAGCAAATACGCCACAAACATGTCGGAAAGCGCGCTTTCCCGGTGTAGCGCTTCCATCATGGCTTTCTTGTCGATTCGCAGAACCGCGCAATCCGTCATTGCGGTTGCAGAGCCCATGCGAACCGCCTGGCCGGCGAGCGACCCTTCGCCGAAAAAATTTTCTTCACCTAATATGCCGATGGTCGCTTCCTTGCCAGTCTTCGAGACCACGGTGAGTTTCACCTTGCCCGTCTGAAGATAAAACACCGCATCCGCGAGATCCCCTTGGGCGAAGATGGTCTGTTTCTTCTGAAGAAGCACAGGTTTCCTGCCCTCGCCGATGGTTGCGAGGAATGCATGGGGATCGAAATTACGCCTCTTCCTGGTCGCTACTGTCGGAATGTTGGGGCTATGTTCGGTTTGGGATATTGGGCTGATCGGAGCTTGGCGGGCGATTTTCCCTCCGCGTGGAGATGCGTTGGGTTGGCGAGCAGGAGACATAGGGTACCTCCCTCTGCCTAAACAACGACGACTATATTTTACTGCTTTTCCTGCACGGGGAAAATATCCGCAAGCGCCCCGCCCCTCAGTGCTGGATGGACCAGTACCTGCACAAAAACAGCGTCCGGGCGTCCCTGTCATCATCTCCAGTTACCGCTTCGGGCTCTCCGGTCGCTTGCTTGTGACGCTGAGCATTGCCCAGCTCTCGCTTCCATTTCGTCGGTTTTGGTGCGACCGTTCTGCGGCCGTTGCATCTGGCCCGCGTGAGCAGTATTGCTCAGACCTCTCGAATCCTGATTTGGTAACGTCGCTCTTGACCTCATGTGCCGCCATGTCTGCTCGGATGTGTGTGCGCCTATACACACAGCACGAAGACAGAGGAGTCGGCGCAGAGGCAACAGAAATGAGGCTGTCCCATGAAAAGAATCATGTTTGTCTTTGCCATGTTGAGTCTCGGCACGTTGTGCTGGGCAGATTCGGCGCGGCAGGAT
>JBARIF010000026.1:0-4714 GCA_049799615.1 Terriglobales bacterium
GCCTCCGTTACCATAGCCCGCGTGGCCAACTACATCGGGGCAATCGATCAGGGCACGACCAGCACGCGCTTCTGTGTCTTTGACGCAGCCGGCAGGACGGTAGCGGCGGCGCAAAAGGAACACGAACAGATTTATCCGCAGCCGGGGTGGGTGGAGCACGATCCAGAGGAAATCTGGCGGTCGACGCAGGATGTGATTGCCCAGGCGCTCGATCAGGGCAAGCTTCACGCCGCCGACCTGGCCGCGATC
This sequence comes from Terriglobales bacterium, assembly GCA_049799615.1. Lineage (GTDB taxonomy): Bacteria > Acidobacteriota > Terriglobia > Terriglobales > Acidobacteriaceae > JAIQFF01. The sequence continues at coordinate 250 of JBARIF010000026.1, forward strand.
GGCATCACCAACCAGCGCGAGACCACCGTGCTGTGGGACCGCAAGACCGGCAAGCCCGTGGCTAACGCTCTGGTCTGGCAGGACACGCGTGTAGATGACTATGTCACGGAATTTGCGCGAGAGGGCGGGGCTGACCGCTTCCGGGCCAAGACCGGCCTGCCACTCAGCACCTACTTCAGCAGCTTGAAGATTCGCTGGCTGCTCGAGCATGTGCCGGGGGTCCGCAAGAAGGCGGAAGCCGGCGAAGTGATTTTCGGCAACATCGATTCCTTTCTCACCTGGCACCTTACCGGCGGGACCAACGGTGGGCTTCACATCACTGACGTCACCAACGCCAGCCGCACCCAACTGATGGACCTCGATACGCTTTCCTGGGACGAAGGCTTGCTGGACGCCTTTGGGATTCCCCGAGCCATGTTGCCGCGCATCTGCTCGAGCGGCGAAGCCTACGGGACGGTCAAAGTCGGCGCTGCGCAGGGAGTGGCGATTGCCGGCATCCTGGGCGACCAGCAGGCCGCTCTGGTGGGCCAGACCTGCTTCAAGTCGGGTGAAGCCAAAAATACCTACGGCACGGGCTGCTTTCTGCTGATGAATACCGGAGAGCGCGCCGTCCGCTCCACCTGCGGACTGATTACCACGGTCGGCTACAAGTTTGGCAAAGAGCCGGCACGATACGCGCTTGAGGGCAGCATTGCCATCACCGGAGCGCTGGTACAGTGGATACGCGACAATCTGGGCCTGATCGGAAGCAGTCCTGAGATCGAAACCCTAGCCCGCACCGTCGAGGACAACGGCGGGGTTTATTTTGTGCCGGCATTCTCCGGCCTCTATGCGCCTTACTGGAAGCACAGCGCGCGTGGCGTGATCGCGGGCCTGACCCGCTATGTCAACAAAGGACACCTGGCACGCGCCGTGCTCGAGGCCACAGCCTTCCAGACCCGCGAAGTGGTCGAAGCCATGGAGCAGGATTCCGGCATTGCGCTCGACGTCCTGCGCGTGGATGGTGGCATGGTGGACAACGCTCTGCTGATGCAGTTTCAGGCCGACATTCTGAACCGCCCTGTGGTCAAGCCCCTGATCAAAGAAACGACCTCTCTGGGCGCAGCCTACGCGGCCGGCCTGGCGGTTGGCTTTTACAAAAACACAGACGATCTGCGGGCGCGATGGTCGGTGGGCCAGACCTGGAATCCTGGGCTCGATGAAGCAAAGCGCGCGGAGATGTACCGGCTGTGGAAGAAAGCGGTGACCCGTTCGTTTGACTGGACGGAGTAAAGTTCCTCTGATTACCAGATCGTGGACAGTGCCTTCGACTTCCGGATATCGTTGTCCGCAGTGACCAGTGAAATCCCCTCGACCAGCGCAGTGGCCCCGATGATGCGATCGGCTGGATCCTTGGGATAAGCGGCTGGAAGGGCCATCGCACGTACGCAAATCCGGCCGGTGATCGGCAGGATCACAAATCTCGATTCCAGATCGGTCAGGAAGGTTTCCAGGCTGGCACTCAACTGGATGCGGCGTTTGCTTTCTATGACGGCGATCTCAAGCAGAGTCATATCGGAAATCGCCAGTCCCTGGCCAGTGTGACGGGCTTCCTCGATTACCGCGACGGCCTTCCCGGAAATTCTGTCGGGCTCGAGAGCCAGCCAGAGTACAACATGGGTATCGACCAGAATCATCCCAACTCGCCCCACTCATCCGGTGAAAGAACTGGGGAGACCACGTCGCCGGTGATGCGGCCCCTATTGCGGAAAAATCCAAAAATGTCGTCCACAGAGGTTTTAACCGGCACGAGCATCGCCACCGGCTTGCCGTGTTTAGTGATAACCACTGCCTCGCGCTTGGCTTTGACCTCGTCCATCACAGCGAGACAGTTTGTCTTGAATACGCCTGCGGGCATGGTTTTCATTTCAGCTCCACAACCATGGTCATTATACCATGGTCATAACTCTTAGATCGATAAACTGGCCACGCCCTGCTTGCTAAGTCGAGGGAATGAAAGATCCCCTTTCGACCAAACCAAAGTTACGAGCCATGCGCAACACACGCATGCATAATTACGGTGCATGCCGACTACGAGTAGCAATATTAGGGAAAATGCCTGGTTCGCAAGTCGATGCGCCGCAGTCGTGGCGTTCATCTCTTTCGGGGCGCGCATTTTCCGGGCCGGACTGGACCGAGTCTCCTATGGCGATTGGGGTCAAGACATGGGTTTGCGCTTGGGTCTATCAACTATCTTTGATTTCGTTTTTTGGCTTGTTGTAGCGGTTGTTCTCTTGGGGTTGAGTAGCCGCCGCGCGGCCGCTCGATTTGACCACACGAATCGTGACTGGTCGGGTCCTCCATCATTGCTCCGGGTTCTGGCAATTGCGGCTGCTGTGTCTATCGTTCTTGCGTTGACGGCATGGTTTGCACTGGCTGCAAATGACGAAATATTTTACTCACGTGGTCTTCCCTGGATCGGCCCACTCATCCGACTGCAAGAACCTGGATTCAGAGTTGCCTCCCGAATGTTCCCCTGTCGGGTGGAGGGCTTGGACACCGGATGCGAACCTCATAAGTGGCTGCCCGCATTCCTCATTTCCAATACCTTGGCTTACTTCCCCATTCTGTTGACGGGAGCTTTCATCTCCGCCCGTTCTTTACACGCACAGCGGGTTTCGGCGCGCATCGTTCATTGCTTCATTCGCTGGGGGGCGCTGCTGGGTGCTGCGGGACTTGTCCTGCGGATCTGCTTGTACAGACTTGATCCTGAACTCTCATCACCGCTTCGCTCCTGGGACTTCGGCAGAATGGGGTGGACAGTCCTGAACAACCTAACTGGAGTCTTGGCTCTGGCGCTTTTCCTGCTCGTTCCGTTTTGCCTGTACCGCGCGGTGCGCGCCATCTGGAGCCGGAAGGGGGTCCTGCCCAGCCTTGTACACCTAACCTGGCTGGCTTCCTTCGGAGTGGTCGCACTTACGCTGGCAAATCAATACCGCAGCTAGGGAAGGGAAGAAAGAGCGTTATCATTCCCCCTCGCCTACTTTCAACACCGCCAAAAACGCTTCCTGTGGAATATCGACACGCCCGATGCGCTTCATTCGCCGCTTGCCTTCTTTTTGTTTTTCGAGCAGCTTGCGCTTGCGCGAGATGTCGCCGCCATAGCATTTGGCGATCACGTTCTTGCGGATCGCCGACACGGTCTCGCGGGCGATGATCTTTGACCCGATCGAGGCCTGGATGGCGACCTCGAACATTTGCCGGGGAATGAGTTGGCGCATTTTTGAAACCAGGAGCTTGCCGCGTTCATAGGCAAAATCGCGATGCACAATGATCGAGAGCGCGTCCACCGCCTCGCCTGCGACCAGAATGTCCAGTTTCACCATGGGGGACTCCCAATAGGCGGCCAGGTGATAATCGAGCGACGCATAGCCGCGCGAGACTGACTTCAGCCGGTCATAGAAATCGAGCACAATTTCGTTCAGTGGCAGTTCGTAGTGCAGCATCACGCGTGACGAACTCACATACTCAAAAGTCTTTTGCTTGCCCCGCTTGTCTTCCACCAGCTTCAGGATCCCGCCTACGTATTCTTCGTTGGTGAGAATGGTGGCCAGGATTACCGGCTCTTCGACCTTGGCAATCTCACTCGGATCGGGCCAGCGCGAAGGGTTGTCCACCTCGATCAGGGCGCCGTCGGTTTTGGTGATCTTGTAGCGCACGCCGGGAGCGGTGGTGATCAGTTCCAGATTGAATTCGCGCTCCAACCGTTCCTGGATGATCTCCATGTGCAGCAGGCCGAGAAAGCCGCAGCGGAAGCCAAAGCCCAGCGCGACTGAACTCTCGGGCTCGAAGAAGAATGACGAGTCGTTGAGGCGCAATTTTTCCAGCGCCTCGCGCAGCTGGGTGTGCTCGTGTGCGTCCACGGTGTAGAGCCCCGCAAAAACCATGGGCTTGATTTCTTCGAAACCGGGCAGGGGTTCGATGGCGGGATTGGCTTCGTCGGTAATGGTGTCGCCGATTTTCGTGTCGGCCACAGTCTTGCTGTTGGCCATCAGGAAGCCGACTTCTCCGGCCCGCAGTTCTTCCACTTCTACCGGTTTGGGGGTGAGGACGCCGAGGGTTTCCACCTCCAGCACGCGCCCATTCCACATCAGACGGATTTTTTGTCCCTTGCGGATGGTGCCTTCGAAGACCCGGGTCAGCACGATCACACCCCGGTAGGGATCAAACCAGGAGTCGAAGATCAGCGCCTGCAGCCGGTTGTCCGGATTGCCTTTGGGCGGAGGCACCCGCTTCACGATGGCTTCCAGAACGTCGGGCACACCCTGACCGGTCTTGGCGCTGATCAGCACGGCGTCAGAGGCGTCGAGACCGACCGCGCCTTCGATCATCTCCTTGGTGCGCTCGACATCAGCGCTGGGCAGATCGATCTTGTTGATGACGGGAATGATTTCGAGACGGTGGTTGATGGCGAGATAGGCATTGG
>JBARIF010000027.1:0-5978 GCA_049799615.1 Terriglobales bacterium
GGTCCGCGCCTCCGAAGCCGTTGCCGGCCCGGCCTGCCGGAAGCATGCCCAGCGCGCTCAAGCCTGCGACTGAGAGAGGTCCAGCGCCGCCGCCCGTGAAAGTTGCCGATCCCAGCCACACCGCGCCCAAGCCCAAGACCGTCGCTCCTCCGGCCGACGGTTCGCAGCCGGCCCAGCCTCAGAACGGACCGCAATAACGTGCCCATTACCTACACCTCTGGGGAGCAGGTCGAAGTCTACCGGTTTAACTGGCTGATCACGATCGGGGTACCGGCGACGGCCCTGTTTCTGCAGGCATGGTTGCCTCACCAATTTCCGTTTTTCGCGATGTTGGATCTGCCGCTGCTGGTAACGATCTTTTTCGCAATTTCGCGACGCAATCCCGTTTCCGGACTGCTGACTGGCGGCGCCATCGGCGTTTTTCAGGACGCCCTCACCTCTCTACCCATCGGTATTAACGGCATCGCTAAGACCGTAGTAGGCTACGGCGCTTCGTCGCTGGGCGTGAAGCTGGACGTGGAAAACGCAGGCGCGCGCCTGCTGGTCACCTTGGTGTTTTGTGTGGCCAACAAGATCGTTTATTTCATGGTGGCTCGAGGCCTGGTGAACCTGAGCGTGCAATGGAGCTGGCCGCACGAGTTATGGTCGGCGTTCGTAAACGCCATCGTCGGAGTATTCCTGTTCTTTGCCCTGGACCGGTTCAAGCAAAGAACGTAAAGGCAGTCGTTGGTCGGTGGTCCCTGGTCGTTGGCGCGGGGCTGCGAAGTGGGTAGACAATAGTATTGATGGCTGGGTTGGCACAAGACGACGGCGGCGCTCTGAACGCTGGACGAGCTAATAGCTAACAGCCAAGAGCTGATTTTCATGTTTGGTCGCGACGAAAAAGTATCGTCGATTCGCCTGACGGCGGTGCAGTACGTCATCCTCGTCATCTTCATGATCCTCGCCTACGGGCTGTGGCGTCTACAGGTCATGCAGAGCGATTTCTACGCCCAGCTCGCCGAGAAGAACCGTATCCGCAACGTTCCCATCCTGGCGCCGCGGGGCAAGATTCTCGATCGGGAAGGCCGCACCATTGTCGACAATTACCCTTCCTTTTCGGCGCTCCTGCTGCGCGATTCCAGCCGTGATCTCAATGTTGATGCCGACCGGATTGCGCAGGGCCTGCACCTGGACGCCCGCGAGGTGCGCGAGCGCATCCGCAAGTTCATGTCGATGCCACAGTACCAGCCCATCTTCCTGAAAGACGACATCACGCCCGACGAACTCGCCTTCATCGAATCCCACAAGAACGAACTGCCGGAACTCGACACCATCATGGCGCACCGCCGCCTCTATCCGCGGAATGGTTTCATGGCGCACCTGGTGGGCTATGTAGGTGAAGTGACCGAAACCATGCTCAACCAGCCCCAGTTCGAGTTCTACAACCCGGGCGACGTGGTGGGCGTTTCAGGAGTGGAGAAGCAGTACAACCAGATCCTGATGGGCCAGAACGGTTCCCGGCGGGCGCTGGTCGACAGTCGCGGCAAAGAAGTCGGCCGCCTCGACGAAACTCCCGCTGTGCCCGGCAAGCAACTCAAGCTCACCATTGACGTGGACCTGCAGATTGCCGCCGAGGAAGCGCTCGCAGGAAAAAATGGCGCCGTCGTTGCGATGAACCCGCGCAATGGCGAGATCCTCGCCATGGTAAGCCGTCCCACGTTTGATCCTAACGATTTTGCCGTCCGCGTCTCCCGCGATGAATGGAGCCGCCTGGTCAACGACCCCGACAAGCCGCTTCTCAACAAGGCCATCCAGGCGCAACTGGCGCCGGGCTCGACCTTCAAGATCCTGATGTCGGTTGCGGGGTGGGAAGAAGGCGTCGCGCAGACTCTCAACGTCCATTGCAACGGAGGCGCGACGTTTTACGGACGGCGTTTTGGTTGTTGGGTAAAAGGGGGACACGGATCCGTCGATCTGCCCAAGGCCATCTACCAATCCTGCGATGTTTTCTTCTACACGCTGGCCGAAAAACTGGGGATCGATCGCATCTCGAAATGGGCTACCACACTGGGCCTCGGACAGAAGACTGGCATCGACCTGCCCAACGAAGTCAGCGGCGTGATGCCGTCGGAAGAATGGAAGATCCGGAACTTCAAGCAAAAGTGGTTTGCCGGCGAGACCATTTCAGTGGGGATCGGGCAGGGCGCGGTGGCGACTACGCCGGTGCAGTTGATGCGCGCCATCGCCGCCGTCTCAATGGATGGGCGGATGGTGGTCCCGCACGTCGTCAATCCCACGGAGTTGCCGCCCGGCGTCATGGACGTGCAGCGCTACACGGAAGTGAAAACGATTCCCATCGACAGCAACGGATACACGCTCATCACCGATGCTATGGCGAGGGTCCTACTGCCCGAGGGCACGGCGCCGTCCGCACATATTCCTGGTATTGACATCGCCGGCAAGACCGGATCGGCCCAGATTGTGTCGCTGGCGTTGCGGGCCAAGCACGAAAACAATGAAGCTTTCGCCCAGAACGGCTGGTTTGTGGGATTCGCGCCCCGGCGAGATCCCGGGATTATCGTCTGCGTCCTGTTCGAAGGTGGCGAGCACGGCAAACTGGCGGCCCGGTTGGCAACCCAGGTGATCAAAGCCTACGTGGACAAGCAAAACCGCCAGCCCACCAAGATGGCTAAAGATGCCAGCAGGGTCGACATTGGCGCGCTCTGGACCGCTCCCGACGAGGATGGCGACAATAGCAACGGAATCCAGGCAGGCCATTTCTTCGTCGCAGCCTCGAAGAGAAAGCTGCCCTTGGCGGCCGCAGCCCCAGGATTGGAATAACTGATGGCGAAGAAAAAACAGGGCTTGCCAACGACTAACGACCAACCGCTGAGGACTGACGACTGACGACCGACGACTAAACCATGTCCCGCTACGTCTCATACCGCGACTTCGACTGGCTGCTGCTGATCTTCGTGCTCATGATCTGCGGCTTGGGCGTGATGGAGATCCATAGCGCCACCATGCACACCAAGTTCGCCGGCGCGCACATCAAGCAACTCTACTGGGTCGCCGGTGGCATCCTCGGCATGTTTCTGATCAGCCTGTTGAATTACCAGGCCCTGCTTGACAAGATTCACTGGATGTACATCGCCGCCGTTGCCTCGTTGATGTCGGTCATGATTTTTGGCAAGGTATATCTGGGCGCGAAGCGCTGGATCAAGTTGCCCGGCGGCCAGCACTTCCAGCCTTCCGAATGGGTCAAGCTGATCCTGATCCTGGCGGTCGCCAAGTATTTCGCCGACCTGCATCACCGCGAGCTTTCCTGGTCCGACTTCATCAAGGCGGGTGCGATCGTGGGCGTGCCCATGCTCATGGTGCTCGTCCAGCCCGATCTGGGTACCGCCCTCACCTACATGCCGATCGCTCTTATGGGTCTTTTCCTGGGAGGGGTCCGTCTTAAGCAGGCTCTAATCGTCTTGCTCCTGGCCGGGCTGATCATGCCCCTGGCCTGGCACAAGCTGAAGCCCTATCAGAAAGACCGTCTCATCAGCTTCATGGAACCGGAGGCCGATAAGCAGGGCTCCGGCTACCAGGTCATTCAATCCAAAATTGCGGTGGGGTCTGGAGGGATCTGGGGCGGAACCGGGACCCAAACCCATCTTTCCTATCTCCCTGTGCCGCAAACAGATTTCATTTTCGCGGCCTTCGCCGAGGAACATGGATTCGTAGGAGCTTTGGGGGTGCTCCTGCTATACTTCATTGTGCTGATGCGTTTGACCCAGAACGCTCAAACAGCGCCCGACCGCGCTGGAACGTTCGTGGTCATGGGTGTGGTGGCTGTGCTTAGCTTCCATATCCTGGTCAACGTCGGCATGGTTGTCGGTTTTATGCCGGTTACCGGAATACCCTTGCCATTAATGAGTTACGGAGGGTCTTCTGTCCTGTTTATGTTTCTGGCGCTGGGCATGGTGATGAATGTCCGCATGCGCCGTTTTGTGAACTGATGCAGGACGAGGCCCGGCAAGCGGGCGTTACCCGCGCCTCAAGGGCGCGGACAAAAACATTAAGATTACGATCGCTCTCGCGTTAAGAGGGCACTCACCGGCCAGAAAGAGAGTTGGAGGCCGGGGTAGGATTGCAGCCGGCGCTGCCGGGCGGGAAACGGCCCCCTCCCCACTGAGGAGAGAGCGGCCACCACCTTGGAGCCAGCGCACATTGCGATAAGTGCAAAAGATTCCCAAGCTTCCGCAAAGGATTCGCTTCTGGAGTGCTTTCCAGGAGGCAGGTCCACTGGTACGTGGATCAGTACCCATCGCGACGCTCAACCCTCCCCTCCTCTCGCTGTCTTTGCCCCGGTGATCCTGTCGGCCCCAAACGGCCGCAGAACCCGGAGTATGAATGACGAAAGAATTGTTTGTAACCTCGACGCCCCACGAAACCAAAGTGGGCCTGGTCGAGGATGACCTGCTCGCTGAAATTTACCTCGAACGCGAGAACGAATACACCTTAGCCGGCTCCATCTACAAGGGACGTGTTACCCGCGTGCTTCCCGGCATGCAGTCGGCCTTCGTTGACATCGGCCTGGAACGCGACGCCTTCCTCTACGTTTCCGATTTCATGGACCTCGAGGAACAGGACGACGATCTCACCGACGTCGTCCCCACCAACCGTCCGCCCTTGCAGGAAAGCCGTCCCCAGCAGGAAAGCCGTCCCCAGCAGGAAAGCCGTCCCCAGCAGGAAAGCCGGCCGCAACAGGAACCCCGGCCCCAACCGGCACGCTTCGAGGCTCCTGCAGCGACCGAAGGCGCTTCCTACGTAATCGAGTCCGAGCCCTTTACCGAGGGGCAGTCGGAAAGTCCGCTTGCCACCTCCGGGTCAGCTCCGGCTGCCGAGCCCGGTAATGGCGATGGGCAACCGCGCGAGCGTGGAGGCTTTCGTGGCCGCCGTCGCCGTCGGGGACGTGGCCGCTTTGAGAATGATGACCGCCCGGAGCGCGGCGACCGGAATGACCGTCCTTCGTCTGAGCAGCGCTTCACCCGCCCGGACGTGGTCGAATCGCAACCAGCCGCTCCTGCGCCCATTCCCAGCCGCTCTCGCCCTCGCACCTCCGACTACGGCCCGCCTCCCGGATATCAGCCGATCATCCTTCCTGGCGAGTCGATCTCGAAGTACAAGGGCCGGGCAGCGCAGCCCTTCGCTCCAGCCAGCGCGGGTGAGCAACAGGGTTCTTCGCCCGCGATTGTGGACACTCCTGTTGGCGTTACAAACGGCTTCCCCGACGACGAACCTTTGTTCGCCACCGGCTTGACCGAACCGCTGCACGAACAGCATGGGGATCTGGAACCGCGTCACGATGAAGCCTCCCACCAGGAGTGGGAACGGGAGCACGCCATCCAGGACCGCATGAACCTTGCCGCTGCGTTTTCCCGGAAGCCGGTTCATGCTGAGGAAGAGGTTGTGGAGCAGCACTCGCAAAGCGCACCGGGCGAACCGGAACCGCAAGCCTTCACCTCGTCTGCCGCCTTGGAGTCTTCGGCTCCAGCCGCGTCCTCAGCCGCGTACGCCGAGCCTGCGGGAACGATCGAGGAGCAGGTCATCGACGAGGAAGAAACCGACCTTACCCAATACGTGGAAGACCTGGAAGAAGACGCAGTCTTTGAGGAAATGGAAGAGGAAACCAGCGCGGCCGGGGACTATCAATCTCCGCGCACCCTTGAAATCGCCGCTACCGGTGAGCCTCAGGCCCATTCCTCTGCGGAAGCCGCGGAACAATCCCCCGCGGGCGATGAGCCAGCAACCGCGGCGTCCGGCGAAGCTCTTACCGGAGAGGCCGAAACGGAGGAAGAGGGGGAGGAGGAGGGTGTCGATGCCGAAATCGAAGACGCCCAGGCGGAAGCCGAAGCCCTGCTCGACGCCGAGGCCCGCGGCAATGGCACCGTCGATGCGCGCGTTGAAGTGCGCGCACCCGCCGGCACCGCCGGCTACACGCAGCG
>JBARIF010000028.1:0-14242 GCA_049799615.1 Terriglobales bacterium
GCCTAAAGCGTCTTGTGGAAGACCTTCAGCTCTTTGGGGATGATGAAGACGGTTTCTTCCTTGGCCAGCTGAAGTTCCTGAAATTTTTCCTGGGACATCTCGACCTGGACCGGCGCTCCCCACTCGCTGAGCGCTTCAACTTTGACCAGGGGGCCGGCGGAATTGATGTGTTTGATGATGGCGCGAAAGTTGCTTCCACCATTGGGCTGGCGCTGAATTTCAAGCAGGTGCGGCCGCACATAGACGAGATCTCCGGTTTCCACATCGTGGATGGCTGGATTCTCTTCGTCCATACGGCCATGGAAGAGGTTCACGCTGCCGAGAAAGTTGTAAACGAAGGGCGTGTTGGGGTGATGGTAAACCTCGTCCGGGCTGCCCACTTGCTCGATGCGACCTTCGTTCATCACCGCCACGCGGTCGGAAACTTCCAGGGCTTCCTCCTGGTCGTGGGTGACGAACACGCTGGTGATGTGAACTTCGTCGTGCAACTGGCGCAGCCAGCGGCGCAGTTCCAGGCGGACTTTCGCGTCGAGCGAGCCGAAGGGTTCGTCGAGCAGCAAAACGCTGGGCTCGACTGCCAGGGCTCGGGCCAGGGCAACCCGCTGGCGCTGGCCTCCGGAGAGTTGCGACGGATAGCGGCCGGACAGGTTCTTCAACTGGATCAGACCCAGTAACTCGTGCACCTTGTCGTGTATCTGTTCCTTCGACGGACGCACATTCCGGGGGCGTACCTGAAGTCCAAAGGCTATGTTTTCGAAGACCGTCATGTGCCGGAAGAGGGCGTAGTGCTGGAAGACGAAGCCCACGCGGCGATCGCGCGCGGTGCGGTGGGTGGTGTCTTCGCCATCGAACATGATGATCCCGGAGTCGGCAAATTCCAGGCCGGCGATGATGCGCAGAAGCGTGGTCTTGCCGGAGCCCGACGGGCCCAGCAGCGCCACCAGTTCGCCCGAGGGAATCTTCAGAGTGACGTTGTCGAGCGCGGCAAATTGCCCAAACTTCTTGCTGATATTTCTGGCTTCGATGCTCATGCGGTTTGCCCTTCTCCATCCCAGCGCGCGGCTTCCGCCTGCTGCCGCCGCGCTCGCCATTCCACGACGGTCTTTACCAGCAGAGTGGCCAGGGCCAGCAAGGCCAACAGGGAGGCCACCGCGAACGCGGCCGAGAATTGGTATTCGTTGTAAAGAATTTCGACGTGCAGCGGCATGGTATTGGTGCGACCGCGAATATGGCCGGAGACCACCGAAACCGCCCCGAACTCGCCCATGGCGCGGGCGTTGCAGAGAATCACGCCATAGAGCAGTCCCCATTTGATGTTGGGCAGGCTGACGCGGAAGAAAGTTTGCCAGCCGCTGGCGCCGAGAGCCAGCGCGGCTTCTTCTTCCTCCTGCCCTTGCGCCTGCAGCAGGGGAATCAGCTCGCGGGCCACGAAGGGAAAAGTCACGAAGATGGTGGCCAGGACGATTCCCGGCACCGCGAAAATGATTTGCAGATCGTGGCGCCCCAGCCATGGTCCCAGCAAACCCTGCAAGCCGAAGAGCAGAACATAGATCAAGCCGGCCACCACCGGCGAGACTGAAAATGGCAGATCGATCAGGGTGATCAGGAGACTCTTCCCGAAGAACTCAAATTTCCCGATGGCCCAGGCCGCAGCCACTCCAAACACAAGGTTCAGGGGAACGGCAATGCCCGCGGCCAGCAAGGTCAGGCGTATCGCTGAAAGCGCGTCGGGCTCGCGCAGGCTCGCCCAATAAGCTCCGATGCCTTTGGCGAACGCCTGGGAAAATACGATCGCGAGGGGCAGAAAGATAAACACTCCGAGGAAGATCACGGCCACGCCGATCAGGAGCCAACGGACCACGGCCGACTCGCCGGTTGCCGCGGTCGCGACCCTTCGCGACGGCAACAGGTTTCGCGTGCTGAGTGGAAGAGTAGTTGCCATCGCTTAGTGGATCTCCTCCGCGACCAGGGCAACCGTCTTCTCTTCGCGGCTGCTGCTCCACTTCTGCAGGAGATTGATGGGCAGCAGCAAGATCAGTGAGAACACCAGCATGACTATGGCGATGGCGGTCGCGCCGGCATAGTCGAACTGGTCGAGCTTGGTCATGATCAGCAAGGGAGTGATTTCAGTCCGCATCGGCATGTTGCCGGAGATGAATACCACCGAACCGTATTCGCCGATCGCGCGGGCAAAGGCCATGGCGAAGCCGGCCAATGCAGCGGGAAGAATTGTGGGCAGCACCACCCGCGAAAACGTCTGCCACCGGCTGGCTCCCAGACTGGCAGCCGCCTCCTCGAGTTCCTTGTCCATGTCTTCGAGGACCGGCTGCACACTTCGAACCACGAACGGAAGTCCGATGAAGGTGAGCGCGATCGCGATCCCGAGCGGCGAGTACGCCGACTTGATTCCTATCGATGCCAGAGGGCGGCCGAGCCATCCGTTGGGCGCATAGATCGTGGTCAGCGCGATGCCCGCGACCGCCGTCGGCAAAGCGAATGGGAGATCGACCAAGGAGTCGAACAGGCGTTTGCCGGGAAAGCTGTAGCGCACCAGCACCCACGCCACCAGGACGCCGAATACCAGATTGATCGAAGCGCCGACCAGCGAGGCCCCGAAGGTCAGGCGATAGGAAGCCACGGCACGCGGAGAAGCCACAATGTGCCAGAACTGGTCCCAGCTCAGAGCCGACGCTTTCAGAAAAGTCGCCGCCAGCGGGATCAGCACTATGAGGCTGAGATAGAGCACGGTGAAGCCCAGCGCCAATCCGAAGCCCGGCAGGTTGCTGCGCTTTTTGAAGGTGAAAGCCATGGTGATGATCAGTTGGGCTGATAGATCTGGTCGAACACGCCTCCATCGGCAAAATGTTTCTTCTGGGCTGCCTGCCAGCCACCGAAAACCTCGTCGATGGTGACCAGCTTCAGCTGCGGAAAGGTTGAAGCGTACTTCCGGGCCACGGAATCAAGCCGCGGCCGGTAGTAGTTCCTGGCCGCAATTTCCTGCCCCTCAGGCGTGTACAGGTATTCCAGATAGGCCTGGGCCACCTTCCGGGTGCCCTTCTTGTCCACTACCTTGTCCACGATCGAGACCGGTGGTTCAGCTAAGATGCTTTGTGAGGGCACGACGATTTCTACTTTTTCGGGCCCCAGCTCCTTTATTGACAGAAAAGCCTCGTTTTCCCAGGCCAGGAGCACGTCCCCGATCTCGCGCTGGACGAAAGTCGTGGTGGAACCGCGCGCCCCGGAATCCAGCACGGGGACGTTTCTATACAAACGCTGCACAAACTCTTGCGCTTTTTGTTCGCTTCCGCCCGGCTGCTTGAGCGCGTAAGCCCAGGCTGCCAGGTAATTCCAGCGGGCCCCGCCCGAGGTCTTGGGATTGGGCGTGATTACCGAAATCCCCGGCTTCACCAGATCGTCCCAGTCCTTGATGTGTTTGGGATTGCCCTTGCGCACCAGAAAAACGATGGTTGAGGTATAGGGCGTGCTGTTCTGCGGCAAGCGCTTCTGCCAATCCGCAGGGAGTAAGCCGGCGTTCCGGGAGATCGCGTCGATGTCATAGGCCAGGGCCAGGGTGACAACGTCGGCCTGCAACCCGTCAATGACCGCTCGCGCCTGCTTACTTGACCCTCCATGAGACTGCTCGACATTGACCGTCTGGCCGGTCTTCGCCTTCCAGTACTTCGCAAAGGCCTGATTGAAATCCTGATACAGCTCGCGGGTGGGGTCGTAGGAAACATTGAGCAACGTCACCTCGCCGCCCTGCGCTCCTCCCGGGATTGACAACAGGAGCAGCAGTCCCGCAACCAGTAACCCCGTAACCACCAGCACTCTCCTCTGCATTACCTTCCCCTTTGAAGTTTCACGCGGCGCCACGAACCCGGTTTCGAGGCCGTAAAAAGCAAACGGCCCACGAGTCTGATTCGTGGGCCGCTTGAGAAATTGAATGTCCTGGTCCGGCTACATTCCATCCCCACGTCCACGATGATTGCAACACGTGCAACGACAGCACGTACAGATACAGTTCGTGGAGATGTGGTTGGTTACCATCCGGAAATAGTATACGACATAATTGCCACATAAGTCTACTAACATGATAGACATTATGGGAGTATTGTCAAGAAGCGCGCCGGACTAGGGCTTCGGGGTGGCGCCCGATTGGGAGCGTTCTCGCTTCGCTTCCTCCGTCCGCCCCAGGTGTTCGTAGGCCTGGGCCAGCAGGGCATGGGCCTCCGCGAACTCGGCCAGCCGGCTGGACGCAATCTCCAGATGAATGACCGCGGTCTTGTAGTCACCGCTCTTCAGAAGAGTGGCGCCCATTTCGTAGTGCGCCCAGGTCGAGTCAGGCTGGAGCTCGATCGCGTGCCGCAAATAGTCGATGGCCTTGGGATACTGTTGCTGGCGGGCGAGAGCAGCTCCCATGACGAATTGAGCCAGATACATCTCTGAACCTGACGCCAGCACTGGTTGCAGTACGGCTGCGGCCTTTTCCGGTTTTCCTTCATCCAGCAGCGCCCGCGCCGACAGGATTTTGTTCGCGTTCGCAATCCCATCCTTCGGATCCACACCTGTCACTGCGGTACTCGGGCCCGCCGATTTCTGCAGGCCTACATATCCCAGCGAGGCCAGCTTCTGCATTTCGCTGGATGTGAGTTCAGGGCCTCCGGAGCCACTGGGCCTGCTGAAGCGCCGGTCGAAGGCGTCCAGCTGACCGGCGATGGTTTCGAGCGTGGCCTTGGAAGTCTGGGCTAGGTTGCGCGTGGCGCCGGGGTCGGCCGAGAGATCGTAAAGCTCGGGCCGGGGCGCCTTGATGTATAGATACTTGCCTGCCCGCCAGGATTCGAGCGCGCTCCACCCGAACGCGCGCTGCGGAAAATCGCTCACCGAATAAGCCGGTTGATCGGCATTGGTCTTCGAAATTCTCAATAGAGACTGTCCCTGCATCTGCGACGGAACAGGCAAACCTGCGATGGCAAGCACCGTGGGAGCAACGTCCACCAGCGAAGCCCGCGCAGCCACTCGCTTACCCGCACTCTGGTTCTGAGGAAGCTTCAGCAATAGGGGCACATGGATGGTTTCGTCGTAGAGAAAGACTCCGTGGGTCTCCTCGCCATGTTCGCCCAGGCCCTGACCGTGATCGGAGGCGACAATCACGAGTGCGTCGTCGTACAGCTTCCGGGCTCGCAAAACCGCAATCAGCTTGCCTGCGGCGGCATCCGCGGAGGCCACTGCGGCATTGTAGGAAGCGCCGGACGCAGCCTCCGGATCATTCAAATGCATCCACAGAAAAAACGGGCCTTTAGGATTGCGGGCCAGCCAGGCCGTAGCCCGAGCGGCGACTTGTGTCGCTGACCGCTCGACTGAACCGCTCCGGCCTGGACCATGCTCAGGCGGTTGAAAACCGGCGTCGTACACGGAAAATCCGCGGTCGAAGCCCGGAGCCAATCCGTTTTTCGGATCGAGCGCGATCGAGCCGACGAAGGCGGCTGTCCGATATCCACCTGCGCGCAACAAGTCAGGGACGAAAGGCAGCGTGGACGCCAGGCGGGAACCGAACTCGCTGGCCCGGTGCGTCTGGGGATAAGTGCCGGTAAGGATGGTCGCGTGCGAGACCACCGTCAGCGGCGCCTGCGAATAGGCGTGCTCGAAAACCATGCTCTGGCCAGCGAGGCTGTCAAGGTTAGGCGTAATTTTCGCCCTTGAGCCGAGAAAGCCCATGCGATCGGCGCGCGCGGAACTCAAGGTAATGAGGACGATGTTCGGCTTGCCGGCCGCTCGCATCGGAACCGCGTGGGCGACGATGAGGGCAAGAAGAAGTACGGGAACAATCCGGCGGAACATGCCGTCAAGTTTACCGCAGCGGTTGAAGACGCACGCGGGCGAGCCGCCCGCAGCCACACAGGGCCGCCTGACATCGACTATCATGGAGGCGAGGATCACAGCTTACCTTGCGCTTTCTACGAATCCGGAGTCTGGGTTTTTTCCTGCTCGTGTGCGCTACGGCTGGCCTCCTGCTTTCCTGCCAGCCCCGAAGATGGCACGGTGATCAAAAGCTCATCATTCTGGGCATTGACGGGATGGACCCGCAACTGTTGAAGAAGTACATGGCCGAGGGCAGGATGCCGAATTTTTCGGCGCTGGCCGAAAAGGGCTCGTTCCGCCTGCTCACCACCAGCATCCCGCCTCAGAGTCCGGTGGCATGGTCAAACCTGATTACCGGAATGAACGCGGGCGGGCACGGCATTTTTGATTTCATCCATCGCGACCCCAAAACGCTGCAACCTTATTTTTCGGCGTCGCGCGTGGAACCGCCTAAGCATGGTATTCACCTCGGCAACTGGGTGATCCCCATCGGAGGCGGCACCGCCGAGCAGCTTCGCCAGGGCAAGGCTTTCTGGGAAACGCTGGACGATTACGGCGTGCCCAACACGGTCATCCTTATGCCGTCGAATTTTCCTCCGGTCAAAGCCCGCGGATACACCTTGTCCGGCATGGGCACGCCCGACTTGCGCGGCAGCTACGGCACATTTTCCTTTTACACCGATGACCCCATGACCGCTGCGGGCGTGGTCGAAGGCGGACAGATTATTCCCGTCCAAGTGGAAGACTCGCAGGTAGCCGCAAAGCTCATTGGTCCCGACAACACATTTCGCAAAGGATCTCCGCCAACGCTAGAGCCCTTTACGGTGTCCATCGATCCCCTGGAGTCCGTGGCAAAATTCACGGTGCAGGAGCAGACATTCGTGCTGCGCGAGGGCGAATGGAGCGACTGGGTCCACATTCAGTTCCAACTCATTCCATTCATCGGCAACGTGAAAGGAATCTGCCGCTTCTATCTGAAGCAGGCGCATCCGCGCTTCGAGTTGTACGTTTCGCCCATCAACATTGATCCCGCCGATCCTGCGCTGCCGCTTTCCACTCCCAGGAGCTATTCCCGTAAGCTTTCGGAAGAAGTGGGCGAGTTCTACACCCAGGGGATTTCCGAAGATACAAAAGCTCTGTCGGCCGGCGTGCTCGACGATAAGGAATATCTCGAGCAGGCGAAAACAGTCTTGGCGGAGCATCGCAAGATTTTTGACGCTGAGTTTCCCAAGTTTCATTCCGGCCTGTTCTTCTTTTATTTTTCCAGCCTCGATCTGAATTCGCACATGTTCTGGCGCCTGATCGATCCGCAGCATCCGGAGTACGACGCCGCGCTGGCCGCCCAGTACGGGGCGGCATTGCCCGAGTTTTATCAGCAGATCGATCAGGTGCTGGGCGAAGTCTTGCAGCGCATGGACGATCGCACCACTTTGCTGGTGCTCTCCGACCACGGCTTCGCTCCCTATAACCGCTCGTTTAATCTGAATACGTGGCTGCTCAATAATGGCTACATCACGTTGAAGAGCGAACCCAATCCCGATCAGAACCAGGCCTTCGCCAATGTGGACTGGAGCCGCACCCGCGCTTATGGGCTGGGATTGAATGGTCTTTATCTGAATCTGCGTGGCCGCGAACGCGAAGGAATTGTCGAACCGGGGACGGCCGCCGACGCGCTGTTGGACGAAATTAAAGACAAACTGCTGGCCGTGCGCGACCCTCAGAACAATCAGGCAGCAATTACGCGGGTGGACCGTGCCAGCGAAGTCTACCAGGGACCATACGCGCGTCAGGGACCAGACTTGCTGGTGGGCTACAATCGCGGCTATCGCGCGGGATGGCAAACTATTCTGGGCAATTTCCCAGCCGACATTTTCGAAAACAATACCAACCCATGGAGCGGCGACCATTGCATGGATTACACGCTGGTTCCAGGGGTGCTGCTGAGCAATCGATCGATCGACGCTGCCGGCCCTGCTCTGACCGACATTGCGCCCACCATCTTCGCGCAATTTGGAATTCCTCAGCCGGACAGTATGATGGGACATTCAGTTTTTTCATCGAAGCGCTGACGCGCGTCACAGGTCGGAGCACAAGGAGGCGAACCCATGTCCTCGCAGAAGATCAAGATTGAAGGCGAGTTGCTGGAAAAGGCGAAACAGTGTGCCGAGGCTTCGGGCTACGCGTCCGTCGATGAGTTCGTGCTGCACACCATCGAGAAAGAAGTACAGCGCCTGTCGCCTGACCAGGGGGGCGGTACCGAGTCCAAGGAGAAAGTGACAAAACGGCTGCAGGGTCTCGGCTACATCGAGTAGCCGTATGTGATTTGTCCTCGCAAACCTTAATGGTGTCATCCTCCATCCCGACCGGGTTTGCGCTCTTCGAGTTCGCGGCCAACATTCCACTTTTATGGGTGCTTGCGATTTCCATCGTGATTGGATTCCTGATGGTGATCGTGTTTCGCTACGCTTCGGATCAAAAAGCGATCGGGCGCGCCAAGGACCGCCTGAAGGCGCACCTGCTGGCGGTCCGCCTGTTTCAGGACCAGCTGCCCGTGGTGATGCGCGCCTATGGAAGGATCCTGCGCGGGACCGGCAGCTACCTGCGGCTGGCCTTCACGCCGTTCCTGATTGCGCTTCTGCCGATCACTTTCCTGATCGTGCAGCTGGACCGCTATTTCGGCTGGACGCCGCTGCAGCCGGCGCAAACCTTTCTGGTGGAGGCAACCGTCGAAGATCCCGCCGCGCTCAACCAGGCTTCATTGCAACTGCCTCCGGAACTGTCGAGCTCCGCTCCGGCCGTCCATATTCCGAAAAAGAGGGAAATAGCCTGGCGCCTCGTGGCCGGGCGCGCAGGAAGTTACGACATCCAGATTACGGCCGCCGGGCAGACGCTTTCGAAGCAGGTGGTCGTGGGGCCGGGGCTGGCGCGGGTTTCGCCGGTGCGATTGAAAGACCATTTCTGGGAGCGCATCTTTACCTCAGGCGAGCCGGCTTTGGCGGATAATAGCCCTGTGCAATCGATCGCCATAAATTACGCTCCGCGCGAGATCAGCTTCGCCTGGACGGAATGGAACTGGATTGTCTTGTTCTTCGTGGCTTCGTTGATAGCCGGTTTCATTTTCAAGAGTGTGCTGGGAATTCAGGTATGAAGCGGCTTCTGTTGCGGCGGAACCGGCGCGGCCTGCTTCTGGCTGTTCTATTCATCATCGCGCTGGTGTTGCTGTTTCCCCAGCGGAGTGAAGCGTATGCTGGCCCAGGCGCTGGATTCGCCGTCCTCTCTTCGTTCTGGACCATCTTTGTCGCCTTTCTTTATTCCTTCTACGCGCTGGTGACCTGGCCCATTCGACAACTGTGGCGGATGTTCCGGCGGCGGAAAGCGTACGGCAAGGCGCAGGTAAAAAGAGTCGTGATCGTGGGATTTGACGGCATGGATCCCGAGCTGGCCAGCCGCTTCATGAGCGAAGGCAAGCTGCCCAACCTGGCCAAGCTCCGCGACAGCGGAACTTTTCGTCCGCTGCGGACCACTTTCCCCGCGATCTCTCCGGTGGCCTGGTCAACGTTTCAGACGGGAGTGAATCCCGGCAAGCACAATATTTACGATTTTCTGGCCCGCGATCTGAAGAACTATCTTCCTTATCTTTCGTCGGCGCAGATCAGCGGGCCCAAAAGACACTTGAAGATTGGCAAATATTCGCTGCCCCTGGGCAAGTCCGACGTCAAGGGTCTACGCAAGGGAACGCCGTTCTGGCACTGGCTGGGTAAAGCGGGGGTGTTCTGCTCGGTCATTCGCGTGCCTGTAACTTTTCCACCGGAGAAGTTTCCCGGTGTGTTGCTCTCCGGCATGTGCGTGCCCGATCTGAAAGGCAGCCAGGGTACGTTTTGTTTCTGCACCACGCAGGCGAGCGAGGGGAAATTTCGCGAAGGTGGTGTCCGTATTCCCATCGAGAAAAACGGATCAGGGTTTCATTCCTATATTCCCGGCCCGGAGAATCCGCTGGGGACAGGCGGCGAGTTGCGCGCCGACTTCAAACTGCGTCCCGACACAAAGCGCGGCCAGGCGCGCATCGAGATCGATTCCGAGACCTTCACCATCAAAGTGGGCGAATACTCGGAGTGGATTCCGGTGAAGTTCAAGGCGGGCATGGGCTTCACGGCTCGCGGCATCTGTCGCTTCTACCTGAAAAAAATCTCGCCCGAGGTTGAAGTCTACGTGACGCCGGTGAACATCGATCCCGGACATCCCGACCTGCCCATCTCTCATCCCGTGACCTATTCGATTTATCTGGCTAAGCTCTTTGGTCCTTACGCGACCCTGGGCTTGGCGGAAGATACATGGGCGCTGAATGAAGAAGTGCTCGACGACCAGGCATTTCTGGCCCAGGCCTATGGCAACCACGAAGACCGCGAGCGCATGTTCTTTGACGCACTGGAAAAGACTCCACAAGGCCTGTGCGCGTGCGTCTTCGACACGACCGATCGCGTGCAGCACATGTTCTGGCGCTATCTGGACAAAGATCATCCCGCGGTAAGAGATGTGCCGCAAGACCAGAAGCCGCGCGTGATTCAGGACCTCTACGACCGCATGGACACCCTGGTCGGACGGGTCATGCAGCAGATTGACGATCAAACCCTGCTGCTGGTGATTTCCGACCACGGCTTCCGATCATTTAATCGCTGCATGAACCTGAATGCCTGGCTGCATCAGAACGGCTACCTGGTCCTGAAAGACGGCAAAAGTGAAAGCGGAGATTGGTTCGAAGACGTGGACTGGTCCCGCACCCGCGCCTACACCATGGGCCTCAACGGGCTGTATATGAATATCAAAGGCCGCGAGCGCGAGGGCATCGTAGAAGCCGGAGCGGAAGCGGAGGCGTTAAAAGAAGAACTGCGCGCCAAGCTGGACGGACTGGTCGATCCGGCGTCAGGCAAAGTTGGCATCACCGGCATGTTCGACTGCGACGCCGTCTACGCCGGCCCCTACGTCGACAATGCCCCCGACCTGATCGTCGGCTACGGCGAAGGCTTCCGCGCCTCCTGGGATTCGGTCCTGGGCAAAGTAACCACCGCAATTTTCGAAGACAATCTCAAAGCCTGGAGCGGCGATCACTGTGTTGATCCGCGGCTGGTGCCCGGCGTGCTGTTTTCGAATCGCAAGATTGTGATTGAGAAGCCTGCGATCGTGGATGTGGCGCCTACCGTGATGAAATTGTTTGGTCTGGAACTGCCTTCTTATTTTGATGGGAAGCCTTGGGCGGTGGCGGCGGCCGGGAAGTAGAAACTGACGCCATTTAAAGCGCGGAATAAGCCCCATCGATCACCTTGTTGGTAATGGGTGACGATTTCGCTTTAAGTTAAAAGGCTTGTGAGCAACGACTACATCCGAAATCTACAGCTCGGGTGTTGGCAGGAGACGGCGACGGGCGATCCGCCAAACCCGCAGGACAAAACAAGTTCCGTACCGCCCAGTGTTCCGTTACCACTCGTGCCCATCGCGCAGGACTCATGTACGTATCGAGTTCGGGGGACATCGTGAGGATCATCTTGAATTGCGCGGAGTTTCGGTTTCGGCCCTTGCGAACTTGATCTCTTCGGCGAGTTTCAAAACAGGACTCTAACCGCTGTGCCGGATATGCATCACATCGCCATCCTGCACAATGTAGTCTTTGCCTTCGAGGCGCAGAGTGCCTTTGGCGCGGGCGTTCGCTTCAGAACCGGCTTCGAGCAGCTGGTCCCAGCGGATGGTTTCAGCGCGGATGAAGTGTTTTTCCAGATCGGAGTGGATGGCGCCGGCGGCTTCCACCGCGCGGGTGCGAACCGGAATGGTCCAGGCCCGGCATTCATCCTCGCCGGCGGTGAAAAATGAAATGAGCCCGAGCAGCGAGTAGGTGGTGCGAATCAGGCGTACCAACCCGCTTTCTCTCAGACCGTAGCTGCCCAGAAACTCGGCTGCATCCGCGTCACTCATCTCCGCGAGTTCCGCTTCCACCTTGCCGCAGATTGCAGACGCAGATGCATTGGGCCGCGACGCCACCTCGGTCAAGCTGTACTTGGCGATCGCGTTTTCAAGATCGTTGCCCAACTCCGTGCTCTCGCCGACGTTGAGCACGTAAAGAATCGGCTTCTCGCTCAGGAACATGAAGCCGCGCAGACGCTT
Source organism: Terriglobales bacterium (assembly GCA_049799615.1). Lineage (GTDB taxonomy): Bacteria > Acidobacteriota > Terriglobia > Terriglobales > Acidobacteriaceae > JAIQFF01. The sequence goes on from JBARIF010000028.1 coordinate 12,013, forward strand.
CTTGTCCTCCGGCGTCATTTCCATTTCGCGGAGCGGCCGCTCGGTCCCCAGATGTACATTGGCCCGTTTCAGAAGGTCGAATTCTTTTTCGAGGTCGGGAGTGCGCATTTTCTTCAGGTCTTTTTCCAGGCGCTCCAGCCGCTTTTCGATCTGTCCCAGGTCGCTGACCATCAGGTCGAAATCGACGTTCTTGATATCGCGAAGGGGATCGACCGGACCGACGTGCGGAATGGACGGATCATCGAAGGCGCGAACCACGTGGGCCAGAGCGTCCACATTGCGCAGGTGCCCGACGTACGCGCTTTCTTTAAGAGCTTCCTGGCCAATGGCGCCCACGTCCACATATTCGACAGATGCGTGAGTGAGCTTTTTCGGGTTGTAGAGCGCCGCCAGGCGGTCGAGGCGTTCGTCCGGAACTTTGGCCACTCCTATATGGGCCTCGCGCGGGTTGGAGTGGGCCTGGCCGGATAGATGCGCCTTGGTGAGAATGCGGAACAGAGAGGTCTTGCCCACCTGAGGCAGGCCGATGATGCCAGTTATCATAGGGACACAAAGATCATAACAGCCAGATCAGGTCCCAGATCAGGTCAAGGACCGTGCCGTCAGATAAGCCACCGCCAGGCCGAGCAGAAGCACTCCGCCCTCGATCCGCGTGGACCAATGATGCAAGCTGTCGAATTGCACGCGAGCGGGGCTGTCAACCGGCGCCGCGTCGATCTCCCCTATCGAGGCCCGGATCGCGTCCATGCGCGGAATGATGCCGAACTGCGAGATCAACGTAAGCAGCAGCATCATACAGATGAGCACATTCCGGGCTGCGAACACATGGGCTTCGCCACTGCTCATCCGGCTCAGCAGCATCGAACTGGCCAGGAAGAACACCCCTGAGATCATTCCCATCCAGTGCAGGATTCCCAGTGAACGCCCCACCACCGTTCCGGCCAAATGCCGCGTAGGCAGTACCGAAAAAGAAGTCTGTGCGACGACCGGAAAAAATATTACTCCGCCCAGCCAGACGATCAGAGAGAGCAGCATGAGGAAACGAAGAAATGACATGACAATTAACCATTATGAACGGCAAACTGAGAACCGGGAACTCAAAACCAACAACTGTTTTTTTTCTCGAGTCAGCTGGCAGGCAACCGTCCTACACCGGCACGCGAATGGTTTCGACCAGTTCCCGGAGCACTTGCTCGGCCTGTTCGGATTTCTTGAGGGTAGAAGAGTAGCGGCCATTCACCGCGACGCGGTGGGCAAAGACTGCCACCACCAGCGGCTTGAAGTCTTCCGGGACACAGAAGTTGCGGCCGTCGAGAAAGGCCATAGCCTGTCCGGCACGGTAAAGCATCTGCGACCCGCGGGGCGAAACGCCGAGAGAAAATTGCTCGGACTCACGGGTGGCGCGAACAATGGCCAGCACATAGCCGACCAGCGAATCATCGACTCGCACCTGCGTGACCGCCTGCTGCATTTCGAGCACATCAGCCCCCGTGAGCACCGGCTCCAGGAGTTCTAACTGAGCCGTCCCCGCTTCGGAGCGCAGAATCTCACGTTCGGACTCGCCATCGGGATAACCCATTCGTACCCGCATGAGGAAGCGATCCAGCTGCGACTCCGGCAAAGGATAGGTCCCGTGGTGCTCGACCGGATTTTGAGTGGCGATCACCAGAAACGGTTGCGGAAGTGAATAAGAGTGGGAGTCTACCGTGACCTGTCCTTCGTTCATGGCCTCGAGCAGCGCGGATTGAGTCTTGGGCGTGGTGCGGTTGATCTCGTCGGCGAGCAGGACGTTGGTGAAAACCGGTCCACGCTTGAACTCGAACTGCTGCTCGACGGCGGAGTAAATCGAGATGCCCAGGACGTCGGAGGGCAGCATGTCGCTGGTAAACTGCACCCGCTGAAAGGTACAGTCGATGGCTCGCGCCAGGGCCTGGCCAAGAGTCGTCTTGCCCACGCCGGGGACGCCTTCGATCAGCAAGTGTCCACGGGCGAGCACTGAGACCAGGGCGAGTCTGACCACGTCATCCTTGCCGCGGATCACCTTGCGCAGCGCGTTTTCCAGCTGTGTTGCCCGGTGGGACGCGGCAATGGCGGTTTCAGGCGACATCGAGGAATTCTACTATGCGCCCGCGGCGGTTGCGGCGGGTAGAGGGCGTTACGAACGTCACTGGACGGGCGCCGGGCCCCCGACGTCGGGCGTCGGACCTCGGACGTCAGCGACCTATATGCG
>JBARIF010000029.1:0-2426 GCA_049799615.1 Terriglobales bacterium
GGTATCGCGGTCATCCGAGGAAGCGAGCGCCTGCAATGCCACCTGTCGGGCGAGTGCCGGATTGCCCACCTCAGCCAGGCAAGACGCATCGAGCAGACGAATCCCCGCAGCGAGTTCCTTGAGGCCGGCATTTTGCGCTGCACTGACGCCTTGGGCAAAGCTTTGCCGCGCACTCTGTATTTTGCCCAATGCGCATCGCCCCATGCCCTCAAGCAGGAACATAATGGGCTCAATCGACGGTCCTTTTCCCAGGTCCATGGCGTGTCGCATTCCCGCCTCATCGCCTCGGCTGAAAGCCATGGTGTAGAGAGAAAAGGCATCCGAAGGGGACCCCAAGCCCTGGGCAGCGGCTTGCTCTATGACAGTGTGGGCTTCGTCAAAGCGACCGAGATTCTCGTACGCGTCCCCGACGTTGGCATATGCGAACCTATCCTTCGGGTTGAGCCGCAGCGCTTCGCTGGCATTGGCCAGGGACTTTTCCGGATGTCCAGTGGCCTCGTAACCGAGCGCCAGGTTGTCCCAGGGAACCGAATCTCGGGGATAGGTCTGTTTCCACTGCTCATAGATCGCCAGGGCCTTATCGACTTCTCTCGTGACTTCGCTGTAGTAGTGAGCTGAGATGTAAAGTTTTTCGCGTTCGCTCGCCCGGTCTTTCAAATCGAAGGCCTTTCGCAGGTTTTGCAGTTGCTGGCTGGTTTGCGACAGGTTGCCATTGACCACTCCCAGGGTGGCGTAAGCCATGGCAAAGTTCGGGTCCAGTTCTATGGCGCGCTTCAGATGCGGAACCGCTTTCTCGTCGTTCAGATTCGAGTGCTCGGCCTGTCCCAGGGTGAAAGCCTGCAATGCTTCCAGGGAAGAGGTGGTGGCTTGTTCCAGCGGGGTGGCGAATTTTTGCACCGAACCGATGGACTCACCCAGCTTCTGCCGCAGATCGGACGCTGCCTTGTCCAGCGACTTCAGCACCTGCTCTTTACTGTCAGACTCCACCTGGGCCCGGGCCAGCGAATCTCCGGTTTGCGCATTGACCGCGTTCAGATCAATCACGTAATGGCTGCCCAGGGCGGAGATGGAGCCTGCCAGCATGGCTTTCACTCCGTCCCGCACGCAGATTTCCCGCGCCACATCGTTGGTCAGGCGCTCGTCGGGAGAGCGGCCCATCAGGCGTAAAGCCGCCTGAATGCGCGATTGCGGAAGAACGTTCAGGTACGGCGACTGTTCCAGTTGCACCGCCAACGCCTGCTTCAGCGTCCCGTCAAAGACGGCGTCGCCAGTGGTGTTGACGAAGTCAGCCAGCAGGATGGAATCCTTTTCGGTGAGGGCTTGCGAGCGGCGGGTGTAGAAGAAAAATCCAGCAGCCACGGCAAGCAGCAGCGCGACTACCGGCACTGCAATCTTCCACAATTTACGCGAGGGCCGGGCTGGAACCTCAGCGACCTTGACCGAAGCTGATGACGGAATTGAGGCCAGCGCGGCGGCGGAAATTGGTGCCGGCGGCTGGGCCACGGGCTGGGCGGCTGAAGAGGATGCGGAGTCGTGCGCCGCTGCCACCGTCCCCGAACTGGCCGCTACTGCCCGCCCCGTGTCAGTGTCGCGCTTCAGGCGTTGCAGGTCGGCGCGCATGTCGGCAGCGTGCTGGTAGCGCAGATTGCGGTCCTTTTCAAGCGACTTGCTGACGATGCGTTCCATCTCCACCGGCAGATCGGGATTGAGCCGGATGGGAGGCGTCGGCAGCTTTTCCAGAATCGCATTGAAGATCAGTGCCGAGGTGTCTCCGCGAAAAGGCAGAGTGCCGGTCGTCATCTCATACAACACTGCGCCAAAGGAAAACAGATCGGTGCGCGCGTCCAGTTCTTTCCCTTTGGCCTGCTCAGGAGACATGTAGGCCACCGTCCCCATGGTCGAGCCGGGACTGGTCAGGTGGTCCTGGCTCATGGCGGTGGCCTGCGAAAACGCACCCGCCGCGTCCATGCTGCCGCTCGCCGGCGTGACCTTCGCGAGGCCAAAGTCCAGCACCTTGGCATGACCGCGCTGGGTGACAAGAATGTTGGCCGGCTTGATGTCGCGGTGAATGATGCCTTTGGCATGCGCGGCATCGAGCGCGTCGGCAATTTCGATGGCGAGCCCGAGCAGCGTATCGAGTTCCACCGGACGCCCCGCGATCAGGTACTTCAGGGTCACACCCTCGAGATACTCCATGGCGATGAAGGCCTGGCCGTTTTCCTCGCCAATGTCGTAAATGGTGCAGATGTTGGGATGGTTCAGAGCGGATGCGGCCTGCGCTTCGCGCTGAAAGCGGTTGAGCGCCGAGGCATTCTTGGCCACTTCATCGGGCAAGAACTTGAGCGCTACGAAACGATGCAGTCGCGTGTCTTCAGCTTTGTAAACCACACCCATCCCGCCGCCGCCCAACTTCTCGACAATGCGGT
>JBARIF010000030.1:0-1931 GCA_049799615.1 Terriglobales bacterium
GACATCGCCAGCAGCATCCATGGGGCGCGCACTGCGGCAAACAACACCGCGCAGACGGCGGCTACCCCGATGTTCGCCAGAACCTGGGAGGCGGTGCGGCCTTCGCCGCGTTCGGCGGTTCCCAGGCGCTGCTTGCGGGGCAGACCCAGCCGTGTGGCGATCCAAGTGACCGCGAATACCGACAACAAGGCCGCGAAGGCGCCCGGACCCGCACTCGCAAATAGGGCGAAACAAACTCCCGCTCCCGCGATTGCCCCGGATCGCGTTACCCCCCGTACAAGGTATCCCAGGCCCGCAAAAGCGGTCGTAATCGCGATTATGAGCCCCAAACGCAGCAGGGTGTCCCCCCAGAAGCCGGACCCGAGGAGTGTTAAGTCTAATGCAATCAGTCGCATAACAAACTATCAGCGGTTTTCCAATGGCCTGGACTGGGTGGAATCGAACTGGTAACTACCAGCCATGGGGTTTGCGTTGCAGCCAGCCCAGCCCGTCGTGCTTTTTCTCTCGATTACCCCACAACGTTCGTGCATCAAAAAACCTTATCGTGGGCTAAACTCTCCACGCTGGCGCGGCTCTGGCGCCTTTCTCGGTTTCGAGGGTGAACTTATGGCGGCCTCCGTTTGGTCTGGGTATCTCACGTTTGGCTTGATTTCCATGCCGGTGCGCTTGTTTTCGGGCGCGCGCAGCAGCGGTATTTCCTTCAACATGCTGCATCGGCCTGACCTGCAGCGAGTCAAGCAGCAATACTACTGCCCCGCGGAAAATCGCGTGGTCGAGCGCAGCGAGATCGTCAAGGGCTACGAGTTCCGCAAGGACGAATACGTCGTGGTCGAGCCCGAAGAAATCAAGAAGATCGAGCCCCAGACCGCCAAGACCATGGAGATCCTCGAGTTCGTGAAGGCCAGCGACGTGGATCCGGTGTACTTCGAGTCTTCCTACTACATGGTGCCCGACGAGGCCGGCCGCCGCCCCTACGCGCTGCTGACCAAAGCGCTGGAAGAGAGCGACTTCGTGGCCATCGCCAAGCTGACCATGCACAATCGCGAATACACCGTCTTCCTGCGTCCGCACTCCGGCGGCATGATGCTGCACACCATGTACTACGCGGAAGAGGTTCGCCAGGTTGAAGGCTTCGGCGCGCCCGACGTCGAACTCAAGGACGCCGAAGTAAAGGTCGCGCACCAGTTGATTGAGGCGCTGGCCGCGGATTGGGACCCGGAAAAATATCACGACACCTTCCAGGACAATCTGAAGAAACTCATTCAGACCAAGCTCGAAGGCGGCAAGGTGGTCGAGATCGACAAGCCCAAGAAGCTGGCGCCGGTCGTCGATCTGATGGCCGCCCTCAAACAGAGTCTGGCTGAGATGGAAGGCAAGAAAAAGCCCGCGGCAACCACCAAGGCAGCTCCCGAAGCCGCTGTGGCGGGCGGAAAGTCGCGCCGCGGCAGGTAGTAAGTTCTTCCCCGCTCTTGTTGCGAGGATGCCATTTGTGGCGAACGTGCCAGCGAGGTCGCTATTCTGAAGCTATGCTTTGGGGCGGATTGTTTTCCACGCATCCCTAAAAGCCGATAGATTTTTTTTGTCCACGCGTTTCCTAAAGCCGGTGAATGTCAGTCCCCACATCTCACCCCAGCCGCGCAGCGGCGGCAGATATAAGCCCTGGGCGTAAGCCCGGGGCCAACACAACGAACATGCGACCTGCACACGTTCAGTTTCCCATGGGCGTGTCTTTGCCCCGTCGGCAGGCAACCCACACCCGCTCGTTGACTACTAAATTTAAGAAGCGAACGCCCAGCTGAGAATTGACGAGGGAGCAACCAGTAGAAGCTCGCAGCTAGTGTGATGTCCCATAAGTAAGTGGCATTAGTATTGCAAGGAAAATAGGCGTCTCTGATGCACAATGGAGGTGCCTATGGCGATGGGACGACCGA
>JBARIF010000031.1:0-22785 GCA_049799615.1 Terriglobales bacterium
CCCACATCCTGCAGGCGCTGGGCCTTGCGGAAGGCGCGCACAAAGCGGCCGCTCTGCACCCGCGCCCGCCGCAACACGCTCCACTTGGAAAGAATGATTGCCCAGGAAACCAGGCTGAAGATGAGGAGGATAAGTAAGACCACCTTGGCGACGGGGCCGGTTTCACCCACCAGGTCAATAATTTCGCCGCCGACCGCTGCTGCCAGCAAGGGATACAGATTCATTGTTTTTAGGAGGATTCCTGCCTCGATTATAGACCATGGCGGCGGCCTAATTCGCGGGCGAACACGATCCATTAACCCGCCCCCTGTGCAAAAACGCGGTCCGTCCACCCGGCATCCTAAAAGATTGATGGCTAGCAGAACTTAATATCCGAAGGAGGAGAAATGACGCATTACGGCACGCTCCGCGATTATCGTTTCACCGATGCTGATGAGGCCACGGATGTCCGCGGCTCGAAGGTGTATGGATTTGGCGATGAGAAATTGGGCAAGATTGACGATGTAGTGTTTGATCACCCTACAGGCCACATCTACTATGTCGTAGTTGACACCGGGGGGTGGTTGTCCAGCAGCAAGTTTATTGTGCCTCCGGAAGCGCTCCGACCCGCGGTGGACCACGAGGGTGACTTCCGGGTTGACCTGACCCAGGACCAGGTCGAGAGCCTCCCGCCCTACAACGAATCGGATCTTGAGTCCGAAGAGAAATGGGCCGACTATGACGGCCGTTACCGCTCGCAGTGGGAAGCGAAGCCGATCATGCACCGCGTGGCCACCGATCGCAATATCACTCCCACCACGCAGCAGCAGATTGACGCGGGATCGGGAAGTCTTCCTTCAATCGAAGAAGAAACCGTCTCCGACATCACGCCGATGAGGACTGAGGCGTCGTTGGGTGTGGATCCCAGTGGTCCCAGCCGGCGTTGGGACACGTTTGAAGATCGCCTGCGCCAGCGCCGCCACGAAATCGTTGCCGTCTGCGCGACGTGCAAGAGTTCGCCGGCCTCCGAGAGGACGTCGGAACGCGAACGGAGCGATCGACGGAAGGCCAGCTAGTTTTCTCGCATCCACCCTAGGATGCCTGGAGGTGCCCCATTCATTTCGCGCCCTTTGCGAAATGAGTGGGGCACGCCCCAGAGCTGTCTTTCATGCTATCCTGCGCTCAACTTCGTCCAGCTCACAATTCTGCGTACCAGGACGCCGGTGCTCATCGAACTGCGGCTCGAGAACTACGCGGTCATAGATAACCTGGCGGTAGAGTTCGCGCCCGGTCTGAACCTGCTGACCGGCGAAACCGGCGCGGGGAAATCCATCCTCATCGATGCCCTTGCCCTCCTGCTCGGGGATAAAGCTTCTGCCGACGTGATTCGCGCCGGGGCCGACAAGGCCACGATTTCCGCTGTTTTTGAAGTTGAAGGCGGAGCGGAAAAGACAGTGGCTCAAATCCTCGAAAATAACGGCATTGACCAGGAAGATGAGTCGGTCATCCTGCGCCGCGAGATTGCGGCTGGCGGCAAGGGACGCGTGTTCGTCAATAACCAGCCGGCCACGGTTGCCGTGTTGCGCCAACTGGCTCCGTACCTCGCCACCATTCACGCTCAGAACGAGTCGTTACTCTCTTTCGACGCGTCAACGCGCCTACGCCTGCTCGATACCTTCGCCAATATTCAACTCGATGCGACCGCACAAGCGTTTTCCAGATGGAAGAGCATCATCGGCCGCATCGAAGAACTGCAGCGCGATGAGCAGGACCGCCTGCGGCTGCTCGATCTGTGGACCTTCCAGGCGCGTGAAATTGAAGACGCCAAACTGCAGGCCGGCGAAGACGAACGCCTGGAGACCGAGAAGCGCGTTCTGGCCAACGCGGAAAAAATCCACAGCGCGGCCATGAACGCCTTCGACCTGCTCTACGAAGGCAACGCCTCGACGGCCTCGTCGTTACGGGCGGCGCAAAAACATATCGAAGAGCTGGCCCGCTACGAGCCCAAATTTCAGGAGACCATGGCCACGCTCGAGACCGCCCGCATCAGCGTCGAAGATGTCGGGGCCAGCCTGCGCGACTACGCCGGAGGCATCGAGGCCTCTCCCGAACATCTGGCCGAAGTGGAAGACCGCCTCGCCGCCATGGCCCGGCTCAAGCGCAAGTATGGTCCGACGCTGGAGGACGTAATAAAACACGGCGCCGAAGTCAGCCGCAAACTCTCCGAGATGGAGAACAAGGACGAGATCCTGCGGCAGTTGCGTGGCGAGTTGGCGCAGGCGGCCGAGGAGTACCTCGCTGCGGCCCGCACCATTTCGAAGAAGCGGTACGAGGCCGCGCGCAAGCTGGAAAAATTGGTCGAGGCTGAGATCAATGACCTGGCTATGAAGTCCACTTTCCGAATTGAAGTCAGCGGCACCGACGAGGAAGGGAACTGGACTGCCGCCGGCTTCGACCAGGTGGTGTACGTGATCGCCACTAATCCCGGTGAGCCTTTGCGCCAGCTCGAACACATCGCTTCCGGGGGAGAGCTATCTCGCGTCATGCTGGCCCTTAAGGCGAGCGTTGAGGCCTCATCGGGCAGGAAGCGCAGTTCCGGGGCGCAACGTACCTTGGTCTTTGACGAAATTGACACCGGGATCGGGGGCCGAGCGGCCGAAGCCGTAGGCAAGAAGCTGAAGAGCCTGTCCCACTCGAACCAGGTACTTTGCGTCACCCACCTGCCCCAGATCGCGACCTTCGCCGACCATCACTACCTGATCGAAAAGAAGGCGGTCGGCGGACGCACCCGCACCGGCGTCCACCTCATCACCGGAGAAGCGCGTACCGAAGAAGTTGCCCGCATGCTGAGCGGTGCCAAGCTGACCGAGACCTCGCGCAAGCACGCCGAGCAGATGCTCAAAAGCAACGCCTGAAGGAGCATCCCCGTTCGCTGCCGAGAAACACCCAATCGCTGTTAATCCTAAGCCTTTCTATGGCTTACGTTGACCAACTGGGTACTTCTCCGATACTCTGATAGCTAACTACCTGTAGGGAACGTGTACCCTAAGAAGGCAGATTATGGCCCCTTACCAGGACGAAAAGACGTTGCTTTTGCTCAAACCCCGTGGCTTCTGTGCCGGCGTGGTGCGGGCCATTGATATTGTTCGCATCGCCCTCGAAGCCTTCGGTCCGCCGATTTACGTACGCAAGGAGATTGTTCACAACCGTTTCGTGGTTGAGGATTTGCAGAGCAAGGGCGCCATTTTCGTGGACAGCGTAGAAGAAGTCCCAAATGGGGAACGGGTGATCTACAGCGCCCACGGAGTCTCGCCCGAAGTGCGAGAAGCCAGCGAGCAACGGGGATTGCGCGTCATCGATGCAACCTGTCCCCTGGTCACCAAAGTCCACGTGGAAGCAGTAAAGTTTGCCAAAGAAGGTTATTCGCTGATCCTGATCGGCCACCGCGACCACGACGAGGTCATTGGGACGCTGGGCGAGGCGCCGGTCGTGACCCAGGTCGTCGGCTCCCCGGACGAAGTAGCTTCGCTGACCGTAGCCGACCCCAGCCGGGTAGCTTATCTGACCCAGACCACTTTGAGCCTGGATGAGACCAGGGACATTATCGCCGCGCTGCGCCAGCGCTTTCCCAAAATCAAGGGACCGGCGGCGCAGGATATCTGTTATGCCACTGAAAACAGACAGGTAGCGGTGAAGCAGGTAGCTTCAGACGCTGACCTGCTGCTGGTGGTGGGCTCTGATAACAGCTCCAACTCCAACCGCCTGGTAGAAGTTGCGCGCAACCTGGGCACGGGATCGCATCTAATAGATAGCTTCCGCAACATCCGGCCGGAATGGCTGGAAGGTGTGAAGACTATAGCTTTGACCGCGGGCGCATCCGCTCCGGAATGCCTGGTCGAAGAAGTCGTGAAGTTTCTGGGTACCGAAGGCTTTGCCAACGTGCAGGAAGTCGAGGTCATGCCGGAGAACGTAAGGTTCGGCCTGCCTCCTGAAATCGTGGAAGCTATCGCCGCCGCTCCCAGCGGGGCGGCTATGGAGTAGCGACAGCAAATTATGGAAGACGCCTCTCCCCTCTCTGCCTCTGCGATGCCGCAGATGCGCTTCGGAAAAATTGATGATCTGATCAGCCGGGTGGCCGCGGCCATTGACGGCGCCCGCAACTGCCTGTTCTCCGAGCAGCACGAAGATGGTTACTGGTGCGGCGAACTGGAAGCCGATGCCACACTCGAAGCCGACTACATCATCCTGCATGTTCTCTTGGGAACCGGCAATCCCGAGCGCCTGGCGAAGGCTGCGCGTTACATCCTGCAGCATCAGAACGAAGATGGCGGATGGGGGATTTATTTCCGCGGTCCATCTAATGTCAGCGCTTCGGTCAAATGCTATTTCGGGTTGAAGCTGGCGGGCTACTCCGCCGATCAGCCTGACCTGGTTCGCGCCCGCAAGAAGATTTTGGAAATGGGCGGCGTTACCGAGGTCAATACCTTTACCAAGATCTATCTGTGTTTCTTCGGGCAGTACGATTACGATGCCGTCCCCGCGATCCCTCCCGAGATCGTTCTTTTTCCCAAATGGTTCTGGTTCAACATCTACGAGATTTCCTCATGGTCCCGCGCCATTCTGGTGCCGTTGTCCATTTGCTACGCCAAGAAGCCGTTCAAGAAGATCCCCGAGGAGTTGGGGGTTGAAGAGCTGTTTGTGGGCGGGCGCGAGAAGTCGCGCATGCATTTACGCTGGGACAAGAAGCTACTTTCGTGGCGCAACTTCTTCTTGTCGTTCGACCGCCTGACTCACTGGTTTGAGCGGGTGCACATCCGGCCGCTGCGCTCCATTGCCCTTAAAGTCGCCGAGAAATGGATGCTGGAACGCTTCGAGATGAGCGACGGGCTGGGAGCGATTTTTCCCTCCATGATGAATTCCATCATCGCCTTGCGCTGCCTGGGATATTCCGTGGACGATCCCCAGGTGATTCGCGCCATGGATGAATTCGAGAAGTTAGGCATCGAGGAGAAAGACACCTTCCGCATGCAGCCCTGCAAGTCGCCGGTATGGGACACGGCCTACGCCCTGTTCGCGCTGGGCGAGAGCGGCGTGCCGGCCGCCGATCCCCGCATGGTGAAATGCGCCGACTGGATCCTGCAGAAACAGGTCCGCATCGCGGGCGACTGGAAAGTGAAGAACAAACACGGCCAGCCTGGAGGCTGGTATTTCGAGTTCAACAACGAGTTCTATCCCGACGTGGACGACAGCGCCATGGTCTGTCTGGGTCTGACCCACGTCGATCATCCCAACGGACGCTATCTGCGCGAGTCCGTCCAGCGCGCCATTGACTGGATTCTCTCCATGCAATGCCGCAACGGCGGCTGGGCGTCGTTCGACAAGAACAACGACCGCATGGTGTTCCAGTACGTGCCTTTTGCCGACCATAACGCCATGCTCGATCCGGCGACAGTCGATATCACCGGCCGCATCCTCGAGATGCTGGCGGCTTACGGCTACGACAAAAACCATCCCGCGGTGAAGAAGGCGCTGAAGTTTATCCGCGCCGAGCAGGAACCGGACGGCTCATGGTTTGGACGTTGGGGAGTCAACTATATTTACGGCACCGTGCTGGTGCTGCGCGGCCTGGAAGCCATGGAAGTCGATCATCACGAGCCTTACGTGCAGCAGGCCGCCGAGTGGCTGCGCATGGTGCAGAACCCGGACGGGGGATGGGGCGAGACTTGCGGTTCGTATGACGACCCCAATACCAAGGGCGTCGGCCCCAGCACTCCGTCGCAGACGGCATGGGCCGTTATGGGATTGCTGGCCGCTCATGATACTCGCAGCGACTGCGTGGTGCGAGGCATCGCCTACCTGCTACGCACCCAAAAGAAAGACGGATCATGGGACGAGCCCCATTTTACCGGCACCGGCTTCCCCCGTGTCTTCTATCTGATGTACCACATGTACCGGCAATACTTCCCACTGATCGCGTTGACTACGTACAAGAAAGTGATGGCGGAGAGAAGCAGTGCTTAGCAGTTGGCAATTGGCTCCTGGCATTTAGCCTTGCACGTCGAAGGCGCAACGCTTCGGGCCAATTGCCAAGTGCAAAATGCCAAATGCTGGCTTTCGTCACCGGCGCGACGGGATTTGTGGGCAGTCATGTGGCCCGCGCTCTGGCCGCGCAGGGCGCGGATCTTCGGCTTCTGGTCCGCTCCAGCAGCGATCTCAGGAACATCCAGGAGCTGCAAGCGGAGCGAGTGATCGGCGACCTGCGCGACGCCGCCTCCCTGAAGAAGGCCGTGGCGGGATGCGATGTGCTATTTCATGTCGCGGCCGATTATCGGCTGTGGGTCCGCGATCCCGACCAGATGTATCGGTCCAATGTTGGGGGCACAAAGGCGATTCTGGAAGCAGCGCGGGAAAGCAGAGTGCGCCGGGTGGTGTACACCTCGAGCGTCGCGACCATGGGATTTCAATCGAATGGGCACCTGGCCAACGAAGAATCGCCGGTCTCCCTGGCCAACATGATCGGTCCGTACAAACGTTCGAAGTTCATGGCGGAAGAAATCGCGATGGCGGCCGGGAGATCGGGAATGGATGTAGTAGTGGTAAATCCTACGACTCCGGTAGGGGAGCGGGACATCAAGCCGACGCCGACCGGGCGAATCGTGGTCGATTTTCTCAAGAAGAAGTTTCCCGCTTATGTGGACACCGGCCTGAATCTGGTGGATGTGGCCGAGTGTGCCCGCGGTCATGTGGCCGCGCTGGAGCAGGGAAGAAGCGGGGAGCGCTACATCCTGGGCGGCGAGAACCTTACGCTGAAGCAGATTCTCGACAAGCTCGCCGTCATCACCGGACTGCCCTCGCCCAAGATAAAAGTTCCGTACGTGGTCGCCCTGGCGACCGGCGTAGTCGATCAGGTAGTTACGGGATACATCCGTAATCGCGAACCTCGCGCCACCATCGATGCCGTCCGCATGGGCCGAAAAAAGATGTTCGTGTCTTCGGGCAAAGCGGAGCGCGACCTGGGATGGAAAACCGTCCCGGTGGATGACGCCTTGCGACGGGCGGTCGAGTGGTTTCAGGCAAACGGATATGCGTAGGTCACGCAAAAACCGTGTGGGGCCGGGTCGGAGCCTGCCCTGAGCGAAGTCGAAGGGACCCGGTCTGGCCGAGCAAGGCTCGGCAAGGTTTTGACATTGCCCAATCAAGCGAAAATCGCGATCGTAGCTGCCCTGGAGCGCGAAGTGCGCCCGCTGATCAAGCAATGGCAGGCCGTCGAACGCGAATTTGGCGGCCGTAAGTACAAGTTTTTCGAGAACGAGCGCGCCGTGCTGGTTTGCGGGGGCATGGGGCCGGAAGCGGCCCGGCGAGCGACCGAAGCCATCATCAATCTGTATGCACCGGCTTTGGTGCAGTCTGTTGGATTCGCCGGGGCGCTCGATTCCACGCTGAAGGTGGGCACCGTGCTGGCCCCGGTTTGCGTGATCGACGCCAAAGATGGGAGCCGGGTCGAGGCCGCGGTGGGACATTGGGTGCTGGTCAGTGTTGACCAACCGGTCAGCGTCCAGCAGAAAGCCAAGCTGGCGGATGCCTACTGGGCGCACGCGGTGGACATGGAAGCGGCAGCCGTGGCTCGGGGAGCCCAGGCGCACGACATCACCTTCGTCGGGCTCAAAGCTATTTCCGACGAAGCCGATTTTGAGATGCCTCCGCTCGCTCGATTCGTCACCGGCGAGGGGCAGTTTCGCACCGCGGCCTTTGCCGGGTTCGTGGCTCTCCGCCCCTGGCTTTGGCTCAAGGTATTTCGGCTGGCACAGAACAGCAACAAGGCCGCCGCCGCGCTTTGCGGATGGCTGGAACAGTACAACCTGGAACCGGAAGAAGTGGGGGACCCGGAACCGGGCTTGCATCCGAGTTCCGGAGGGCAGAATCAGAATTGATGAGGGCTCCTCAGATTCGATCATGGCTATAGCCGGACAACTCGCAATCGAAGAAAGCAAGCAGGCCATTCCTGCCACCATGCTGGCTGCCGTGTATCGCGGCGTGAACGACGTCCGCCTGGAGACTGTCCCGGTGCCGCCGATTGGAGCCGGCGAATTGCTTCTGCGGGTGCACACTTGTGGGATCTGCGGCACCGATCTGAAGAAAATTGCCACCGGCTCGCACTCCGCGCCCCGCATTTTTGGTCACGAGACCGCGGGCGTGATTGCCGCTGTGGGCGCGGGTGTGCGGGACTTTCAGTCCGGCGACCGAGTGGTCGTCTTCCATCACATCCCCTGCGGCGATTGTTACTACTGTTGGCACAAAACGTTTGCCCAGTGCGAGACCTACAAGAAAGTAGGCTGCACCGCCGGCTTCGAACCCTCGGGCGGCGGCTTCGCCGAATATGTCCGGGTGATGGACTGGATTGCGCGCAGGGGCACGGTGCGCATTCCGAAAGATGTTTCTTTCGAGCAGGCCTGTTTTGTCGAACCCGTGAACACCTGCATGAAGGGAATCGAAAGATTGGCGTTACAGCCGGATGAGACGGTTGTAGTAATAGGTCAAGGTCCCATCGGTATCATATTGAGTGTATTGGCTAAACGGACAGGCTCCACCGTAGTCACTTCCGATTTGTATCCCCAGAGGCTTACAATATCTACAAGTTACGGCTTGGGGAACAATATTGATGCCTCGCGTACCGAGGTGGTGAAAGCGGTGCGTGAGCAGACCGAAGGACGCGGTGCAGATGCAGCCATCCTGGCGGTCGGTGGTCATGGTTTAATCCGGACTGCGATGGATGCGGTGCGTCCTGGAGGCCGGGTTTTGCTGTTCGCGCAGACCGTTCATGGGGAGTCAACATTTGACCCTGGGGCAGTTTGCGTCGATGAAAAAACGCTGTTGGGGTCGTATAGCGCTTCGGTCGATCTGCAAGAGGCTTCGGTGCAGTTTGTTATGAACCGTGAAATGGATCTGGAACGGTTGATTACGCATCGATTCTCGCTGTCGAGCAGCGTCGAAGCTCTGAAGCTGGCTGCCCACCCCCAACCCGATTCTATGAAAATAGCGATTCAACCGGGCAGCTCGTGGGAAGGAATCCGAGCGTGAACGGTAAGATGACAGCGGCCGTCCTCTATGGCAAAGAGGACGTAAAAATTGAAAGAGTACCCATCCCTCGCGTTGGCGACGGAGAAGTGCTGGTCAAAGTGCAGGTCGCGTTGACTTGCGGCACCGACCTGAAGGTTTACCAGCGCGGCTATCACGCGCGCATGATTGTACCGCCGGCGCTATTCGGGCACGAATTGGCCGGAGTGATAGAAGAGGTCGGACACGGCGTCCGCGGCTTCAAGAAGGGCATGCGGGTGGTGGCGCTAAACTCGGCGCCCTGCCAGATGTGCTTCTACTGTTCCAAGCACCAGGAAAATCTCTGCGAAGACCTCCTGTTCAACAACGGCGCCTACGCGGAGTACATTCGCATTCCGCGCCGCATCGTCGAAACCAACATGCTGGCGGTCCCTGCCGATGTTACCTACGAAGAAGCGGCCATGGTGGAGCCGCTGGCTTGCGTGCTGCGCGGACTGCATGAGACTGGCGTCGAAATCGGAGACACCGTCACCGTCATAGGCGGCGGGCCCATCGGCCTGATGTTTGTGCAGGTCGCCAAAGCCACTGGATGCAATGTAATCTCCGTAGTGAAACGGGATTCCCAGGTGGCAGCCGCCAAGCGCATGGGCGCGCACGAAGTGGTGCAGATCACCAAAGTAAAAGACGCGGTGGAAGCCGTGCGGCTGATCTCCCCCGAAAAGCGCGGCAGCGATGTTGTGGTCGAGGCTGTCGGCCGTCCCGAAGCCTGGGAGTGGGCCATCGACATGGTGCGCAAGGGCGGCACCGTCAATTTCTTCGGCGGATGCGCCAGCGGCACCAAGGTCCAGATGGACACCAATCGCCTGCACTATTCGGAAGTTACGCTGAAGGCCACGTTCCATCACACGCCGGAAACGGTGCGCAAAGCGTTTGCCCTGATCGCGGAAAAGAAGATTCGCTCTACGGACTACATCACCGGAGAGGCACCCCTATCCCGGTTGCAGCAAGTCCTCCGCCACATGCTGAACCGCAACGGTGATATCAAGACGGCAATCATTCCTGGTCATTGAGGCCAAGTTCGGCGACGGCTTCAAGAGGTAGCGAGACGATAACCGGTTAATTTTCTACTTCGGTTTTGTAGAAAGCCTTGCCGGCGACGTCTTGCGGTTGAAGATCAGCATTTTCACACGGGGGGACGAAACTGACTGTGTCATCCATCGCCAGCAACGACTCCCGTATTGTGCCCACCCCGCTTGCTTCCGGCTGGAACCGGCTCCCGCCGGGATATGCGATCCCCGAACGAGCGCCTTCCCGTGCTGAGGCCCAGGAGTACTGCCGCAGCCTGGCCCGCAGTCACTACGAGAATTTCTCTGTCGCTACCTGGTTTCTACCCCAGCGGCTGCGGCAGCATTTTTTCAATGTCTATGCCTACTGCCGGATTTCAGACGATCTGGGCGACGAGGTGGGCGACCCGGATGCCTCGCTCGAGATGCTCGACCAGTGGCAATCGGAGCTCGATGCCTGCTACGCGGGCTCGCCGCGCCACCCGGTCTTTGTCGCGCTGCAAGAGACCGTGCGGAAGTTTGATATCCCTAAACAGCCTTTCGACGACCTGCTGAAAGCCTTCCGCCAGGATCAAACCGTCACCCGCTACGAAAGCTTCCATGATCTGCTCGGTTACTGCCGCTATTCGGCGAATCCGGTCGGGCATCTGGTTCTGTATCTCTGCGGCTATCGCGACGCCGATCGGCAGGCCCTTTCCGATTTCACTTGTACCGCGTTGCAACTGGCCAATTTCTGGCAGGACGTGAGCGACGATTACGCCAAAGGGCGGATCTATCTCCCGCTTGAGGACCTGTGCCGCTACCAGGTAAGCGAAGAAGATATTTCGTCTGCCCGCAACACGCCGGAATTTCGCCAAATGATGCGCTTCGAGGCGGATCGGACGCGGCAATGGTTCGAACGCGGCTTGCCCCTGATCCAACAGGTGGACCGTGAACTGGCCATCGATCTCGAGTTATTCAGCCGTGGCGGGCAGGAAATTCTGAACGCCATCGAGCGCCAGGGACATGCCGTGCTGGGCCAGCGTCCCGCCATCTCAAAGACCCGCAAACTAGCGCTGGTGGCCCGGGCTGCGCTAGGCAAGCTGCTGGGGAAACGGGTATGAGCGCCGCCGTGCAACCCATGCCCTCGCCGTTTTCGCCGACTTCGTCGCAAATCGCGGTCGCATATTCGGTCTGCCGCAGCATTACCCGATCGGCGGCCAAGAATTTCTATTACGCGTTTCTGGTTCTTCCGCAGGCCAAGCGGCAGGCGCTGTGCGCGGTCTACGCCTTCATGCGGCGCTGCGACGACATTGCCGATGACTTCAAAACGCCGTCTTATGAAAGACGGCAAAGGCTCGAGGCCTGGCTGGATGCTTTCCATCGCGCCGAATCCGGTCACCCCACCGATGATCCTGTACTTCTGGCCCTGACCGATACCCAGCGGCGCTTCAAGGTCCCCGTCGAACTGCTCGATCAGTTGGCCTACGGCACCGGTATGGATATCCAGGACAGGACGGCGGATCCATCTTCAGAGGACGCGCCCCAGGTGCTTTACCGCAGCTTCAGCGATCTCCGCTTGTATTGCTATCGTGTGGCCTCGGTGGTCGGTCTGGTTTGCATCCGGATATTCGGTTATCGCGATCCCGCTGCCGAAGGGCTGGCGGAAAATCTCGGGCTGGCATTTCAGCTCACCAACATCATCCGCGACATTCAGGAAGATGCCGGCATGGGCAGGATTTATCTTCCCGCCGAAGACCTCGACCGTTTCAAGATTGTGCCCTCAGAGTTCCGCCAGGCCGCGATTCCGGAGCGGTTGCGCTGGCTGCTCGCGGCCGAAGCCGATCGGGCTCGTGAATACTACGACGCCGCGCGCGAGTTAATGCTGCTCATCGACGAGGACAGCCAGCCCGCACTCTGGGTGCTGGTCAGCATTTACCGCCGCCTGCTGGAAAAAATCTCGGAGCGCAAGTATGACGTCTTCGGCAAGAAGATCAAGCTCACAGTGCGCGAGAAAGTCATCATCCTGGGAAAGGGTTTGGTTAAACGCCTGGCTTGATGACGGAGCGCTGGACACAATCCCCAAGAGTAGCAGTGGTAGGAGGCGGCCTCGCGGGATTGGCAGCCGGCAGCGCGCTGGCTGAAAGTGGTTTTCGCGTCACCCTATTCGAGCGGCGCGCCTACCTGGGCGGCCGGGCATCGTCCTATCAACATCCCGGCACGGGCGAGGTGGTGGACAACTGCCAGCACGTTCTACTGGGCTGCTGCACCAATCTCATCGAGTTCTACCAGCGTATTGGAGTCGAGGACAAGATTCGCTGGTACGACCGCATGACCTTTCTTGAGCCCGGCGGACGCGCCTCGGTAATCAAACCTTCGGTGCTGCCTGCTCCTCTGCATACTGCGCCCGCATTTCTGCGTGCGTCATGTCTCAACCTTACGGACAAACTTGCCATAGCGGCAGGGCTGGCGGCTTTAACTCCCATCGCGCCGCGCGACACCGGGGAGTCCTTTCTGAAGTGGCTGCGCCGCCACGGGCAAACCGAGCGTGCTATCGATCGCTTCTGGAAGACTGTCCTGGTCAGCGCGCTGAACGAGGAAATTGATCTCATCTCGATCCCTTATGCGGCCCAGGTCATGCGTGAGTCGTTTCTGAAATCCCGGACGGCGGGACGCATGGGCGTGCCCACGGTTCCGCTTACCGAGCTCTACAGCCGGGCCGGAGATTACATGACCGCGCGCGGGGGAAAGATACGGTTCCGCGCCGCTGCCGAATCGTTCCGGGCCGAGTTTGCCGATGTCAAGCTGCTTTTGCCGGGCGGAGAAGAGAGCTTCGATTTCGTAATTTTCGCCGTGCCCTTCGACGTGCTATCACGGATGTTGCCAGACACCACGGCCGCGGAGCCGCTGCGGCAGACTCTCAGCCGCTTCGAGACCTCGCCGATTACGGGCATTCACATGTGGTTCGATCGCCAGATCACCGACCTTGACCACGCGGTGCTGCTCGACCGTACCATCCAGTGGATGTTCCACAAGTCGAAGCTGCTGGTCGCGTCGGGTGCGGCGGCCGAAAATAGCTACGTTGAGCTGGTGGTCAGCTCATCGAAGACCCTGGTCGACAAATCTCGTCAGGAAATTATTGACCTGGCGTCGTCGGAGCTGCGTGAGTTTCTGCCCGGGGCGCGGGCTGCCAACCTGGTGAAGTCCACGGTGATCAAGGAAGTTCACGCCACCTACTCGCCGCGGCCCGGCATCGAATCGCACCGGCCGAGTCCAGAGACAGTATGGCCGCGCATCTTTCTGGCGGGAGACTGGACCGCCACGGGATGGCCGGCCACCATGGAAGGCGCGGTACGCAGTGGCTACGCAGCCGCGCAATGCGTGGCCCGGGTCGCCGGACGGCGCGATGCTGCTTTTCTAGTGCCCGACCTAGCGCCGGCAGGTTTCATGCGGCTGTTTGGTTGACGCCGTGCCACGAATCACGTAGCCCCGGACGCCCTCGTCCGTGGAGAACGAGCGGAGCTCGTCTGGATTTCTTCAATTGAGGTGGCCGAAAAACCGAGCCGGGCCTTGCCCGGTCGGACAGGTGTGGGCACGCGCCGCCACGTGTCAGCGCGCGGCGGTGTTGCGCGCTTCCGGCGACAGTTTCGAGTAGATCAACGATTCCACCTGACTCCACACCTTGGGATCGCACTCAATTTCGGTGTGTGCTTTCACCACGAACCGGTCGAACCAGGGGTACCCTTCGCAACTGATGGGATTCGCCCTGTAGTCGAAGCGGTAGTTTCCCAGAATTTCAGTCCGTGCCGGGTCTGCGGCCCGAATTAGGGAGCGCCCGTGCACGATGCCATTGGGCTGGTAGAAATTTACCGCCTCTTCCACGTTGGCGGGGATCACGGCATCGTTCTGGCCGATTTTGGCTACGCTATCCACCTGGACCGTGAGCATGACGGGAATGCCGTCTCGTTGGAGTTTTCGCGCGAGAGATACGGTTTCAGAGGCGCCCCAGCTATGACCAAATATGATGATGCGAGCCTGCTGTTTCTCCTCCGCTGACAACCTGCCGTCGTGGTTCCCATCCAGGCGCCGCAAAACTTCCTTGTAGGCTTGATCGCGGTGACGGTTCGCGAAACTTTGTACATACACGCCTTCGGGATATTCATTGCGCAGGTGTTCGACCACCTGCACCGTGCTGTGAACGCGATCATCGTGTTTGACGAAGCCGCCGACGAAGCCGATGACCATCGCTGGCGGGACCGCTCGAGTCTCACTTGAAATGACGGGACCGGGTGACCCTGCCTCTCCGAAGGCAAGCACAAAAGTCAGGAACAGCGGAACAATCCGGACGCAACTGCGGACACAGCGCATGGCAGGAAGAGAATCATAGCAAGAAAGACAGGACGCGAACGGATGAAATTTCCCAGGCGAGCTTGACGGCTGAAATAGTTTGCGCTAGATGGGAATTTATTTGCGCTCGAACGCAGCCGGTCGGACTATTCGGTGCCGGGCAGAGCACTGTCGCCCAGGCCGAAGGCGGGCGCCGCCTTGGCGAACGCGCTAGCCCGATTGGAGCGCACGGATTGCAGCAGGCTCCAATCCTTCTTGAATTCCACCATGCTCTCGCGGCTGTGTTTTGGACTTTTTAGGACGTGCCCGACGCGGGCCAGAACCAGCTGGTAGGCCAGGTCTGAGTCCGTACCCGCACTGAAGACATTGCTGGCGCTCAAGCCGACCCGAGACGATTCGTCGCCATCGGAAAATTCCATCCAGAGCGCGCCATTGCGGTCCGCCACGGGAGTGCCGGCCTCGTTCAGCTTCCGAAAGAACGTCTTCAAAGAGCCGCTGGTCGAGGTGCCCGGCTCAGCGGCGGATTCCGTGACCACGGAGGCGAAAGCAGCGCGATACTGCTTCCATTCCTCGGCCGTGCCCACCACCCGGGCGAGCTGTCGATCTTTGTCCGCCTCGAGTGTTTCGACGCGGGCATCGTTATTCGCGGCCCGGGCCTGCTTGATTTGATACTCCGCTTCCGTGGCTTCGATGGTCGGATGTTTTTCCAGCTCACCCTGCGGGTTGAAGCGCCCGGTGAGGATGTAGGAAGCCGCCGCGAACGGCAGCACATGGTCGGCAAAGATCAGCATGGGCACCAGCAGCTTTTTGGAACGGATCAGTTGCTCGGTTCCACTGCGGCACTCGCTGCTGCGTTTGATGGTGCCCGGCACCTGTGCAAAGTGGAGCACCCGGAAATCCGCCTCCGGATGCCGGTGGGCGTAGCGCGTGAAAGAGCGGGCTATGGCTTTCGGAGTGGTCATGCCGAAGTCGTTGATGTAATCGGGCCCGGTGGCGTTGGGGAAATAGGTGTTGATCACGCGCCTGGTGAAATTGGCGCAATTACGGGTCATGCCGTTAAAGTGGTTTTCGTTGGGAAGCGAATTAAATTCGTCGATCAGGGCGAGGTCTTGCTTGACCGTAGTGGCCACCACGAACACATAGATACTACGGGCTAGGGTGGCGCCGACCATCTCACGCCACTCCGCCTTGTTGCTGGTCTGGCAGGACTCGCTGGCACAATAGTCGGCGAGGTAATTCTGGCGATACCTTTCTTCCAGCACGCGCTTGATTTTCTGGGAGCCGACGATCGGCCGGTAGCGCGGGTTCTCGACCCCGTACAGGTACACGCTGAGGGGCACCACATTCCATTCGAAAGGCTGATCTTCCCCCAGGGTGGTGTAGTTGCTCATGACCGAGCCCTGCTCTCCGGGGAGGCAGAGCCGAAGCCTGACCGGAGACGCCGGACAAATGCGCGAAAAGTAAACCGCGCTGTGCCCCGAGCCCGTGATTCGGGCCACACTGGTGTCGAGCGATTCGTTGAGCACCACGCCTACATCGCCATAGGCCCTGGAACTGGCCAGGCATGCCAGAATCAATGCCAGCCCAAGAAACAGCATCGCCCGTCCCAGGTTCATGGTGGAGGAGTCCGTCATCGGCGATATCAGCGAAAATGAATTACTGTCCGGCAAACTGATTCCTTCCTTGTGGTCAAATCCTTTGCTGCTCGAAACCTCTGTAGGATTGTTCCAACTACGTGGGAGGTTGTAGGTTCCATACTGGAACTCGCCTCCAGGCCGCGTCGAGAAGCTGTGTTATCAATACGTTAGGCGAAACCGCTCCCACGCATTCTCTAACACCGTCCCGGTTTAGCAAAAGTAACCTTGGTTATGGACCTTAGTAACGCCGGAGACATCCTGTCGGAGGCCAAGGGTCGGGTTCGCTGAGACAGAAGGGAGAGTACTAGGCGGCCAGCAGCACCACGCCGCCAGCTACCAGCAGGGCGGCTATCCAGCGGCGGTGATCGACCCGTTCATGCAGGAAAATCTTTGCGGCCACGGCGTTGGCCACGAAGGTGAGGGAAGCGGAGGCGGGAGCCACCAGGCTCACGTCCGCCCAGGACAAGGCGAATAGCAGGCTGAAAAACGCCACCGCCATCATGAAAATACCCAACATAAAGCTGGGACGACCAAGGATGCGCCCCACCACGGTGACCAGCCCGCTACGGCGCCACAGATCCCCCACGTCGCCCACTTTCTTCATGGCGCGAGACAGGAGCACATCTCCGGCGGTGGAGGCCAGGACAACCGCCATAATCGCACCCCAGGTGTATGCGTGTTTCATGGCTCGGCCCTCGAACCCACAGTCTCCGGCTCTTTGTGCGACTGCTCCTGATGAGGGGGATGGCGAGTCAAGGCGGGGCCTTGCGTGACGAAGCCGACTCCAGCCGAGATGAGACCAATCCCGACCCAGCGCAAGGTGCTCACCTGTTCATGGAGAAAGAATTTGGCAATCAGGGCGAGCAATACGTATCCCAGAGACGTGGCGGGCAGTACGTAGGTGAGATCAGCCCAGGACAGGGCTGTCATATAAGCCGCGAAGAATGCCAGCAGAAACAAAATTCCCAGGGCAACCCAGGGATCCAGAATGGTGAAGACCAGATCAGGCAGGCTGTGCAGGGAAATGTTGCCTACCTGCTTCATGCCGCGCGCGAGAAACGTATCGCCGATCGCAGCGAACAAGGTGACCCCGGCCAGCACCAGATACTTGCGAAATGTCACACGGTCTTTCTTTCGCCTTTAGGCCTTCATGGGCTCGACCACAGTCGCAGAGTCGCCGCGTTCGCGTTTTTCCTTGACCCACTTGTTGCGGGAAGCGCGAAGTTTCAGGAAGCTCCTGGCGTCCTTGTAGAGACGCTTGCGCTCCCCGCTGTTGAATGCGGCCTTCTTCAGGATGCGATAGATGGCCTTGGGCCGGAAGTAATACTCGTCGTAGAAACGATGCACAGACTCCATGATTTCGTCCGCCGGCAGGCCGGGATACTGGATTTGAGCCAACTGGTGTCCGCCCTCATCCACCATCTTGGTGTCCGCCACCATGAAGCCATTCTTCACCGCGTAGTCGTAGAGTTCAGTACCAGGATAAGCGTGCGCCACCGACACCTGGATGGTCTCTACGTCCAGCTCCTTGGCAAAGTTAATGGTGTTGCTGATGGTTTCCCGCGTCTCGCCGGGCAGGCCCAGGATGAAGTCGCCGTGCACGACCAATCCGAGCTTGTGGCAATCCTTGGTGAACTGGCGTGCGCGCTCGATGGTAGCGCCCTTCTTGATGTTTTTCAGAATCTGCTGGTCGCCGGATTCATAGCCCACGATCAGGAGCCGGCAACCCGCCTCTTTCATCGCCTTCAGAGTCTCGTAGTCGGTAGTAACGCGCGAAGTGCAGGACCACGTTATATTCAACGGTTTCAGCTTGGCGCAGAGTTCGACCGTGCGCGCTTTCTGAATGTTGAAGGTGTCATCGTCAAAAAAGAATTCCTTCACCCAGGGCCAGTATTCCTTGGCCTTGGCCATTTCGCGGGCCACGTCGTCGGTGGAGCGCTTGCGCCAGGCGTGACCGCTGGTGGTCTGTGGCCACAGGCAGAAGGTGCACTGCGCCGGGCATCCCCGAGTGGAGTACAGCGACACATAGGGATGGAGCAGAAAGGGCACGGAATAACGCCGGGGATCGAGATCGCGATGGTAGATATCGGTGACGTGGGGCAGGGCATCCAGGTCCTGAATCTGCGGGCGGTCGGGATTGTGGACCACCGCTCCGTTCTTCCGATACGAAATTCCGAGAATTTCCTCCAGCGGCTTGCCCTGCGCGAACTCGACCACGGAATAGTCGAACTCTTTGCGGCAAATAAAATCGATGGCCGGAGAATCTTTCAGCGTGCGTTCCGGCAGCACGGTGACATGCGGTCCCACGAAGGCAATTTTGATCGTGGGATTGACGTTCTTGATCGCCTGCGCCAGCCCGATGTCCCCGGGAAAACCGGGCGTGCTGGTGTAGAGGACCAGAAACTCGTAGTCCTGAGCAATCTTGATGGTTTCCTCGGCGGAAATATGGTGCGAAGGAGCATCGACCAGGCGAGCTCCCTCCAGCATGCCGGCCGGGTACGCCAGCCAGACGGGATACCAGTAGGACTCAATCTCGCGTGTGGCGGGCCACCGCGAACCGGCGCCGCCGTCAAAATTCTCAAACGACGGCGGATTCAGGAAAAGTGTTTTTAAAGGCATAATTGTCAGTAGGTTATATTAACATTTCGGCACGAATATTACCCGCAGACCAGGTACATTCAAGGTACATCCGTTGAGTTGCGACAGCGCCCCAAATCCTTGCCATAATTGCAGTTATGTACGCCCTCGATCATTGGCCGGCCCCCACCCAGGTGGCCAGTTCGCCGGTGGCTCGCAATAGTGTGATGCGGGCCCGTTCCAGCTCAAAATTTGCGTCCTGTAACGAACTGTAACGCTCGTTCACCTGCTCGCGCGCGTCCTGAACGTCGTGCCAGCCAGCGCTGCCGGCATCCACACGCACACGCAGCGACTCCAGATTGGATTGCGCCACCTGATATTCCAGATCGGCCACTTCCTTGGCCGCGGCCATCTGTTCCACCGAACGCTGCAGGCGCAGAGTTTCTTCCGAGACCTGGTTCCGGGCCGTTTCCGCGTCCTTCCTGGCTTTCAGGGCGAGAGCATCGGCGGCTTCGGCGCGGGCGCGCTGGGTGGGACTGAAGAGAGGCAACTTGATGACCACTCCCAGCGTGGCGTTGTGCCGCTCAAAGCTGCCGGGCTGAAAAAAATTCTGATAGTTGTTGTAAGCGGCCAGCAGACCATATTGGGCGGCGAAGTCCACCGATGGCAGCATGGCGCGGTGTTCACCGCGGGCCCGCAGGCTCTCGGCTGCAGCCCGGTCTTCCGCTGCCAGCACGCCGGGACTGGTCTGCGCCGCCTTTCCCGCCAGATCGTCCTCCTGTTTGACTTCCGGCAGGGCAGGCATCGACTCGGACTCGGTTTCGATGCCGGCGGCCGGCAGCCCGGTCAGGTGCGAAAGCCGGTTGCGGATGACATCGATGGCGCCTTGCGCCTCCGCCAGCCGCAAGCGAAGACGCGCTGTGCTGAGATGCGCCTTGTTCTGCATGATGGGACTGTCAACCCCCTCCTTGATTCGCTCGCTGACCTGTTGCTCGGTCTGGAGCGCGGCCGCGTGCTCTTCCTGCAAGTGTCCCATTAGCGCTTCCCACTTACTCAGTTCGGCATAGCTCAGCACGGTGTCTTGAATCACCTGATTGCGCTGATCTTTGGTCTGCAAGGTGGAGGCGTTCCAGTCCGTTTTGGCGGCGCGAACAAAATCTCTTAGAGACGGATTGAAAACGGCTGATTGGCTGTTGAGATTCACGATCGAGGGCGCCGAACCCTCCAGGCTCAACGGGTATCCCCAGGATTTGCCCAGGCCCGAGCCGAGAATGAACTGCGGGATGTACTGGTTCCGCGCTTCGCGATAGGAAGCAAAGACGCGCTGCTCGTCAGCGTTGGCTGCAGCCGCGGTCGTGCTGTGCGAGAGGGCCAGTTCGACGGCGCGCTTCAGCGGTAAAGGCTCGGCGGCCAGATCGGGTAGGGCGAGAAGGACAACGATCAGGAAGCCACAAAGACGCGGAACGCAGCGAGGAGCGAGGTTCATCTCTTCACCTTCCTAAGAAATTCGATGGGATTGTGCTCAATGATCTCACGTAGGGGCGGGTGTCCTCACCCGCCCGGCCGGGCATAGCCCGGCTGGTAGTTGCGTTTGCAATCGAAAACGCGAGTCCCGTTTGTGCCCGGCTGCAGACAGAAAACCACGACGAGCTTCGCTCGCCCGCCCGGATGAGGGCGTCCGGGCCTACGTGGATTTTGCTTTTCAGCGGTTGAGCCGGTCCAGAGCTTCCTGGGCGCGCGAGAAATTCCTGGCCAGAGAAAGGGCAGCGCGATATTCCTGGGCAGCTCCCTGCCTGTCACCCTGCTTCTCCAGAGCAGTGCCCAGCAGGTAGTGGGCCTTGAATGCCGGAGCTTCTTCGACCTTCGAATTCAGCGCCAGATAGCGACGCAAATATTGCACGGCCGCCGGGAAGTTGCGGCCACTGCGCAGCAGCACTTCTCCCGACTCCATGATAATTTCCGGGCGATCAACCTGAGCCGAGACAGCGTGATTGATGGCGTCTTCCATGTCATTCCAGCGTTCACGATGGCGGAAAAACAGCGCCAGGTTGAACCAGGTGAGGGCGCTGCCGTGACTGGCCTCAATAGCGGCGCGGTATTCCGCTTCCGCCGTGGAAAAGTCCTTCTTTTTCTCGGCAAGGCGGCCCTTGAGATAGTCAGCTTTGGCGGGATCAAGCGCGCCCAGCGCCTGGGCCTGCGCTTCGGCCTTATCCCGACCGCCGCCGACGATGCCGGGCGCTTCCAGATAAAATTCGCCCAGGTCGCTGCGCGCGTCCACGTTATTCGGATCCAGTCTCACTGCCGCTTCAAACTCGTTGCGTACTTTGCCGGCCAGAGAGGCTGCACTTAGAAAGTTTGCTGCGTCCGCCTTTTCGCCATAAATCCGCCCCAGCCACATGTGGTAACGGCTGTTGTTGGGATCGAGTGCCACCGCCTTCTCGCAGGCTGAAATGCCGCGGTCCCAGTCGCCCATGGAAAAATACACGCGGCACAGCAGGTTGTGAGCTTCGCCGTCGCTGGGAGACGTGCTGATCTTGGAACGCAGGGTATTAATGGCTTCGTCGGCGCGCCCGGCAGCCAGCAGCGCGGGAGCAGAATCGTCGCCGGCCGCCAGGGCCACGGCGGAGAACAAGGCCAGGAACAGAATGATGATCCGTAATTTCATTTCTCGTACACCTAACGGACTACCTTTACCGCCACGCCTTCGCGTAACGGCTTGGAGTTGGTCGAAGCCAGCGCCAGCAACGCCTTTTCCGTAACTCCACTAGTGATTTCCACCTGTGTGAGATTCGAGATGGATGTCTGAACATCCCGCCGTTGCAGTTCGTTGTTCACGATCTGGTAGACGAAAGTCTTGCCGTCATCCAGACGAACCGCCTCGCGAGGCATGGTGAGCGCATTGGGGTGCTCGGCGGTCACGATCGTGACTCCGACGTTGATGTTGGGCAGAAGCTTGAAGTCCTGGTTGTCCACGATGCAGGTGGTTTCTCCCACGTTTCGTGTTCCCAACAACTTCACCGTGGACGGTATGGTGCTCACCGAGCCCTGCCAGGTGCGTCCCGGAACTGCATCCCAGGTGAGATCGATCCTTTGTCCGGGCGCCAACCGCCCTATGTCCGGTTCGTCCACGTAGGCGCGCACCAGAACTTTCGAGAGGTCGGCCTCCTGCAGGACGAGGTCTCCGGGACTGACGTAAGCTCCCTGGTGAACGGGAAGCGCATACACAATGCCGTCGAACGGGGCGCGGATGTTCAGTTGACTGAGAATATTTTCCGCCGCTGCATAGGCGCTTTGCGCCTCAGCCTTCTGCGCGTCCACACGCGCGATCTCGGGCTGCGAATAGCGTTCCTTCTGTTTCTGCTGCACCAGCTTGAGGTCCGCCTCTGCTCCAGCCAGTTGGTCTTCCGCCTGCTTCACTTCTCCGGGGGAGGCCGCGCCCTGCTGTTGCAGGCGCTTGAGGGCTTCGAGATTACGTTGCGCCGTGTCGCGCTCGTTGCGGGACTTCACCAGTTGAGCTTCGAGGGTCAGAACTTCTTCGCGGTTCCCGCCCCTTTCCAGGGCGCTCACATCAGCTTGCGCAGCGCTGACCAGGGCCGCAGCTCGGGCCGCCTGGCTCCGGGCATCGGCGTCATCCAGTTGGGCAAGGAGCTGTCCCTTCTTTACGCGATCGCCCTCTTTGACCAGCAACTTCTTTACTGTGGTCCCGACCGGCGCGTGAGCTTCAAAACTCTGCAATGGTTCGACCTTTCCGTTGGTCGAAATCACACTGCGAATCGTGCTGCGCTCTACCGTTGCGGCGCGTACCGGAATCGCGTCGTCGCGCGACATGAATGACGCCAGCAGCAGTACGGCGACAGCAATTCCGGCTGCCCATACCAGCCAGCGATGCCGGCCGAAGAACCCGTTACGGTCTGCTGTCAATGCCATGTTGCCGCTAGATAATGTATCACCGCGGGCCTGAGCCCAACCTTAACCGTGTTATGAACTTAGATGCACGATATTGGGCAAGGAACCGGATTTGTAGCGCCCGCGTCCCGCCGGCTGTCGGGCGGGCATCCTGCCCGTCCATTTCGCGGAGTAACCGTATCCCTTGTTCTGTGGCTCATTTTCTGAATAGATGACGCTTTATTGTTCTGCGGGCTTTGCCC
>JBARIF010000032.1:0-3384 GCA_049799615.1 Terriglobales bacterium
CCTCTACACTCGGGGCCGGTGATCACAATAATTTTGGACCGAGAATTGGTTTTGCCTGGGACGTATTCGGTAACGGGCGAACTTCGTTGCGCGCTGGTTTTGGGCTTTCTTACAACGGGACGCTCTACCAGCGACTCTCCGAGACGCGTTGGAACCTGCCCTACTATTCGCTGGACATAGCTACCAACTACTCGCGTGGAGATGTCAGTGATGTTGTGTACGGGCCTGTGGGGGGCGGAACTCCCAGCTTCGTGGGACCAGCACCCCCGGAGCAGAATTCCGGGAGCGGCGTGCAGGCCGTGGGGAACATATCGGGTTGGGATCCGGCGAACCCCCATGCCGCGGGCAGGACGGCGATAGTGTTTCCAGAAGGGATTCGAGATCCCTATATCGAAAACTGGTTTCTCGGAGTGCAGCATCAAGTTCGGCCTGGAATCGTCGCCCAACTCAACTACGTGGGAACCGCCGGCCATAAACTGTTTCGGGCACAGTCCGTAAATCGCATCCCGGGAGCGCGGCTGCCGGAGGGTACCTGTCTCAGCGACAATTTCGGTCGCAGGCTATGCAGCCAGGTCAACACGAATGAGGATGCGAACGGTTTCGTAATCAATCCAGTTGGGCGACTCAATCCTAATCAGGGCGTCCTTCGGGTTTGGCAAAACGCGGGAAATTCCATCTATCATGGCCTGCAGCTTTCCGTGCAGAAACAAATGAGCCACGGGTTGCAGGTCTCTGGAAACTACACCTGGAGCCATGCGATTGATTCGGGATCGGGCTGGGTCGGCGGACAAACAGTCGACGGCCTTTCGGCAGGAGACGCCGCATCCACTGACGCTACCCTGCCAGGATTGGACCGCGGCAATTCCACCTTCGACATCCGTCACCGGCTTACCTTTAATTACGTCTGGGAGTTGCCTTTTTTTCGGAAGAGTCACCGGTGGTCGGGGACGGTTCTGGGTGGGTGGCAATGGAACGGAATCTGGTCTTTCCAGAGCGGCGCACACTGGTCGCCCTACCGATCAGGGTCGGGGCCGATTTTCCAGGCCGATGTAGATGTACCTGACGCTTGTGACCCCGGTACCTTCGACCCAGCTCACTGCATAAATAGGGGTTCCGACTACAACCTGGATGGAACGTCAAATGACCGTCCGAGTGCCGTCGCGAACCATGTGAATGCAACACATGCCCAATGGGCGGACGGCTTCAAGCTTCCTAAGGGATTCTTTACGGCACCCTGCTTGGGCTGCGTGGGCAATCTGGGCCGCAACACCTTTGTCGGACCGGGTTACTGGGCAGTGGACACTTCGATCTTCAAGAATTTCCGGCTCTCCGACCGCCTCCGCCTGCAATTCCGCGCAGAAGCGTTCAACGTTTTCAATCACACCAATTTCCAATTGGGCGGGACAGACATGAACAGCCTGAACGATCCCTTCTTCGGCCAGGCGGGAGGCACATTCAATCCGCGCCAGTTGCAATTCGGAATAAAACTCACACTCTAAGAAGACGCAAAGGTCATTATACATTTGACGCCAAGCGCCAGTCCCTCGACGGTGGGCGCAAGTTAGTCGCTCCCCGCGGTGTCAAATTCTTGATGCTCAGACGGAATGTAAGATCCTGACGTTCACTTGGCTCCGTACTCCGCTAACCTAGGTGTGAACCATTTCTTGAAGCGTTCGACGATCGCTTCGGGATCACGGGCTTGAACGAAGGGACGAAGACCGGCCGCCGAGAATTTGCTGATCAAGTGGCGCAGTCACGCTGGCTGCGGATTCAATCTGTCAGCCATGTGTTTGCTCTGACACTTACCTTGCAGGAAGCTTTTCGCCGTGGCGAATCCTTAGCTCCGGCTACTACTCAACTCCTCCAGCTCCTCGATGACTATGGCGCCGAGGAGCTACGCTCGGCCATTCACTTCGCCCTGCAACAAGCAACATCACGTGTGTCTTCCGTCGCCTATATCCTCCATCAACGCCGCCGACGGAAACAGTTGCGGACCCTGCGCCCAGTCGAGTTGGATCGCCGCCCGGATCTCGCCGACCTACACGTTCAACCCGCTAGCTCGGATATTTACGATCAACTCTCGCACCATAAGGAAGATGACAAAGATGACGGCCACCACGAATGATTTGCCAACCCAACTGCTTCAGCTCGGCCTTCACGCCACCGCTCACGCCTTGGATGATTTCCTGGCGCGCGCCATCAAGTCCCGTTGGTCGCCGCAACTGATCCTGGAAGAACTCGCCCGCGCTGAAGTCCGAGAACGCTCTCACCGCTCCTTGGAACGTCGTCTCCGCCTGGCTCGCATCGGCCGCTTCCGCCCTATGGCCGACTTCGATTGGAACTGGCCCAAGAAAATCGATCGCCCCACCATCGAACGGGCTCTCACCCTGGACTTCATCCCGGAAGCCCGCAACTTCATCCTCATGGGCTCCAATGGCCTGGGCAAAACCATGATGGCCCAAAATATCGCTTTCGCCGCCGTTCAGGCCGGCTACACCGTCCTGTTTCGTACCGCTTCCGACATCCTCTCCGATCTGCATCGCGACTCCCCGCAGATCCTTCGTCGCCGTTTACAACACTATGCCCGCCCCGACTTGCTGTGTATCGACGAACTCGCCTATCTCTCCTATGACGACGATGCCGCCGACCTCCTCTATGAACTTGTCAGCCGCCGTTACGAGCGTCGTTCCATCGTTATTACCACCAACAAAGCGTTCAAAGACTGGAACACTGTCTTCCCCAATGCTACTTCCATCGCCACCTTGCTCGATCGCCTCACCCATCATGCCGACATCACTCTTCTCGAAGGTCAAAGCTATCGCGTGCGTGAAAGTGAAATCGAGATCGCCGCCCGGCGTAACAAAGCATGAACCAGCAGGCCTACATCCTTGCCCTTCGCGGTTTGTATCTTCAACTGCCGAATACTCATCGTCACTTCAGCCGCTCCGACCGGCATTTGGCTTCCATCCTCTACCAGCGCGGATTCTCTCTGGATCTGGTCCGCTCGGCTTTGCTCCTGGCCACCGCACGCCGTCTCGCTCACGACCCGGCCCACCCTCTGCCCCCGGTGCGTTCTCTTTATTACTTCTTACCTGTCTTAGAGGAAATCAGGCTCCAGCCGCTTCCTCCTGGCTACCTGCAATACCTGGAACGCAAAATCAGCTCATCGAACGCGCAAACGATCCAGCCTTAAGCGATGACTCCCCCGGCAAACCGGCGCGTGATCAAAAAACCGCGTTTTCTGATGCGCGCCAACACGAAGGGAGTAGCAACTATGACTGTCCATGCAGTGACGCTAAAGGCATCCGCCAACGTCCCGAAAGATTGCAGTTTCTGGCCGGAAGGGGATAGCTGGAACGGAGTTTGCGAAGAGCTGTCGCTCAC
>JBARIF010000033.1:0-8598 GCA_049799615.1 Terriglobales bacterium
CGTAGGGACGGGTGCCCCACCCGTCCAGGCCGAGCAGGGCTCGGCTGGTTCTAAATCTGCGGCCTCCCTGCGCGTCATCGCGGACCACTCGCGCGCGGCCACGTTTCTGATCTCAGACGGCGTGCTGCCATCGAATGAAGGCCGCGGCTATGTGCTAAGGAAGATCATTCGAAGGGCGATCACGCATGGTCGATTGCTGGGCCACGACAAACCGTTTCTGAACAAAATGATCTTTGCCGTGCGCGATTTGATGCGGGATGCGTATCCGGAACTGAATGAAAGAGCAGACCAAGTGTCGAAACTAGTCCAGTCTGAAGAGACGAGGTTTGCACACACGCTTGATCTTGGCCTCGAAAAGCTTGAGGCACTTCTCGACCGCGCGGAAAAGGGATGGACGCTATCAGGGACGACCGACGAGGTGCTAGCCGGCTTTGACGAAAGCGTCGGGGGAACAGGGACGACCGACGTGGTCGCCGATCTTCGAGATCGAGACAAGCGTCTCCCAGGGGAAGAGGCCTTCAAACTCTACGACACCTTCGGAATGCCCCTCGACTTCATTCAGGACGCAACGCGCGATCGCGGAATTGGATTTGATCAGGCAGGCTTCGATCGCGCTATGCAGGATCAGCGCGAACGCGCTCGCGCCTCCTGGAAAGGTGCGGCCAAGCAGACGGCGAATCCAGCCTACCAGCAGCTTCCGAAATCAGACTTCGAAGGCTACCGCCAGACTCGCTCCAATGGCTGCGAGATTCTCGCCATTATCCACAATGGCCAGGGCGTGCAGGAACTCAAGCCCGGCGAAGAAGGCGAAGTCATTCTCGACCACACCCCGTTCTACGCCGAATCCGGAGGCCAGGTCGGCGACCGGGGATGGCTCTATAGCGACGATCACAACACCGTGCTGGCTGAGGTGAAGGGCTGCTACTACCCGATTCAGGGAGTTCGGGCGCATCAGGTTGTGGTGAAATCCCTACCCTCCGCAAAAAACGCGGAAGGGTGGGGCACCCTGCGCGTTGGGCAGAAAGTTGACGCTGTGGTTGACGCCGATGTCCGCCTGGCAACCATGCGGAACCACACCGCCACACATTTGTTGCAGGCCGGATTGCGCGAAGTTCTCGGCAAGCATGTGAAGCAGGCGGGGTCGCTGGTGGCACCGAACCACCTGCGCTTCGACTTTTCGCACTTTACCGCCGTCGCGGACGAAGAACTGCAGGACATCGAAGACCTGATCAACAAGGAAGTGCTGAGCAACGAGAAGATCGAGGTCATCGAAAACGTGCCGATCGATGTCGCCATCAATGAATACAAGGCCATGGCGCTGTTCGGCGAAAAATATGGAGACAAGGTGCGGGTAATCAAAATCGGTGACTTCTCCACCGAACTTTGCGGCGGAACGCACACGGCAGCTACCGGCGAGATCGGCCTGATTAAAGTTCTGAAGGAAGGCAGCGTGTCGTCGGGAGTCAGGCGCATCGAAGCCGTAACCGGGGAAGGTTCGCTGCATCATTTCCAGAGAGACCATGAACTGGAGAGCGTGGTGTCAAGCTTCGTGGGTTCCACCCATTCGCAAAAAACGCGAAAGGATGGGGCAGCCGAAGAGGCCTCCCTGTCGCCGGCAGAAGCGCTGAAAGCCGAACTTGAGAAGAAAGACGCGGAGATCAAGCGGCTGGCCCGCGAACTCGATCAGGTGCGAATGAAGTCGGCATCTTCCTCAGTGGCGTCGGTCGCCGACCAGATCAGGGATGTGGCCGGCGTGAAAGTCCTGGCCCACCGGGTAGACAATCTCGAGCGCGGGCAGATGCGCACGCTCGTCGATCAACTGCGCGACAAGCTGGGCTCGGGCGTGGTGGTGCTGGGCTCGGCCACGAACGGCAACGTCGGGCTTATTGTAGGTGTCACCAAAGACCTTACTGACAGGATCCAGGCGGGCAAAGTCATCGGGCCGCTGGCGCAGAAAGTCGGCGGCAAGGGCGGTGGCAGGCCTGATCTCGCCGAAGCGGGGGGCAAGGACGCCGACGCGCTGGATGCTGCCCTGGCCGAGGTGTACGGAGTGGTGGAAGGCTTGTTGGGAAGGTAGAACCAGTGGTCGGATTTGAGTTCCCGGTTCTCAGCGATCTCCCAATGTTGATTGAGAGTCGTACACAAACTTCTTGCTATACTCCGGGCAAATGTGAGGGCGTGTGAAAGACCGGATCAGTTTCATCAGCCACCAGGGCAAGAGGATCCTGCTGGTGGATTGCTCCAATTGCTCCTCTGGAGAACTGGAGCAATTCGCCGAGCTGGTTCCTGCGTTTGTTACCGCTGAACCTCGTGGATCGGTGCTGCTACTGGCCGACTTCACGGGCGCGAAGATGGACAAGAAGAGTCTGGATCGTCTCAAGCCCGCATTAGTGTTCGACCGGCCGCACCTCAAGCGTTCCGCCTGGGTGGGAACGGACAGCCTGCCCAAGGTCTTCTACGAGCACCTGAAATCTTTTTCGCAGCGGGAGTTGCCCGCGTTCAAGACCCGCGAGGAAGCTCTGGACTGGCTGGTCACGGACTAAGCGCGGCGAGGGCGGGACGCCCTCGGGACAGCCGGCGAGACGCCGGCGCTACGAAGGTCAACTTCTCCACTTCAATGTGACGGGGCCTGGCAGGGGATGTTTCATCTCGCCGCCGCTCCGCTTCGCCTCCAGATGCGCGGCTTTTAATCCGAAATACCATTTGGCCGGACGGTCGGCGTCATCGATCAGCATCAGGTGGGGGTTGTGCTTCAGTCCTTCCGACTGTTGTTCCATGGTCTGGCGGTCCTGTTCCACAAACTTCGCAAACACAAACTTGAGCAGCTGCGGTCCCAGCGGCAGCCAGCGGAAAATGTTCCACGCCGCCACCACATCAATGCGACAGTGGCTGCGGGTGATGGGCGTCACCGTGGTCAAAGAGGAGAACCAGTATTTGCCGGCTCGGATGGTCTCCAGCCGCAGGTTGGGCAGAACGAAATCAATGGTCGTGGTGATGGCTTCCGCGTCGGCATAGAGGCGGAGCAACTTGTAGGGCGCGCTGTTCGTGCTGGGCGTGTGCGCGCTCATGCGGAAGCCGTTGGGGATAGGCTCGAAATTCTTCTGCTTCTCGTGGATGCTGTCGCGACTGCGCCACCACCAGGCCTGATGGACGAAGGGCCCGTGCGCGGGATCCATCAGCCCAATGATTCCGTGATCGACGCTGCAGGGCAGATCGGCGGTGAGATACGCCAGTTTGTACTTCTCGCTGAAGGTCGGAACCCGGGGAGCCGGCATCGGCGCATCCTCCGCGCGGGTGAATCCGGCACTGGGCGGCGGTGGTTGAGGAATATAGACCCAGATGAAGTCATCATGCTCTTCGCACGGATAGCTGCCAGCATAAATGCGGTCGATCTTCAGCTTCTGGTCCGCGGTGAGGGAAGGAATGAGCTTGCACTGGCCGGTGTGTCCGTCGAAGCGCCAGCCGTGATAGTTGCACTCCACCTGTTGGCCGTCGAAGAGGCCGTGCGAAAGCGGCATGCCGCGGTGCGGGCAGGCGTCATGCAACGCGAAAACCCGGCCCTGGGCATCGCGGCCGATGGCCAGTGGAGTTTCGAGCAGCATGGTCTTCTCTAATTGGCTCCCACTTACTTGCCGGCCGGGCAGAGCGCGATACCAGAAGCCGTAAAGCATCAGCGAGTCCGGCACTTCGCGTTGCGGCAGAGAGACGTCGTTCATGGACATGTGGTGACGGAGGCAGCCTACTACAGCCGCCGAAGCAGAGTAAAAGCCGCACTGCAGTCCATCCCGCTCGAGCGGAATGGATGTCGTCGCAGCAAGGTAACCTGCGGTCGCCGTAAGTGTCTATATTTTCAGTAAATTGCTGTATTACTTCGGTGGTTCTATTGGTCTTTTGCGCAATTGCTACCGTCCCGCTGCCAGCCTATAATTGCCTCACTCTGGTAGATGTTTCTCCGTCAGGTTTCCGGGTAGGGTGGGCGCGGACATTTTTTTGTCCGTGCCAAGGCACTAAACCCGGCTATGCGAAAACGCCTGCAAATCGCCCTGATGGCAAGCCCTGTACTCGCGACCTTCCTTTCTCTCACTACGCCATATCTGCGGGCGCAAACCGGTGCTGCGCGCATCACCACCACGGTTGACAGCTCAGGACGAAAGATCTACGTCGACGAGCCGCCAGTATCACCGAAAGTGTCCACCGCTTCTGCAATCCGAAGCAGTGGACTGATGTACTGGAGTCCCTCTGCCCACGCCTGGAAGTCGGTCCCATCGGCCAATGTCCGGGCAGCGCGCTCGGCCGCGGCAGAAGTCAGCAACTCGCAGCAGACATCCGGCTACGTGCGGGGCAAGCCCTTCACGCAGCAGGACATTGATACCGCGATTGACCAGGCTGCAGCCCGGCACAACGTGGACCCCAGTCTGGTGCGCGCGGTCATCAAGGTGGAATCGAATTTCAACCCCAACGCAGTGTCCCGCACCGGGGCGATGGGGTTGATGCAGCTGATGCCACAGACCGCGCGACAACTGAACGTGGTCAACCCGTTCGATCCCCAACAGAACGTGGATGCGGGCGTCCGTCATCTCAAGCAGTTGATGGAGAACTATGGTGGCGACGTCAAACTGAGCCTGGCGGCCTACAACGCCGGCGCCGGCGCAGTGGCGCGCAGCGCGGGAATACCACACTTCCGCGAGACCCGCGACTACGTGCGGCGCATCACCCAGCTCTATTACGGCGGGACCAATGCCGGCTATCAGATCCTGGGCAGTCCGGTGCGTGAACCCGTGCGGGTCAGGCGGGATGACCGGGGCGTCTTAATCTTCAGCAACACCGACTGAAAAACCGGCATCTGTAGCAGGGTAAACAAGGAACACAGCTCTCACGAGCTACGCGATAACGGGCTTAGGCGACAACAGGCTGGAAAATTGAATAACTCCGATCGAAGCCAACGCGCAAGGCGTCTGGGTGCGGCTCTGCTCCTCCTGTTGCTCCCGGTGCTGCCCCTGCAGGCACGGGGCAAGTCTGAAGCCTGGGCGCGCACCCAATACTCCACCGCCGAGCGCATGCGGGAGGCCCTGAACAACCTGCCTACCGCGCAGCACAGCCGCCGCGAATACCAGCGTGTTATCGCCGCCTACCGGCGCGTGTACTACGGTTCTCCGACCTCCTCCAAGGCCGACCCCAGCGTAGTGGCTGTGGCCGAATTGCTGACGGAGATGGGCCGGCGCTTTAACGATGACAAGGCCCTGCGCTCGGCCATCGGCCAGTACAAGTTTTTGCGCCGGGAATACCCTGGCAGCCGTGACCGCGTCGATGCCCTCTTTACCATGGGCCAGATCTACCAGGATGACCTGAAAGACCAGAGCCAGGCCAAACAGGTATTCGAGGAATTTCTCCACCGCTATCCTCATCACCACCTGGCCAGCGAGGCCCGCAAGGCGCTGGCCGAACCGGTACAGCAAGCGGGGTTGCGATCCAGCGACCATGATGATTCGCCCGAAGATTCCAGCACCCCCAACCCGCGCGCGGGAAAGCCCACCTCCGCTAAGAGTCCGACCTCCGCGGCGGCCGAAGATGCTACACCCAAGCCCGGCGCGGAGGATGCGAACCGCAAGGTGGCGCACGTCACCAGCATCCGTAGTTGGTCCAACCCGAACTACACCCGGATCGCCATTGGTCTGGAAAGGGACATAAAATTCGAGTCCCAGCGCATTGATCATCCCGAGCGAATTTTTTTTGATCTGCTCGACACCAATCTGACCTCGGCGCTGCTAGGTAAAACTTTTGAAGTGGATGATGGGCTGCTGAAAAAGATTCGGGTGGCGCAGTTCCAGCCGGGAACGGCCCGGATTGTTCTGGAGGTAGAGGACCGCTCCGACTACACCACCTTCCTGCTCACCGATCCGCCGCGCCTGATCATTGATGTTCATAGCAGGGATATTCACAGCCCGGACACCCAGGCGAAGGCCGGTGGCGCCCCGGACGACCAAGATTCGGATAATAAATCCGCGGAAGGGAAGTCCCTGCAAGAACCGGCGACGGCCAAGCCACGTGCGGTTGCCGAAGCGACGCCGCAGGGCAGGGAGAGCGCCCGGAAGCCTGCCCTCACCACCGTGGCCAACGACGGCGGCGTCAGGAAAACAGTCGTGGAGGCCGACGACGACGATGGCCCAGTTGCAGTAGCCAAACTCGATCCACCCGAGATCAAGCCCCCAACCAGGGCAGCAAGCACGCTGACCCGGCCCACGGCGCTGAAAGGCTCCAGCCGGAGCAAGCACAAGCCGGCAGTGATTTTTCCCGATGTTCGCGAAGCTTCGC
Source organism: Terriglobales bacterium (assembly GCA_049799615.1). Taxonomy (GTDB): domain Bacteria; phylum Acidobacteriota; class Terriglobia; order Terriglobales; family Acidobacteriaceae; genus JAIQFF01. Next base: position 6,313 of record JBARIF010000033.1, read on the forward strand.
CCACAGCCAACGGCGATCGCTCCCTGATCCGCGCCCTGGGATTAAAAATCGGCAAGATTGTGATCGATCCCGGCCACGGCGGACACGATACAGGAACCATCGGTCCCAATGGTTTGGAAGAAAAAGATCTGGTGCTCGATGTGGGCCGGCGGCTGGGCAAGCTGCTGCAGGCCCGCCTGGGCGCCGACGTGGTCTACACCCGCAAGGACGACACGTTCATTCCCCTGGAAACGCGCACCTCGATCGCCAACCAGGAGCAGGCGGACCTCTTCGTTTCCATCCACGCCAACTCCAGCCGCGACCCGGACGCGCGGGGCGTAGAGACCTATTACCTGAATTTCACCTCTTCAGCCGAAGCGCTCGACGTGGCGGCACGCGAAAACGCGGCCTCGGATAAATCCATCCACGAGCTTCAGGATCTGGTGAAGAAGATCGCATTGAAAGAGAAGATCGAAGAATCGCGAGAGTTTGCTTCTAACGTACAGCGCGCGCTGCACAGCGGGCTGGCCGCCAAGAGCCCCGGCATCCGTGATCGCGGGGTCAAAAAAGCGCCGTTCATCGTGCTCATCGGGGCCAACATGCCGTCAATTCTGGCCGAGATTTCGTTTGTCAGTAACCCGGGCGACGAGCGCCGGCTGCGGACGTCAGACTATCGCCAGCGCATCGCCGAATCGCTCTACCGCGGGATATCGAAGTATGTAGGCGGCCTGGGCGGGGTCAAAGTCGCCAGTAAGATCGATAAAGACGAGAGCCAGTAGTCTGACCTTTGCGTCTTTTGCGGCTTTTCTTTGCGTCTTTCGCGGTTCAAGCTTTTCACCCTGGCTAGCCGCAAGGTCAAACCCTGTAACCGCAAAGTGCGCAAAGAAAACCCGCAAAGGACGCAAAGAAAACCGTGGGCCCAATTACCTGCCGGATGGAAACTTTCCCTCTCCGTCTGTAGTCTAAGTATTACAGGGCCTTGCCGTTCCCTGCCTGATTATGGTCCGTAGATTCATGTCCGTTCTTCTCCTGTTGGCACTAAGCGTGGGCACCGCCCTCGCGGGCGAGCCGTCCGCCGCTCAATCGCCAACCCCATCGCCATCTCCCATTCTTCCTCCACAATTTGCGGGATGGCATGTCTCCGGCACGATTCAGAGCAGCAAAGACCCCGCGGTAGCCGATTCCGTGAATGCCGCTCTGCTTAAGGAATACGGCTTGACCGACTTCGAATCGGGCACCTACACCCGCGACGACGGGCGCAAGGTCACGCTCAAAGCCATTCGGTTCACTGACGCCAGCGGCGCCTATGGTGCGTTCACCTATTACAAACTGCCGCAGATGCTCAAGGAATCGATTCCCGATCAGGGTTCATCGCTCAACGAGCGTGTCCTTTTCTATCGTGGCAACATCCTGGTGGATGCGGTGTTCGAAAAACTCAGCGCCATGTCCGCCGCCTCGCTGCGGGAGCTGTCGCAGGCCCTGCCTGCGCCCGCCGGCAACGCTGGCAATCTGCCCAGCCTGCCGGCATATCTTCCCAAGTCGGGTTATGTGAAGAACACGGCGAAATACGTAATGGGACCGGTCGGCCTGGAGAAGATAAGCGCGCCGCTCTCCGCGCCACTGGTGGACTTCAATTCGAGCGCCGAAGTGGCTCTGGGCACATACCAGACTTCCAGCGGCGTGGCCACCCTGATGCTCATCGCCTACCCCACGCCGCAACTGGCGGCGGAGCATCTGCGCCGCATCGATGCCGCCAGCCAATCGAATGCGCAGCCCGGCAGTCCCATCGCAATCGCCGGACCCATCTTCGATAAGCGCACCGGCCCCTTGCTGGTGATCGCCACCGGCGCGGTTTCGCAGGCAGAAGCGCGGTCACTCTTGAGCGCGGTGAACTACGAAGCTGACGTTACCTGGAACGAGAACACCTATCAGAACAAGAAAAACAATCTGGCCAACCTGCTGTTGAACGTCTTCCTGCTGTGCGGGATCCTCATCGTCTTCGCGGGGGTGGCGGGCCTCGCATTTGGAGGAATTCGCATCTTCTTCAATCGCATTTTGCCGGAGCGTGTTCTGCACCGGGAAGTGGAGACAGATTTCATCTCCCTGAACCTGTCCGAGGGTCAGGATGACGGTACCGATTCCAAGGTAAGCCCATCAATCAAAGCCGTTTAGGCAAGCGCAACGGGTTCAAAGCCCGAAAATGGTGGGCAGCGCAGACCTGTTAACCTATTTTGTAAGTTATTGAATCCAAAGATATTTATTTCCCAAAAATTCCTTGACACCCCCCTTTTTCGGCTCATAAGATTT
>JBARIF010000034.1:0-2321 GCA_049799615.1 Terriglobales bacterium
GGTCTTATCCCGTGCAGCGCGACGATCGAGTCGTGGGTAGCGTCATCACCTTCTTTGACATCTCTGAGCGTAAGAATGCTGAGGAGCAGTTGAGACGATCCGAGGCCAGGTATCGCTCGATCATTGAGGCTGCGCCTTACGGGGTGTATCGCGTTGACCAGCACGGCCGCATCACCATGGCAAATCCAGCCTGCGCAGCCATGCTTGGCTACCAAACTCCGGATGAGTTACTTGGCCTCAATACAGGTACGGATGTTTACTTGGATCCGACTGAGCAGGAAGGTGCCCGCAACTCTGCGTCGGAAACTCCTTCACTTGGCCACGAAACCAAGTGGCGGCGTAAAGACGGGAGACCGATCACAGTGCGACTCGGTGGGCGGCGGCTGCCAGAAGATGACGAGCTTCCGGGTGGGTTCGAGGTCTTTGTTGAGGACATCACCGAAAACAAATCCCTGCAGAAGCAGTTTGAACACGCCCAAAAGATGGAAGCTGTTGGGCGGCTGGCCGGCGGAGTAGCCCACGATTTCAACAACCTTCTCATGGTAATCAGTGGTTACGCCCAGCTCTTGGGAGAGTCCTCCACGGATGCTATGAAGGTGTCCCAGTATTCTACCCAGATCCGGGAGGCTAGTTCCAAAGCCGCCACCATAACCCGCCAATTACTGGCCTTCAGCCGGAAACAAGTAGTGGAACCAACCGTTCTCGACCTCAATTACATCGTGAAGGACCTAGGGAAAATGTTGCCCCGGCTTTTGGGAGAAGATGTCGAGTTAGTGATGACCCTCGAGCCTCGGCTAGGTACCGTGCGGGCTGATCGAGGTCAGATTGAGCAGGTCATCATGAACTTAGCGGTCAACGCCAGGGATGCGATGCCACAGGGGGGTCGACTCACCATTGAGACCACCAACCTTGAACTTGACACTGCATACCACCAACGTCGTGAGGTTGCCGTTCCGCCAGGACGGTATGTCTTGTTAGCGGTCACCGATACAGGCATCGGAATGGACGCCGAGACTCAGCTTCACATCTTTGAACCCTTCTATACGACCAAAGAAGCAGGGAAAGGCACGGGATTGGGATTGGCAACCGTCTACGGGATCGTAAAGCAAAGCCAAGGATTTGTTTGGGTTTACAGCGAATTGGGTAAAGGTAGCAGTTTCAAGATCTATCTGCCCCGTGTCGATCTTGTTGCAGATGTTCAACATGCTTCGCAATCCGTGGAAGCGACGCCCGTTGGGACTGAGACAATCCTTCTGGTGGAGGACGAAGCAGCCGTGCGAGACGTGACCTGTGCCTACTTGGAATCCAAGGGCTACACGGTGCTGGAGGCCAGCAATGCGAAAGAAGCTCTGAACATTGGCAAAAGCCATCAAGGGCCGATTCACGTGCTAATTACAGACATGGTGATGCCGGGGTTGGGAGGGCTAGAACTTGCCAAGTTCGCGCTTGAATTGTGGCCACGGCTTGCAGTTGTCATTATGTCGGGATACTCAGATCGCGTGTTAGACCGCGAAGCCATTGGGATCGGGGCAAGATTCCTTCAAAAGCCTTTCAGTCTCGACGCTCTCGCTCGCACGGTTAGATCCTTGTTAGTTAACAATCGACAAATTCTCCTTGTTGAGGACAGCAAGTTCTTGCGAGTCGCTATTAACAGGGCACTTACTAGAGCCGGATACACAATCAACACTGCCAGCGATGGTGAGGAGGGAGTACGAGCAGCTCAGGAGGTGCTGCCCGATCTCGTTGTGTTGGACATGACGTTACCAAAACTCTCCGGTGCCGAGGTGCTTCATGCTCTAAAGAAAGATCCCAGCACAAGCGATATTCCAGTGATCGTCCTGACGGTGCCGTCAGAAAGAAATAGAGAGAAACTGTTAGATGAGGGCGCCGCGGCTTGCTTGGAAAAGTCGGACGCGCTGCTCGAAAGGGATTCTGCAGCGTTGATTGAAACTGTTGTGCAGGTGCTGGGCAAGACCGCAGCCTCGAAACCTGAGACATGGCGGTCACGCCATTAGCACGCTTCACAGCGTTTCATTACACCGAGACCACAGGTTTGGTGACTTCGAGCTGTAACTTTTCAAAGTTCTACGGATTGCGGGAGACGAGGCATCGATTCTCCGCTCTATTCAGGAGGTCGAGGGCAAGTTTTCGCTCCCTGAAGGGGCGATCGGGAGGCTGGGACGGATCACGATTTCGTTGAAACCATAACTGGACTCGGCGTTGCGCACCGTGCCACGGGCTTCCACCTGAACGTCGGTGAAGTCGAATTGCGTACTGCGTGCGATGGTCCATAGAGTGGTGGTGACTCATCCGGCGAACGT
>JBARIF010000035.1:0-6881 GCA_049799615.1 Terriglobales bacterium
CCGTAGACGAAGCGGCTGGCACAATTCACGTGAACAAAGTGAATATGATCACCCAGGGAAGTAAGAAGGCTGAAGCTGCGTCCATGGATGAGATGCATAAGTAGTATTTTGTGTGTTCAAGGCAGCCAGGAGCCCAGTCGCTCGTGAGGTAATTCCTGGTGAGTTTGAGGAATTGTGCCGCGGGAAAACCCGACCCACCCTAGTGAATAAGGCGAACCAGGAGTTTCAAACAGCGAATGCCACGCTCCGTCTTCCCTGGCTTTCGCCTGTCTGAATTACGCGTTTCCGATAAAAGCTGCAGACGAGCCTAAGTGAGTAGTTTGATCCGTACAGTTTTGTCGGGCGAAGCGCCAAATGCAGTTGGACGCTTGCGTTCGTTTTGAACAGGCTGTCTCAGATTCTGCCGTTTCAAAACGAAGCTACGTTCATTCGCAGAACTTTAAGACCGACTCGTGGCCTTGACGAGAGCTGCCCGCGCTCCCAATGCTCTCGTAAACTCACCGGCCTTCATTGACTTGCACATGTTTCCGCCATAGCATCCTTGCGCATGATTGGTCAAACCATTTCGCACTACCGCATCATCGAGAAGTTGGGCGGTGGTGGGATGGGCGTAGTGTACAAGGCCGAGGATGTAACCCTGCACCGGTTTGTCGCCCTGAAGTTTCTTCCCGATGACGTCGCCAGAGACTCCCCAGCACTGGCTCGTTTCCAGCGAGAAGCTGAAGCTGCTTCTGCCCTCAACCATCCGAATATCTGCACGATCTATGAGGTCGGGCAGCAAGACGGCCGGTCATTCATCGTGATGGAGTACCTGGAAGGATTGACGCTAAACAACCGCATCGCAGGAAGGCCATTGGAGACCACGACTCTTCTGTCGCTCGGCATCGACATTGCGGATGCGCTCGAAGCGGCCCATGCCAAGGGTATTGTCCACCGCGACATTAAGCCTGGGAACATTTTCGTAACTCAGCGGGGACACGCCAAGATTCTGGATTTCGGACTGGCCAAGGTGACCGCTGCGGGCAGCAGCTCCGCGGGCGCGGCCGGACCCATGAGCGCCGCCACCGCCGCGGCGAGCGAGGAAAACCTGACGAGTCCGGGAGCAGCCCTGGGGACGGTTGCTTATATGTCACCGGAACAGGTGAGAGCGAAGGAACTGGACGCTCGCACCGATCTGTTTTCCTTCGGGGCAGTGCTCTACGAGATGGCAACCGGCGCCATGCCCTTTCGTGGGGAAAGTTCCGGCGTGATTTTTAATGCCATTCTGGAACGCGACCCGGTGCCTCCGGTGCGGATGAATCCTGACCTTCCGCCGAAGCTGGAAGACATCATCAACAAGGCACTCGAAAAAGACCGCAATCTTCGCTATCAGGGCGCGGCGGAGATGCGGGCGGACTTGCTCCGCCTGAAGCGAGATACTGAATCGGGAAAAGCGCCTGCACCGAGTCTCGCGACAGCAACGGCGGCGGCTGAGAAGCAAGCGCGACCAATTCAGCGGTTTTGGTCTAGGTGGGCGGTTCTCTCTGCGACTGCGGTGATCATAGCGGGGATGCTGGCGGCTTGGCTGAAGTGGCCGGTGCCACCGGCTAGGATCTTGCGCTCAACCCAAATCACCAGCGATGGCGGCTTGAAGATGCCGCCAATTTTTACCGACGGCTCACGTTTGTATTACACGGCATATGGGCAGTCGGGAATGCTTCCGTACCAGATCTCAGTGACTGGCGGTGAGACTGCACCCTTGTCGGAATCAATACCGGGCGTGTATGGCAACGTAGTCGGACTCTCTCCCAGCGGATCGGAGTTGTTGGCTCAGAGCCGGGAAGGATCAACGGCCGAAGGACCCCTTTGGGTAATCCCTACCCTCGCGGGACCACGACACCGGCTGGGCAGTATAGTCTCCAGCGACGCCAGTTGGGCGCCGGACGGACAAACCATCGTTTTTGCCAAGGGCAACAGCTTGAATCTGGCAAGCGGCGATGGCACCGGTGCCCATGCGATCTTGACCGTCGACGGAACGCCGGGTTGGATTCGATGGTCGCCGGACGCCAAGAAAATACGCTTTACCGTGACGGACCCCAAGGCCGCGACGGAATCTCTTTGGGAGGCTGGAGCAGACGGGAGGAACCCTCACCCACTACTTCTCGGATGGCACAATCCTCCCGCTGAATGCTGCGGCAGTTGGACGCCGGACGGAAGATATTTTGTCTTTCAGTCCACGCAGAACGGCCGTCCGGATATTTGGGCTATACGCGAGCAACGAACGTTATTCGGGAAATCCAGCCAGGGACCGACGCAGTTGACGACTGGTCCGATGGATTTTCTGGGGCCGCTTCCTGGCAGGGATAGCAAAGAGATCTTTGTCGTAGGTCGGCAGGGTCGCGGCGAACTTGCTCGCTACGATGTGAAATCCCAACGGTTCGTGCCGTACCTATCGGGATTGTCGGGTGAAGGTGTGGCTTTCTCGAACGATGGACAATGGCTGGCTTACGCGAGCGTCCCCGAGCAGAACCTCTGGAAAAGAAAGGTAGACGGAAGCGAGCGAGTGCAACTCACCTTTCCTCCTCTACAAGCGTATGAACCACGCTGGTCGCCGGATGGAAAGAAAATCGCTTTTCAGGGCATCACGCCGGGCCAACCCTGGAAGATGTATCTGATCTCTGCGGATGGGGGCGAACCGGAGGAGGTCATGTCGGGCATAGGTGACCTGGGTTGGTCGCCGGACGGAACTTCCTTGATCTTTCATTCGGGCATGGCAGACTTCTTGTCAACCTCCCCAAGGGCTATCCGTCTCTTGGATTTGAAGACTCGGCAGGTTTCGACAATTCCCGGTTCCGAAGGACTCTATTCCCCACGCTGGTCGCCAGATGGGCGCTACATCGCCGCTCTGCGGGTTGGTCCGGAGACGATGCAGATCTTCGAGGTTCGGGCAAAGAGGTGGACAGAATTGACAAAGATTGGCGTCGATTTTCCGATTTGGTCGAGGGACTCAAAGTACATTTATTTTGATTCGTCGGAGAACGCTCCTGATTTGTATCGCGTTCGGATTGCCGACAAGAAGTTGGAGAAAGTGGTGAGCCTCAGAGGCATGCGGCTGGCGCCTGTCTTCGGCGGTCTTTTGACCGGTCTGGCTCCGGACGATTCGCCTTTGGTGTTGCGGGATGTAGGCAGCCAAGAGATTTACGCTCTTGACCTGGAGTTGCCTTAAGACTCATGGTGCGGTTTTCCCTCCGACCCCGATATTCCCATCTTGAAGGAAGCCAAGGAAGAGTACGCGAAGCTGCAATAGGGGAGTAGGCCACTCCCACTGACTATCGTCCAATTCGTCTGGCTGGGCGATTCTCAACTGTTTTGGACCATCGAATCGATTAACCGAACGGATACCTGTTTTAACCGTGTGGCTAGCGACCGACTGACCGACCACGCTCACCGTGTGCTTCCGCTTCAAGCTCCAGGTCCAACGTACTACGAATCAGCGAGTTGATAGCAGCCAAGGCTAATTTCGCAAATCTCGAACTTTGGTCTGACACCTGCATTCATCGCAGACAGCAAAGTTTGGGCAGCGAACCGTTCGTGGAGGTGGCTTATGAAAACGCGCAAGCGTTCCGTCCGTTTATCGAGCACTTCATGGCTGCTTTCGGCCCTCGTTCTACTCTGTGGATGCGGAGGAGGATACCAATCAACAGGAAAAGTAGGCTTTCCAGATCCAAAACCGCCAGATCCAAACCCGCACGGCATGAACATTGTAAGTAATTGGCAATTCAGCATGAGTTCCGCGGTTTCGGGGATACCCCCCATGACCATTGCCGGCACTGTCAGTCAATCCGGCGATTCCGTAAGCGGCGCAGTGCATGTCGAGGGTGCAGCTTGCTTTGATCGCCTGACCACCGTGGGCCTGGCGGGCACTCTGACTGGCGGGAACATCTCCTTGACTTCCACGTCCGTGGTTGGACAGGTCATCACTCTCACCGGCAGTTTCAGCGGCGGCGCCCTCACCGGGACTTATGCCATCAACGGCGGATGTGCCGACGGCGACCACGGAAACCTCGCCGGCAGCGAAATACCCTACATCGCTAACATCCTGAACGGCACCTTCACGACTTCCGGGGGAGGAACGTTCATCGTGACTGGCGACGACGCTCAGAACGCCAGCGCGGATCCTGAGGGTAGCTTTGCGATTAGCGGAAAAGTCACGTTCAACACATCCTGCTTTAGCTCGGGGACGATCACGCCTGGAGCGTTTCCATCTGGCAGCTTCATCATCGGCACCAACGTGGCCCTTGCAATCCAGACGGCCAATGGCACCGTCGCTTTCCTGGGGACGCTGGACCCGGACAAAGGCGAGATTAGCGGAAATTACACCGTCTCCGGCGGCACCTGCGATCAGACGGGCACAGCAGTCCTGGTTGGTTCGAGCCCATGGGATTACTGACCGGGCGGCATTCCGGGAACGGTTCAATAAATCCTGAGCTTCGGCAGGGCTAGGTAGTCGAAAAACTCTCGGTTTTGATGGTAAATGATAGCAAGTTGGATCAATAGCAGAGCTCACGCAGAGTTCTGACCAGCAGCCATTCCGAAGCTCTCCGTTGGAGTGTGGGGTCCAGGAGTGCCCCTTTCATGGCAGGTCGAATCTTGAAGGTGTGGCTCATTCGTTATCGTTTGTCGAACCGACCCAGCCGATACTTCCGCGAACGGCGTGTAGCCATACACTGCCAAGGTAGCTAAAAAATGGTGTGGCATCGGTTGCTGCCATATGCTTTGGTGTGGAGGTACCGGAACATCCTCAGTCCGTTCCCAGGAGCCAAGTGTCGGCCAACGACCTAGCACGGCGGGCCGCCCCACCGGGCGCCTCCTCTATCACAAACTTCCAATGCACCTTTGTCACTTTGAGAATTCAGATCATTTACGTAGATTGAGACAATGGGTCTGAACTGCCTACTCGTAACCGGCGACGCGGCGCTACTGGAGATATTCCGGAAGGGTTTTTGCGCGACGAGCGTCGAACTCGAAATGCGCACCGATGCCGCAAGTGCCATCGAACTCTCAGCTCGGCGGCACCTCGATGGCTTCGTCATTGACTGCGATGGTGTGGAACGAGCCATGGATCTGCTCGTCGAGATACGTGGGAGTCGTTCCAACAAGACATCGGTGATCGTTGCCGTCGTGAACGGCACAACCAGCGTGAGCACGGCGGTTGATGCGGGAGCCAATTTCGTGCTCGGCAAGCCGGTTCTGGATAAGCAACTGCAAAACCTTCTCGACGTAGCGCTTCCGAGGATGGAACGCGAGCACCGCAGATATTTTCGCCACAAGGTTGATCTGCCTGTCGAGCTTCTGTGCTACACGGGGGAGATTTTCGCGGGGAAGCTAATGAATGTGAGTGCAGGTGGACTTGCCCTTACTCATTTTGGGCCTGCCGCAGTCGAAGGTGTCGTGACGGTGCAGTTCGGGCTTCCCAGCACGGAGCCACAGATCTTTCAAGCGAAAGCGGCGTTAGTCTGGAATGACGCTGCCACAATGGGCTTACGCTTCCTCCGTATTGAGCCTGCCTGCCTTTCAGGTTTCGAGGCTTGGTTGGATTCCCTCGAATCGCAGCTACGATTCCGAGAGTCAGAGCAATCGAGTGGCGCGGCTTCGAAGGGAACTTAAACCCACATTTCCGCTCGCTTAAATAGGGCCTTCCCCAGGCAGCGATCTGAGGCTTCCGCCCCCGCACCGTGCGATTCAGCGGCAGGAGAGCTGTTGACCCAGTATGCGGGACTGACAGTGAGTCATCCTTCTCGGAAGCATTGTTCAGCGCAACTTTTTAGAATTCAAAGGTTCAAAAAGCCCAAGCGCACGGTTAGCGCATAATATGTAGCCGTTCGCGTGCGGCTTCGTAACAACTCCAAATTGGAGTACGGAGTCGTTGCGCCTTCCTGGGGTTGACTCCAACCCCCGTTTACGCAAAACCCGCCCGTAGCGCGGTACACACCTAAAAAGGCCTACCCGCTTTATGCTACCCCGCCATTACCAAGCCGTCAGGGTGACCCCGTCAACGTACTCCGTCATGCTGGCTCCAACATTCGCGGTGTCCATCTGAAATTGTAAGCCCATATCTTCGCCCCACCCCGCCGGCAGAGGACCAGACGCAACGGCAATATTCCAGTTGTATGTCCTATTGCTGACCGCCCTGCCCCGGGCGTCGTACTGCACGATCGTGACCGAATCGTAGTGCTCGACATTACTTTTGGGGCTGCGGTGAAAGTTAAGCGTAACGTGATGCCAGGTATCGGGTTTGAACGGGTTGCAGGCAACGCCGGTATGTAACCATTTGTGATGACCCGCGTCCCAAACGTCCCACACGCCGGCTGCGTAGTTGCATTGTGTCCCGAACATGAATTCTGTCCCTGTGGCGAATTGGGTGATTTGCTTGTTGAACTGAAACACATCGAACTCCAGTGCCTGGGCATACTGGGTACTACTGGCGACGTTAAGCCAAAAGTCCATTCTGAAGTGCGAAACGGCATCGTTCGTGCCGACCTTGTACCACCAGAGACCGTTGGTGTAGGAACTGCCATTGATATAAAAGTCACGGCTCGCGCCGTCAATGGACGGCCGGGTGATAAAAGGGGAACTGGAGATGCTAGCGGTTCCGTTCGGGTCGCCGCCCGCACAAGTAACACATGATCCCCATCCGACACCGCCGTTGGCCCCATTGTCCACAGCGACGAGCTCGTCAATTTTTGAGTAGGTAAATATCTGAGCCGAAGCCAGACCCGAGGCTAACAATAGGAAGCACAAGAATAGACCGAAGACCTTCATCGCACGCCCCTGAATTAAAGAGTGAAGCGCCCGTGCAGAACACTATTCTGCCGGTGGTTACCACAAATTCTGAATTTCGC
>JBARIF010000036.1:0-4772 GCA_049799615.1 Terriglobales bacterium
TATAGGTGAGTCATTCTTCTGCCATTGGTAGGCGAGAGGGGCACTGCCACTCGCCACTACCATGAAAGTCGCGGTTTGCCCTACATTTACGGCGGCATCCGAAGGTTGCTGCGCAATCGAGGGCACAGCCGATGCCGCGCTGACGTTGAGCATGGCCGGGTTACTGGTCGCGCTTCCTGCGCTGTTGCTTACCACCACCTTGAATTGGGAGCCATCGTCGGACGTCGCCGTGGCGGGAGTAGTGTAAGTAGCCGAGGTCGCTCCGGCGATCGCCGAGGCATTCTTTTGCCATTGGTAGGTCAGCGGAGCACTGCCACTCGCCACTACCGTGAAAGTCGCGGTCTGCCCTTCATTTACACTCGCGTTCGAAGGATGGGTGGTTATCGCTGGGGGCGTCATTTGCGATGGGGGTGGCGACGTTGAGCCTCCACCGCCGCAACCCGGCAAAACTAGAACAAAGATCAACGGTACACACGCAATAGCCCCGACTCGCAAGTACATCCGGAAACCCCTTTGGATCAGCCTTTTGTCGTATATCCTCTGCCGCGATTGCCATCGTGCCGATTCGTGGCGCTGAAGTTCCTGCCAGAATAAATCGCTCACCAACCGAAAAGCGGCGAACACTCTAGGCACTAGGCTCGGAATGTTTACTCTCTAAGGTAGCATCGACTTGCCTTCGTCGAATCATCCAATGGAACCTTGAGAGCGGAGTGCCTGGTGCTTTCGGTTTCAGCTACGGGTACCAATCCGACTGTTCGACTCACCCTTTTCCGAAATCCGGGTCGCTCTAGCCAAAGTGGACTCTCTGAAGGCCGCGACGCCGGTGACCAGTTAACTTGCCACAGAATGTCTATGATACATGATCATTCACGCAGCATTTCGTCCGGAACGGAGTAGCGAGCGCAATCCGATGGGGGGTATCATCAGGGAGCCTGGGGGATATCTGATGATGCCGCAACCTTCGTCTGCGGCCGTTCGTTGCGAGGGGCGACTAACCACGGCGACATCGCGAGCCTCTGGGGCCAGAGTACACGTAGCGCCTGAAAGAGCCGACTGTGGTTCCCATCTTAAACCGCCATTTCCCCCCATACGGCAGCGACTCATGGAGCTCGCGACCAAAATTAGAAATGCTCCAACGACTCAGACATGCCTAGATCGCGCGGGTTTTCTGCTGGGAGGTGCACCAGCACAGCAAAGAAACTGATGTATGCGATCCCCTTGCCTAACAATCCGAAATATGGAATGAGGGGGCAGACATGCGCGCTTACATTCGGGGCCACTATTCAACGAGGGACTTCCAGAAAGAGTCTACGGATTTGTGGATGGCGGCCCTCTCGCCTTGTACGGCGGGGGCATTTCGACAGCGGACGTCCCGCCGGAACTATTTACATACTTGTTTGCCGGTATTAAACGATGCCCTCTCCGGCTCCGAGAGGCCGGGCTGAAAACGGCCATACGAGATGGAAAACACCTCCGCATTGTTCGGATTTCCCGTGACCGTGACCTCTTGTGTACCGTCCGAGCTGAAGAAAGTATCTTGCGAGCGATGGTCGTTTATGGCGTGATGCTTCTTGAAGCCGGCCAGATGCTTGGCGTACCAATCCACCACAGCCTCAACCTTCTGTCCCATGACGATGTAAAAGTCCCCTTGCATCGCCTTTCTGCAGACGCTCGCTTGGGGCAGGGGGTCGGAGTCAGTCAGGCCCGGATAGACTGGGAGGCTGGTGACGGGATCGTTAGCGTAAGCGACGCTACTGGCAAATATGCAGGCAGGGCCGACGACGATGGTGATGAGCGACAGGCGTTTGACCATGGATAGTCTTGGCATGGTCCCTCCTTAATATTCTGCTGAAGCGAACGGCGGGTAGTGCAGGCGCATCACTGCACGCCCGCCGGCGGGTGCACGTTGGCGTACTCATAGCGAATGGACATGTGACGCTTGTCCCCGTCGCCGGTATCGATGTCTTCCTCGGTCTTCAGGGGCAGTCCTTTGCTTTTGGAGATCCAGGTCTGCGCATCGGACTTGATTCCATCGTTTTCGCTGTGCCCCATGTACAGGGCCGCGGCCTCGCCATTCACCATCTCGTCGCGCACATGGCGGCACGTGCTCTTCGAATCGCGGATATTTTCTTCTTCCTGTTTGAGCATGTCCTGAGGCGTCATCCGGCTGTGAATCCATTTGCCCTTCATGAAGACGTAGATGGCGCCGTTGGTAAAAATCGCCTCGGAGGTTTGGGACTTGCCTCCCGGGAGAGTTTCAGTGGTGTAGGAATGCGTCGGCACCGAGAAGAGCTTGAGCCTGGTGTCGAAGAGGGTCTGGCAAGTATTGTCGGCGGCCAGGAGGGAGGCAGAGAAGCTGCAAACTGCCAAGACCGCAGCTACCGTGGGCAAGAACCAGGTGGAACGCGACATTCTTGTTTTCTCCTTTAGCGTTTGATTCAGACACCTGCACATTCTTCCATCCCTTCGTACAACTCCGCCTCGCGGCTTCACTGGCAGACGATCTTCTCCTGGGTCATCGAGACGATCGCCTTGGCCGACGCGCCCGGTTCAAAGCGGTAGTACGAGACCGAATAGGTGTCCGTGTTGCCTTTGTTTCCCATGACCAGAACAGCCAAAGTGCCGGCGTCGTTGTAAAAAATGTCCTTGATTCCGTTGGCGTTGGCCACCTTGTGAAAGCCTCGAAGGTGAGCCTCGTACCAGGCGACAGTAGAATCCATCTTCGACTCATACACGGAATAGAAATTGGCCAGCATCTTGCTCTTGCAATACGGCCCGTCGGGCATTTTGACCGGGTCGTTGTTGCCCGGGTGGGCCTGGTTCTCGGTTGCGGGAATCAGCGGCAGGCCAGTCAGGGGATCGGTGGTCAGGATCGCCGCGCTGGCAGAAATTGCCAATGCGAGGCCAGGCAAAACCAATAGCGCACGCATCCTCTTCATGTTTTGTCTCCTTTTGAATTCAATTTCCACCAGCTCTTGCCGGTGCAGGCCAATAGACAAGATGTGAACCGGAATCGCTCTATCGCCCGCCGCGGGACTTGACCATGTCCTTCATGGTCTTCGCATTCGCCGGCGCCTGCACGCCGCTATATTCATAGCGCGACACCGTTACCAGCTTCATCGCCCCCTGATTGTGGGTGATGTCGGTGCGAACCGGCAGATGCGTGCTTTTCGATATCCAGACCTTCGCCTCCATACCCAGCGCCGGAGTGCTCCGGAGATAGACGTTGGCCGCCTGGCCATACATCGTTTCATCCGGGAGCGCCTTGCATTTGCTTTCCTCCATGGCCTTCTTGGTGTCCGGATCCGAGTCCTTATCCTGCTCCATGGCCGCGAAGCTGTTCTGCATATCGATCCACTTGCCGCGGGTCATCACATAGATGTTCTTGCCGGTGGAGATTTCCTCCGACTGCCTTGTGCCACCCATGCCGATCTGACCGGCCGCCTTGGCCATGGTCGGGTTGGCGAAGCTCTGCGTCTCCGTCACGTACATGTGGAACGGCTTCGTTCTCAGCACTTGCGTGGCGGCATTGAGCTGATTGCAGACTGGATCCATGGCGAGCGCAGTCGTTACGGCAGCGGTGCAGAAGGCAAGCGTCAGCGATGCGCCAAACGCACGATACGATTTTTTCTTCATGAGATTCAGTGTGTGGAACCATTTCATGGTTGATCTCCTCGTTTGAAAAGTTAGCGGCTGATGAAGACTTCTCATTTACACGACGGATTGGACGGGCTGAATGCCATCCACTGATGCTCGGTGAGCGGGGTTTTCACGACGATGTACATCACGGAAAACGCTTTGTCGCTCTTGGGAGTTCCGGTGATGTTGACGCCCTTTGTGCCGTCGGGGCTGAAAAACGTGTCCTGCGACCGGTTATCCCAGAAGGCATGCACCATGTGGTATCCCGGCAGGTGCGCTTTGTACCAGGCGATTTCGGCGGGGACCGTGTCGCTGCCGAAGACGGGTGAGTATTGGTTGGCTTGTGCCGGTTTTCCGCAGATAGAAATGCTCAGGGGATCGTCACTCGGCGTCATGCCTGGCGCCAGGGGAAGGCCACTTACGGGATCGTTAGCGGGACCGGCGGCAAGGGTTGGCATGGTGAGAGAAAGAACCACGGCAGCCGCAGCCAGCAGATATGCTTTCATTGTCGGTATCTTCACGTTGTTATTTTCCTTTCTGGTTTCAGCGTTAAGTGCTTATCAAGTCCGGTGGTGGTCACTTCGACATGCCTTAGGTGAACGAACGGCGTCAGGCTGAGTTTGCGAAGCATCTGGCGCGGATCGCGCTCGGATCGCCGGACGATAGCGGCGCTGCACGCCGGATCCTTCGGGACCGAGGTCCCTCAGGATGACGCCGACACTAGCCGGACATTCACCACGATCAATCAAGTGTCAGCTCCACTCTTCGGTTTCGCGCCCGGCCTTCGAGCGTGTCGTTGGTGTCGATGGGACTGGAATCGCCGTAACCGGCGGTTGAGAGCCGGCTGCCATCGACGTGATAGCGTTCGACCAGCGCCCGTTTCACTGACGCCGACCGGCGCTGTGACAGATCAAGGTTGTATTTATCGCCACCGATATTATCGGTGTAGCCGACGATGGTCAGTTTCCAGTCCGGCCGGTCGGCGGTGGCTTGCGCGATCTCCTTGAGCACAGGCTCCGACTCGGGCTTGATCGTGTCTTGATTGAAGTCGAAATAAATGCCGTACACGATTGCGCGCTTGTTCTTCAGCAGGTCTTGTTCGATTTTCTTGACTGGTTGTGGAAGGGGGAAGC
>JBARIF010000037.1:0-14220 GCA_049799615.1 Terriglobales bacterium
GCCAGGGGCTGTGCCGTGGGTGTGGTCGTCCGGCAAATAGAGAAGCACGAAGGCCGGCAGCTCGGTTCCTTTGCCTTCCTTGCGGGCGCGCACGAAATCCTCGAACTCGTTGAGGAAAATGTCGGCGCGCAGCTGGTCCGGATATTCCGTGTTGAAATCCGGGAACCCGGGATGGAAGTGGTCGCGCAAGGCTGCCTTGCTGGCCTTCATGCCTTTCAACACCGGCACCGGCCAGGGCCAGGGGCTGGCTGATCCGCGGGGCTGACCCACCTCGGGTGGAAGCGGTTCGCCTTTGCCGACTACGGCGTGCTTGCACTCCGAGCTATAGGGAGAGGGCGTGCCTTCCTTCGGCGAACCGCCCGATTTCTTTGCCGCCTTGCACCACACTCCTGTGATGAACTCGCCATAGTCGCGGTAGGTCACACCGTGACCGGCAAGATTGTCCCAGAGGTAGCCCGTGGCGGGAGCGTCCACATCGGGTTCGCCCAGCTCCAGAGGAGATTCATCGGCGACCGTGCCCTGGTAATCGTAAATGCGTTCCTTGCCACGATAGGCAATCTGCCAGGTTTTTTCGTTGTAGTCGCTGGTAATGGCGGCGTTCGACCAGTCGTGGCCATCGCCCGAGACTTCGCCGCTGTCATAAAAATTGTCCAGCACTCCAAACTGCAGAGCCAGCTTGTGCTCGTTGGGCGTAACATCCGCCCCGTACATGGTCAGGGAGGGATCGCCGTTGCCCACTTTCCGTTCGCCGAGTTTCAGATCGCCCAGGATCTGATCGTAGGTGCGATTTTCCTTGAGAATGTAAATCACATGATGAATCGGGTTTGGCCCCGTCCGAAATGTGATCTTTCCGGGATCCGAATTGAAGAGATTGCTTTCCTCGACCCGGTGCGTCAACTCCGGCAGACGCTTCTCGGCATTGCGAAAGTTCAAGCGGGAGAGCGAACCATACATCATCGTGGCAATGTAGGGATGCTCGCGCCGCCGCCGCTCGCCCTTCAATTGGCTGATGCCGTTATTGGGGCCCGCGCCTTCTCCTTTGGCGGTCGCAATGAGCAGGTCGTCGCCGCGAACGGCCAGGGCACTGGGGTACCAGTCGGTCGGAATGAAGCCAAGAGCCTCTTGCGGCAAGGGAAAAGTGATGCCGGGTTTCGTCAGCGCCCCAGAGTCAAAAACTGCAACTGCATTCAACGAAGAATCCGCGACAAACAGCCGCGTGCCATCGGGCGATTGCGCCAGAGCAGTAGGATAGGTCCCGGCGTGCTCCTGCCCGGTCAGATTGGTTGAGGCGAGATGGATGACCACTCCCGAAGTCGTGTCGACGGTGGCGATCGCATCGGCATTGGACAGAGCCACGTAGAGCCATTTTTCATCCGGGCTGAGCAGAAGGTCGGTGGGATGAGAGCCCGGCGCAATCGGATCTTTCGGCTCCAGCAGCGGGATCCAGCGCGCCACCCTTCCCTTCTCCAGATCCAGCTCGGCTACCTGGGAGGAGTTCCACAAACTGCACCAGACGCGCCGGCCATCGCGGCTAACCACCACGGTATACGGAAACGACGACGGAATCATTTCGTGCGTGCTCAGGTCGAACTGCTGTAGAACACGCCCGTCGGCCGAGTCCAGCAGCACAGCGTTGTCGGAGAGATTGTTGGCCACCAGCAACCGGTCGCTGCCTTTGCCTGGAATCACGGCCAGTCCGGCGGGATACGGAATCGCAGTCCCCGCTGCGGTCTTGCGCACTCCAAATGCCACCTTCCTTCCGGCGGCAATCTTCTGCGGTGCAATATGCAGAAATCGCTCGGGAGTCACTTTGCCATCTTGAAATTTGTAAACCGCGATGCCGTTCCCGGTGTTGCCCCGCTTCGCGCCGGTTGGGTCGGAGATTGAGCCCATCGAGGCGTACAAATGGCTGCCATCGGAACCGAAGGCGAGGCCAATGAAATAGCTCTGGTGGGCGGTGTCGGACAAGCGGGCATCGGGAAAATCGCTGAGCTGGTTGGTCTGCAGATCAAGAATAGCGACGGACTGATGCGCCTGCGCCTGCTGCGTGCCGTAGCCCATGTTCACCAGCGCCGCGTAGTGGCCGTCCGGGCTCAGCGCGATGGTCGAGGGGAAGCTATTCACCGCGCCAATGCGGCCGGGCGAGGGCGTGTCCAGCACCTTGCCGGTGGGCAGCGAGAGCCGACGGGGTTTGCCAGAGTCCTGCGCGAAAAGGGGTGCGAGAAAAACCGCAATGAGAAAGATAAGTCCGGGAAGACGCTTCAAGATTCCTCCAGAAAAGTCTGCAAGATCTTGTAGCACCTGCATCGGCAAAAGACAAAGATGATA
The DNA here is from genome assembly GCA_049799615.1 of Terriglobales bacterium. Taxonomy (GTDB): domain Bacteria; phylum Acidobacteriota; class Terriglobia; order Terriglobales; family Acidobacteriaceae; genus JAIQFF01. The sequence continues at coordinate 2,329 of JBARIF010000037.1, forward strand.
AGGAACAAATCTTTCTGGCAGACAATCCCGCCGGGAGCTGGGAGCGGAACTCTTCCGAGCTTCACACGGCCGGACGGGTCAGAGACCCGTCCCTACACTGGAATCTCAGAACGTCAATTAATGAGTGTCCGTAACTTCCTGATGCTCAGGCTGTTCGGGCGTGACGTTGTGCCGGACATCGGCTCCGCGCACCCAGAAAATCACATCCTCCGCGATGTTGGTGGCGTGGTCGGCCACGCGTTCCAGATTGCGGGCCACCAGCAGGGCGTCGAGGGCCTGGCGCGTGGTTTCGGGATGATCATTCATCGACTTCACCAGCACAATGAAGGCTTCGTCCTTCATGCGATCGACCACGTTGTCCATTTCGAGAACCGCTTGCGCCAATTCAGCTTTGCCTTCGATGAAAGACTCCAGGGCGCGGCGTACCATGGCGGAAACGGCAGCCGCCATGCGCGGGATGTCCACCGGCAAGTCGGCCTTGGGCAGGTCCACCATGTCCATCACGCGTTCGGCAATATTCACCGCCTGGTCGCCCACCCGCTCGAGGTCGGCATTGATCTTGGTGACAGCGAGAATGAAACGAAGGTCCACTGCCATGGGTTGCTGCATGGCCAAAAGGTCGAAGGCCAACTCATCGATCTCGCGCTCGGCGATATTGATCTGGGTCTCGCCCTCGAGCACCATGCGGCAGCGCGTCAGGTCGCGCTCGTTATACGCCTGGCAGGCGCGGTCCACGGCCTGCTCGGCCAGTCCGCCCATACGCAGCAAACGGGCCCGGAGATCGTCCAGTCCTTGCAGAAAGCGAGTGCGCGCCATTATCCAAACCTGCCTGTGATGTAGTCTTCCGTCCGTTTGTCGGACGGGGTGGTGAAAATCTTTTCCGTCTTGTCGAACTCGATGAGCTTACCCAGAAGAAAGAAGCCGGTGAATTCCGCGACCCGTGACGCCTGCTGCATGTTATGGGTCACGATCACGATGGTGAAGCGTTCCTTCAACTGGAAGATGAGCTCTTCAATCTTGCCGGTCGAAATCGGGTCCAGGGCCGAGCAGGGTTCGTCCATCAAGAGGACTTGGGGCTCGACGGCGATGGCGCGTGCAATGCACAGGCGCTGCTGCTGGCCTCCGGAGAGACTGGCGCCCGACTTCTTGCGCATCGTGTCTTTGACCTCGTCCCACAGCGCGGAAAGCTCCAGCGAGCGCTCGACGATTTCGTCCAGGCGCTTGCGGTCGTGGAATCCGTTGAGCGTCAATCCGGCCGCCACATTGTCGTAAATGGACATGGTAGGAAACGGATTCGCCTTCTGGAACACCATCCCGATACGCCGGCGAATCTGCACCGCGGAAGTCCCGTTGTAAACGTCCATCTCGCCGATACGTACGCGTCCAGTCGCGCGCGCTTCCGGAATCGTCTCGTGCATGCGGTTCAGGCAGCGCACGAAGGTGGACTTGCCGCATCCCGACGGCCCAATGATCGCGGTGGCGTGGTTTGCAGCCACCGTCATCGCAATGTCGTACAGGGCCTGGGTCTTGCCGAACCAGGCGTTCAGCTTGTCGACTTGGATTCCCACGCCCATAGTCTTAGTGTGCTCCCCTAAGCATACCGCGGCTGGCCACCAGCCGCACGGCCCCGACCGAAGCGACGATCAGGATAATCAAGATTAACGCACCCGCCCAAGCCTGACGGTGCCAATCATCGAAGGGCGAAATCGCATAGGTAAAGATCTGCAGAGACAGGGCTGCGGTGGGCTGCTCCAATTTCCAGTTCCAGTACTGGTTGCCGAACGCCGTGAACAGCAACGGTGCCGTCTCTCCCGCCACCCGGGCAAATGCCAGCATCACTCCGGTGATGACGCCCGAGGTCGCGGTGCGCAGCGTAATCGAAAGCGTGGTGCGCCAGCGCGATACTCCCAATCCGTAGGCCGCCTCGCGCATTGCCTGCGGCACCAGCAACAACATCTCTTCCGTCGTCCGAGTAATGGTGGGAACCATCATGATGGCCAGGGCAACGCCGCCAGCCAGGGCCGAAAAGTGTCCCTGGCTCAAGACCACCAAACCGTAGGCCACGATGCCCACGATGATCGAAGGCACGCCGTTGAGCACGTCCGCAGTGAAGCGAATCAGGTTACCGAAGCGGGTTCCACGCCCGTACTCCGACAGATAGATTCCGGCCCCAATGCCCAGCGGGACTCCCAGCGAGCTGGCAATCAACAGAATGTAAATCGACCCGGCGATGGCGTTCGCCATGCCTCCGCCCGCTTCACCGGGAGGCTTGGGAATGCTGGTCAGGAAAGCCCAATTGATGGAGCCGAACCCCTTATAGAGCAGATAGCCGAAGATCGCTCCCAGCGGCAAAAGCACCAGGGCCACCGCCCCGATCGCCGCCACCGAGACCCCAAAGTCCAGGCTGCGGCGCCATAGGCTGATGGGAGCGTCAGCAAAATTCGCCGGGAGCATCATCTTCGTTTCAGGCATGGCTCCTCGCAGGGGTGCCACGGGTCACCGTCCACACCAGCAACTGGGCCAGAATGTTGACGATAATGGTCACGATAAAGAGCGCCAGTCCGACTTCGACCAGGGCACTGAGATAGACGTCACCAGTGGCTTCGCTGAATTCGTTGGCGATCACGCTAGCCATGGTGTATCCGGGCGCAAATAGAGACTTCGCAATTTCAGGACGGTTGCCGATCACCATGGTGACCGCCATGGTCTCGCCGAGCGCCCGGCCCAGGCCGAGAATAATGCCGCCCATGATGCCGGCGCGAGCATTGCGCAGCACGCCGGTGCGGATCATCTCCCAGCGCGTAGCCCCCAGGGCCAGCACGGCCTCCCGCTGTTGCTGCGGGACTGCGGTCATGACCTCGCGCGTGATCGAGGAAATAATGGGAATCACCATGATGGCCAGAATGATTCCGGCCGCCAGCATGCCGATGCCATAAGGCGGGCCTTCGAAGAAACTGGTCCAGCCCAGATACTTCGCCAGCCAGGGCTGCACATACTGGCGAAGCAGAGGCACCAAAACGAAGATTGCCCACAGTCCGTAAATCACACTCGGGATGGCAGCCAGCAACTCCGTGGTGAAAGCCAGTGCCCCACGCAACCAACGCGGCGCCATCTCCGTGATATAGACCGCTACTCCGATCGCCAGGGGTACGGCGATGAGCAGCGCCAGTATGGAAGACACGACGGTACCGTAAATGAAAGGCAGGGCTCCGAACTGGTCGTTAACCGGGTCCCAATCGCTCTGGAAAAAGAACTTCCAGCCAAAGGCATGCCAGGAAAGGCTCGACTTGGTGATCAACTCATAGACAATCAGGCCAACCAGCGCCAGCACGGATCCCCCGCAGCACAGCATGGCGTAGAAGAACGCAGCGTCGGCGCGGCGGCTGTCGCCGGCCTTGATCAGGGACTGCACCTCGGCCCCAGAGCCCGCCGCAACTGCATGTTCCGGAACGGGTTGTGGGCCAGTCAGTCGAGGCGCTCCCATAGCTCGATTAGCCATTGCGGGCAAGGTAGCACGATCGTGTTACAGGAGTGTTAAAATGAGTGTTTGCTCCTGCCTCTAGGAAGCTTCTTCTTGCTTGAAGGACCTGGCAGTTTGGCTTCACCGATTCCGAGTACCCCGGGTCAGGCCTGCTGCTACACATTGGTGTAGCACAAACTTTGCTGTCAGACTCACTAGTTTCTGAGCGTATGCTGCGTCCTGAAAATACTCGCGCTACATTCCGCAAACTGAGCCGGCAATTGGCCAAGCTTGCCGGAAGACCGGCCCCGGAGAACATCCATAGATTCCGCACCTCCAGCCGGAGGGTGGAAGTACTGATTTCAGATTTGGCTGAGCGGCGCAACGGCAATGACAAGAAGCTGCTCAAGCTCCTGGCTCGCCTGCGAAAAAAGGCCGGCCGGGTGCGCGACCTGGATGTCCAGAGCGCAGCCTTGCGCAGCCTGAAAATCCCGGAGCAAGCAGCGCGCAAGTCCCAGCTTATGCGAACTCTGGCCGAGGAACGTGCCCAGCGGGAAAAACGGCTTGTTAAGTCCCTGGACAAAAAGACTGTCGCCGAAATCCGGAAGCGCCTGAAGCGCGCGGCAGCCAGCCTGGAGATTCCGGAGAATGCCGAACCCCTGGCTCTGGCCCGGCAAAGGCTGAACGCAGTGGAAGTGGACCAGGGCGCGGTGACTGAAAGAACCCTGCATCAGTACAGGATTGCCGGCAAGCGGGCCCGCTATATCGCGGAACTTGCGGACAAAGATCCAGAAGCCAAGCGCCTGATTGCGCTCCTCAACCATATGCAGGATATTTTGGGTGACTGGCATGATTGGGTCCAACTGGCGGAGAGCGCAGAAAAACTGTTTGGCGGAGTTCAGCAGTCGGCTCTCGCGGCGCTGTTGCGCAACGTGACCCGGGCCAAGTTTCGCCAGGCGGTAAACACTCTTACCGAAACACGCGCCGCGCTGGTGGCGAAGAGAATTCCTCCCACCGGCCGCGAACTCTCGCGGCAAGCGGCGGCAGTCGCCTAACAACAATTTGGTGTGGGTCGGATTTGGCGTGAGTCGGACGCTCCTGTCCGACTCACACACAAACCTGCGATAACCTGCAGATCCAATTGCCAGTCAACCTCATCTAACAGGTGGTCGATCGACTGGAGAAAACCCACCCTTGAGGTCTCGAATCGTCGTCTTCGTTGCAGTCATTCAAGCTGTCTTGTTTTTAGCTCACTGGTTTCTATATGAGACCTGGGCATTCTTCTGGGGAGTGTCGGTTGAACCCAAAACTTCCCCTCTAGCAATCGCGCTCGCTCTGCTGTCGATCAGCTTCGTTTTGGCTTCGCTGCTAGCCTGGCGCTCTTCTCATGTCGCAGTACGCGTCCTGTACACCCTCTCCGCGGCCTGGCTGGGGACTCTGAGTTTCTGCTTTCTGGCGGCCGGCCTCTGCTGGACCAGCTACGGCGGCGCCCGGCTGTTGGGACTGCATCCCGACCGGCAAGAGATGGTTATTGTGTTTCTCGCATTCGCCCTGCTGGCAAGTTCGTACGGCATGATCAATGCCGCCTGGACGCGGGTCCGGCGAGTCAGCGTCAAGCTGCCCAACCTGCCCGCATCTTGGCGCGGACGGGTGGCGGCGCTGGTGACTGACACTCACCTCGGCCACGTCCGCGGTTCGCGCTTCATGCGGCGCATCGTGACTACGCTCACCCACCTGCGGCCCGACATCGTTTTTATTGCCGGCGACATGTACGACGGCACGGTGGCGCGGGTGCGGGAACTGGCCCAACCCTGGGCGCGGCTGGCGGCTCCATGGGGAGCATTCTTCGTCCTGGGCAATCACGAGCAGTTCAGTGATTCCGCCAAATATCTGGACGCGGTCGAGTACTCAGGCGTTCGTGTCCTGAACAACGAGAAAGTGACCGTCGATGGTCTGCAAATCGTCGGCGTGCACTATGGCGATTCCACCAACGACGACCACTTCCGCTCGGTTCTGCGCCGGGCCGACGTGGACCGTGACCGGGCCAGCATCCTGCTCACTCACGCGCCCGACCGCCTGCGCATAGCCGAAGAGGAAGGCTTCTCGCTGCAGCTCTCCGGCCACACCCATGGCGGGCAGTTCTTCCCTTTTACCTGGATCACGTCCCGGATTTACGGGAAATTTGTCTATGGCCTGCAACGTTTGGGCAATCTGATCGTCTATGTCTCCTACGGGGCGGGCACCTGGGGGCCACCCCTGCGGCTGGGGACAACCCCGGAGATTGTGCTGATCCAGTTCGATTGATCTGCCTGTGTGTGGGTCCGACACTCTTGTCCGACGCTTTGATTTGGACTTAACCGTCAGCCTTGCGGAGTTCTTTGCAACTTTGCCAGGAGCTTTGCCGTAAAGCAGATCAGGGATTCACAAGCTGCCCTTAAAACGGCCCCGGATAAGCACTTTAGACGCTCCCCCCATAACGGGGAGAAGGTACAATGGCACAGATTATGCGCACGCTGCTCGACATCCTGGTGCAGATTTTCCGCAACCTGTGGGCCCACAAGCTGCGGTCATTTCTGACCATGTTCGGCATCGCCTGGGGGGTGGGATCCTTACTGTTGCTGGTCGGCGTGGGCGAAGGCTTCCGCTCAGGCAACAAGCGCGAAATGGCCGAGTTCGGCAAGGACATCATGTTTATCTTCCCCGGACGCGCGCCTGCGGTAAAGGGCAGCATGAACTCCGCCCGCTCCTACCTGCTCACCTACCAGGACTACATGGATATCCGCACCCAGGCCCCTCACGTCCGCAATGCCTGCCCTTTGCTTTCGCGCACTGACCTGCACGAGGTGAGCGAGTTCTCCAATGCCGGCGGCGAAATTCTGGGGGTCGAGCCCCAGCTCAGCGAGATAAGTTATCTTCCCCTCAAGGAAGGGCGCTGGCTCAATGAATTGGACGGATCGCAGAGACGAAACGTAATCGTCCTGGGCAACGAACTGCTGAAAACCCTGTTTCCCGGGCGTCCCGCGGTTGGCGCCTTCGTTTTGCTGAACGGCATCCGGTTCGAAGTGGTGGGCAGCATGCCGCACCTCGGTCGCGGAGACAACAACTGGCTGAACATGCGGGGCTACATCCCTTTCCAGGTGATGGCGACCTATTTCCCGCTCAAGGGAGAAAATCACGAAAACTCCATTTCGTATATTGAATATCAGCCGACCGTGAGGGCTGACCACAAGCTGGCAGAGAACGACGTTTACAAGATCATCGCCCATAATCACGGCTTCGACGGCAGTGATGAAAACGCCTTCGACAGCTGGGACACGATCAAGCAATCACAAATGGTGGGGACCATCTTCGACGTGATGAACATGTTCCTGGGAGCGGTGGGCATGGTCACTCTGGCCCTAGGCGCCATCGGCGTCATCAACATCATGCTGGTGGCGGTCAGCGAGCGCACCCATGAGATCGGATTGCGCAAGGCCCTGGGCGCTACCAACCGCAGTATCCTGTTTCAATTTTTTCTGGAAGGGCTGCTTCTCACCCTGGGCAGCGGACTGATCGGAATGGGTCTGGCGGGCGGCATAATGGCGATGATGGGTACGGTGCATGGGCCGGGAGGATTTGATCCTCCCAAACTGGTGCCGATGTCGGCCGTGCTGGCGATTGGCAGCCTGACCCTGGCGGGAGTAGTCGCGGGTCTCTATCCCGCGCGCAAGGCGGCCATGCTGCAACCGGTGGAAGCGCTTCGGCAGGAGTGATGAAATTTGTAATTGGGCGATTGGGTAATTTTCTAATTGAAGAGATGGCGCGGGTCCTTCCTTAAGAAATTACCCAATTACAAAATTACCTAACGATCTCATATGTTTCGTGATCTGCTCCGCGAAGCCTACGGCGCCATGCGGCACAACCGCCGCCGCACCGCGCTCACCATGCTGGGCATGGCGTGGGGCATTGCCACCGTGGTCATGCTGCTGGCTTACGGCGATGGTTTTGGCCAGGCCTGCGCCAATATCTTTGCTAATTTCGGCACCAAGCTGGTCATCGTGGTTCCCGGCCGCACTTCCATGCAGGCCGGCGGTCAGAAGGCGGGAGTGCTCGTCCGCTTTACTCTGGATGATGTGGACGCGCTCAGCACCAACCTCCCCCAGATCACCAATATCACTCCCGAAGTCAGCAAGCAGGCGCATGTCCAGTACGACACCCGGGTCTTCGACTTTCCAGTCACCGGGAATTATCCCAACGTGCCTGCGGTTCGCGTCCTGAAACTGGCGCAGGGCCGCTACTACAACGCCGAAGACGAGATCCAGCACTCGCGAGTAGCGGTGATCGGCTCGGAAGCAAAGGAAAAACTCTTTTCCGGGCGCAACGCCCTGGGTGAGCACATTCGCCTGGACGGCCTAAGCTTCGAGGTGGTGGGCGTTCTCGACGCCAAGATGCAGGAGGGAAATGACGACATCAACCGCGTCATTTACGTCCCCTTTACCACCATGAGCGACCTGAAAGATACCCACTACCTCGACTCCATCTGGTTCACCTACCTGACGCCGGAGTATGAGCGCCTGGAACAATCAGTGCGCTCTATTCTGGCGGTGCCGCACAAGCTGAATCAGACCGACCGCCAGGCGGTCAGAGTGTTCAACCTCATGATGCAGGTCCACCAGTTCGAAATCATTACTCTGGGGCTGAAAGTGCTGATGGGTTTCATCGGCACGCTGACGTTAGGCATCGGCGGTGTCGGCCTGATGAACATCATGCTGGTTTCGGTCACCCAACGCACTCGTGAAATCGGCGTGCAGAAGGCGCTGGGTGCGCCCCGGCGCTACATCCTGATGCAGTTCCTGGCCGAAGCTCTGACCATCACTTTCATCGGCGGTGTTCTGGGAGTGATTCTGGCTTACGCCGTCGCGCTTTCCGTGGGCAGGCTTACGTTGTACAGCGCTTTCGCCAAAAATGGCGAGGCCGGCGACATCCGCCTGATCATCGCCCCCGGAACCCTGCTGGCGGCCACCCTGATTCTGGGCTTCGTAGGCCTGGTCAGCGGCATGGTTCCCGCCTTCCGCGCCTCCCGCCTGGACCCCATCGAAGCCCTGCGCCACGAATAAAAATCAAATAATATGTGTGGAAACAGGAGATCAGTCGTCGGTCGTCAGTCTTCAGTCGTCAGCAACGTCTCCACGTGGTTTGCTGAAGACTGACGACCGAAGACTGAAGACTGCACTATGAAATTTGCCAAAATCGTCTTCCGGGTTGCCGCCGTCTGGGGCGTTCTGGTCATCACCCCGCTCTACTTCATGTTCGACTTGATCGGCCGCAATGATCCTCCCTTGATCACCCACCCCGGCTTCTTTTACGGATTCGTAGGGGCGGCTTTGGTATGGCAGATCGCGTTTTTTGTCATCGCGACCGACCCGCCGCGCTACCGGCCGCTCATGATTCCATCGCTGTTCGAAAAATTCAGCTACGGGATGGCAGTGGTAATTCTGGTCATGCAACACCGCATGCATGCCTCCGACCTGGTCTTCGGTGGGGTTGACCTATTGCTGGGCGCGCTGTTTGTGATTGCTTTCTTCACCACCCCACGTCGCCTGGCGTAGCCGGAGACAGCTGGGCGATTTCCTGGCTAGCGGCTCACTTTGAGCTCGTGATGAAGTTGCTGCCGCACCGTTTCCACCATCAGGCCGATCAAACCATAAGTGGCAGCATTCGCAACCAGGGACCAATACAACCCGAGGGGAAAGTGGAAATGAATACTCGCAAACACAACTGGGCAGGTTAATTCCACGAGACTCACAATCGGGTCGCCGGAAGTCAGCGCTGGAGGTGCGCTGGCGAAGGCGTACAGAGCCCAACCGACCGCGACCAGAAAGCCCACACTTGCCCACATAGCAATTCGGAATTTCATGTCGCCACCCCCTGCCATTTCAATCCCAATAATCTCACCGATTCCTTCAAACTCCAAACATCGAGGTCACCGCGTGATTGGTCCACCAAGATGAAGAACAATCGCTATAATCGTACGGCTCACAGCGCAGCGACTTTCATTAAAGAGACATGCCACCCACTGACAATCGCGAAGCTGGCAACTGGTTGACCAGCGCGCTGACTGATTTACACTTCTGGGTCCCGGTAGCAGTCCTGATCGGCGGCCTGCTGCTTCTGGAATACATTCACTGAACCCCTGAAGCGAGGACCAGGGAAAACATGCGATCGGTCGTCATGTCCGGCAAGGAGACCACGGATCAGATGACTTCACGCCCTCGAAAGCTGCAGGTGCTGGGCATCCTTTCCGGGTTCACCGCAGGCGCCTGGCTGGGTGCTGCCGAGGCGCCAACCAAGCTTGTGTCCGTAGGCGTTTCGCCGCTCGTGATTTCGCTCATCATGGTAACCGGCGTTTTTCTGGCGCGGTGGAGCCTGCCGGCGTTGATCCTGGGCACGTCGTCCGTCCGCGCCGACCTTCGCCGCGCGCCTCACCTCATCATCTGGGCCTTGCTCGCGGGATGTCTATGGGCCGTGGCCAACACCATGACCATCTTCGCCATCCGTGACATTGGATTGAGCATCGCCTTCCCGCTATGGAATTCCAATAGTCTGCTCGGCATACTCTGGGGTTTCATTTTCTTTAACGAATTGCGCCAGGCGGGGTGGCGGCGCTGGACTGGGGTGCTGGGTGGAGCGCTGGTGATGTGTGCAGGAGCTACTTTGCTGGCGATTGCGTCCTCGACTCAGGCCCCCGCTGCCCATTCCATGCGCGGTGTCTGGGCCGCACTCGGCGCCGGTGTTCTTTGGGGGACAATGTACATCCCGTACCGCAAGGCCTATTTGTCCGGGATGAATCCGCTTTCCTTTGTCACCTTCTTCACCTTCGGAGAACTGGGGATGATGACCGCTCTTGCCATCGGCTATCTTGGAGTGGCCCCTCTCTGGCGCGAACTGATCAGCGCGCGCGATGTCTTATTCTGGCTGATGCTGGGCGGCTTCATCTGGGTGATTGGCGACGTCTTTCAGCAGTACGCCGCGAAGTATGTGGGCATCAGCCGCGGCATCCCGCTGTCGAATTCCAATCAACTCTGGGGATTGCTCTGGGGCGTCTTTGTCTTTGGCGAGTTACGCGGCAGCGGCACTTCCACCTATATGCAAGTCATCGGAGGTTCGCTGCTGATGATGATGGGAGTGGCGGCGATTGCCTTTTCGTCCGCCGCCGGCAAGGAGCAGGCGAAGTGGCAGGAAGCCTCGCGGCGCGAATCCCGCCGCTACAACATCGCGCAAGATTACGTCGAGGCCCGGATGCAGGGTATGCAGACAAGCGGAGAAGTCAGGCCGCCGCGCACGGTGTGGGATTGGCTGCTGGTTGCCGTCGCCTCCGGTATATTCGTGTTTTTCGCCACCCTGGCGCGCGCCCCGCGCATGTCATTTCATTGGGGGCCGGCGGTGCTTTTGATCGCGGCGACATTGGCCCTGCTTCTGGTTTGTGGCGTTACACTCTGGCGCACTACCCGTTTTAACTGAATCCATCGTGAACGAATCGTCCAAGGTTGACCTGGTCGGCGTCGGACTAAACGCCACCGACATGCTGATTCGCCTGCCCCACTATCCCGCACTGGGATCCAAAGTTGAATTTCGCTCGGCCGACGTCCTGCCGGGCGGGCAGGTCGCAAGCGCGGTCGCAGCCTGCCAGCACTGGGGCCTGTGCACCCGCTACGTGGGCAAGATCGGCGATGACAGCGCGGCCGCGATTCATCGCGCCGAGTTCGAACGATTGGGTGTGCAGACTCATCTGCTCACCGCTCCGGGATGCGCCAGCCAGCAGGCGGTCATCCTGGTGGATGACGCCGGCGAGCGCACTGTGCTTTGGAAGCGCGACAACCGCTTGACTCTGTTGCCGGAAGAACTGCGGCGCGAATGGATCAGCGGTGCCCGCGCGCTTCACATCGACGGCCATGACACCGCAGCCGCAGCGACAGCCGCGGGCTGGGCCCGGGAGGCGGGCATCCCCGTGATCGCTGACCTCGACGATCTCTACCCGGGCGTGGAAGATTTGTTAGGAAGAATCGATTACCTCATCACCAGCCGCGACATTCCAGGACGCCTCACCGGCGAATCGGATTTGCGCAAGTCGCTGCCCGCAGTTCGCACCCGCTACGGCGGCCGCCTGACTGCGGCCACGCTGGGCCACGAAGGCGTCCTGGCGTGGGATGGCTCCCGGTTCTACTACGCGGCCGCCTTTCGCGTGCAGCCATTGGACACAACCGGCGCTGGCGATATTTTTCATGCCGGATTTATTTATGGACTTCTGCAAGATTGGCCGCTGCCCCGCCAGCTCGACTTCGCCTGCGCCGCCGCCGCACTGAACTGCACCGCCCCTGGCGCCCGTGGCGGCATTCAGTCGGTGGAGAATATCGAGAGGCTGATCGCGACTGGACCGCGACACGCCGCTGCTT
>JBARIF010000038.1:0-2697 GCA_049799615.1 Terriglobales bacterium
GGCCAGGCTTTGCTGCTTTCACCCGCGGCTGCTTGCGTGGGGCTGGCGCAGCAGATCATCGCGGCCGATGGCTTGAGCGCGGCGTGCGATCCCACCACGCTGACCGGGTGCGTGCCCTTCAGCGATACGCCCGCCAATTTTTCCAGCGGCAGCTCGGTGTATCACGGCCTGACCGCCAACCTGCGCAAACGTTTTGGACAGCACTACGAATTTCTGGCCTCCTATACCTGGTCCCATACCATCGACGACTCCACCGATCTGCAATCGCCTCTAGAACCGCAAGACAATTACGATCTGGCGGCCGAGCGCGCGAACTCAGCCTTCGATCAACGGCATCGCTTTGTGTTGAGCGGTGTGTATCAGAGCGGGACGCTCGGCGGCAGCGGTTTCGCGAGCAAGTTTTTCTCCGGCTGGACGATTGCGCCCGTTTTCGAGATGGCCTCGGGGCGTCCGTTCAACATCATCACCGGAGACGATCGTAACTTTGACTTCAGCACGCCGACCGACCGGCCGAACACGGCGGCGGCAGGCGCCACCAACAGCTGCGGCGATACTGCGGCCGCATCAAAGTTCTCTCCCACGGGATACCTGATGCCGGCATGTTTTCTGGATGGCACGCTCAACGGCAACCTCGGCCGGAATGCCGGGACCAGGCCGTACAACGTCTTCACCGATATGCGGATCTCCAAGCGGATTCCAATCGGTGACCGGGTCGCGCTGGAAGGCATTGTGGATGCTTTCAACTACATCAACCGCTTCAACGTGGCGGATGTGAATCCGCTGTGGAACAGCGGGCAAACGGCCACGGCTGCATTCGACCCGCGGCAACTGCAGTTCGCGCTGAAGCTGACCTGGTAGGTTGAGAACAGTCGTTGGTCGTTGGTCGGTAACGTTTTCTCAAGAGATTTGGCCAACGACCAAGGGCCAACGACCTCTGTTCTCTCTGCTAAACTGACTGCCTATTCTTGGCGCTTGCCGGAGACTCCTTTACATGTCTGAAACTCATGCACCCACTGCCCGGACTCGTGTGGTCCGCGAGGCCCAGCGTGGGATTTACGAGCGCGCGGCGGCTTACGAAATTCTCGACGAGGGCTTTATCTGCCACGTCGGGTTTGTGGTGGACGGGCAGCCGTTCGTGATTCCGACTGCCTACGGACGGTCGGGTGACAACCTCTACATCCACGGCTCGGCGGCCAGTCGGATGCTGCGCAATCTCGACAAGGGCGTGCCAGTTTGCATCACCGTCACCCTGCTCGAAGGCCTGGTGTTGGCCCGCTCGATCTTCAATCACTCGATGAATTACCGCTCGGTGGTGGTGCTGGGCACGGCGGTGGCAGTGCTCGATGCAAGAGAAAAACTGGAGGCATTGCGCCTGCTGTCGGAGCATATTTTGCCGGGTCGCTGGGCGGAATCACGCCAGCCCAACGAGAGAGAACTCAAGCAGACACTGGTGATGCGGCTGCCGATCGAAGAATTCTCGGCGAAGGTGCGGCAAGGTCCACCGATTGATGACGAGGAAGATTACTCGTTTCCGACCTGGGCCGGCGTGATTCCGTTGGCCATGGTGCCGGGCGCGCCGATTAACGATCCGCGGCTAGACCCGAAGACGCCGGTGCCGAAGTATGCGCGGCAGTATTCGCGGAAAAGATAGCGTCGTCGGTCGTTGACCATTGGTCGTTGGTCTTTGGCGGTTGGTCTCTGGCCAAACAAAATCAGCCACGGATTTCGCGGATGTGCACGGATCAATTCCTCCTTCGTTATTGCATCATCCGTGTGAATCCGTGAAATCCGTGGCCTGGGTTGGTTGTGCCAACGACCAACGACCAACGGCCAACGACGCTTCTTACTTTCCGTTCAGCCAATCGGCGTACGCCTGGAACGAATACGGGCGTCCCAAAAAGTCACGCACCAGCTCCGCGGCTGGCTTAGTACCGCTGGCGCCCAGAATTGCCGTGCGGTATTTGGCCGCTACCTGGGGATTGAGCAGTCCATCTTTTTTGAACTCGGTGAACATGTCTTTGGCGATGACCAGCGACCACATGTAGGTGTAGTAAACCGCGGAGTAGTTGTTGAGATGGCCGAATGCGGTATGCATGTGCGTGCCTTCCACATACTTGAAGGGCGTGTAGCGCTCCTGTAACTGGGCCACCAATTTGTCGGTGTCGAGTCCTTGCGGGTCGCGGTTATAGAAGTCGAGGCTGATGGCGGCATAGAACATCTGGGTACGCACGTTGAGGGCGCGACCGAAGTCATCTGCGGCCCGGGCCTTTTCCGCAAGCTCCGCGGGAATCGGTTCGTTGGTTTTGTAGTGGCGCGCGAACAGCTTCAGAATGGCGGGGTCTTTGGGCCATTCCTCGAACATCTGGGAAGGGGCCTCGATGAAATCATTTTCCAGGTCGCCCTCGGCCCAGTCGGTGTTCCCCTTCATGATGCCGTGAATGAGATGTCCGAACTCGTGGAAGAAAGTGATGACATCGTCACGCTCCATGAGCCCGGGTTCATTGGCGGCTTGGGGGAAGTTGCAGACCAGAACATATTCCGGCAGCCGAAAGCCTTTCTTCCCGGTGGCCAGCGTGAAGGTCGCATAGTGTTTGTACTTGTTTGCCCGGGGAAACATGTCGAAGTAAATCCGGCCGATGCGCTCGCTCTTGTCGTAGACGTCATAGACGGTGACCTCGGGATGCCACACTTGCGCTG
>JBARIF010000039.1:0-4033 GCA_049799615.1 Terriglobales bacterium
ATTACAAACCGCGGCGGCTACGCAGACACAAACCAAGGGCAGCCCCCTGACCAAGATTCTCATCGGCTTCGCGGTGGTCGTGATTACCGTGGGCGCGCTCGCTGCCGGTGGCGTGTACTACGTCGTCTATCGCGTGAAGCAGAAGGTACACGAGGTCGCTCGCGATGTTACCGACCCGGGATCGAGTTCGGAAAACAATTCCAGCTCCAGCGGCGGACTCCTGGGCTCCATCTCAAAGATGGTTTCCGGCGGCAACAGCAGCTCCAGTAGCAATAGTTCTAACGGCGGCATCAGCGGAGATCCCTGCCGCCTGCTGAGCCGAGAAGAAGTCGGACGCGCCGTCGGAGTCGAAATCGTGGCCACGCAAACCTCCGACGCCGGCTGCGCCTACCTGGCGCATGGCGACTCGGCCGACATGACCGCCAAGCACATGGCCGCCATGGCGGGCACGAAAGGCGCCGATGCCAAGACCCAGCAAATGGTCCAAACCCTTACCGGAGGCCTCGCCAAGATGGTCCAAAGCGAAGGTCACGACACGAATATGGACAGCAACGGGAACGTCCCCGTTTTTGGCTTCAGCGTCGATAACAACGCGGCCGAAGCGCAAATGCGCCTTAACGAGAAGGTACTGGGACGGCTGGGCCCGGGTCAGGTGGGCATTCCGGGCATCGGCGATCAGGCCATGGATGAGTCCGGCGCCATGATGATGGTCCGCAAAGGCGACAAACTGATCCGCATCATGTACTCCACCTGTCCCTGCTCGGTGGACGCCATCAAGCCCCTGGCCAGAATGCTGGCCGACCGGGTGTAGCGACATCAGGTTGAAAGGTGGCGTCGAGTGACCAACAACGCAATGGACTACCGGCTCCAGACATTTCGTGGCGCTCTTGCCGCCATCCTTGTCCTGACACTGGCCCTGGCGACGGGCTGCAAGAAAAAGCAGGTCGAGGAACAGAAATCCGCAAGCCCGAAGACGAACGTCAAGTCCGACATCTCCTACCTGCCCCAGGACGTGTTCGGCCCGGAGGCCGTGCCGGGTGCGACGGTGTTAAAGCCAGTCGATATCCACTCCCTATCCGAAAGTGAATTGAAGTTCGGCATCGCGCCCCGGCACTCGAACACGGTGGAGTACCAGCCAGGAGTGATTGTGATGGAGCACGGCGACCAGGCGATTCGTTCCATTTCCAGTAATGGCATGGAGTGGGAATTCGACGCCAACGCTGAACATGTGAACGAATTCCAGGAAGGAAAAATTGTTTTTGCCACCGGCCGGGCGGTTGGCCGCGTGATCAACCTCAGGAAGGAAGGCAATTCGGTAAAGGCCATACTCGGGCCGATCCAGCTCACCGATGTCATCAAGAACGGCAAGTTCAAGATGGATTCTCCGATATCTGCGGAAAACATGATTTCCTACGTCGCCCCGGATTTTCCGCAGGAACCCGATGACCATCCCGAGGACAAAAAGACTTCACGCAATTTAGGCGATGGGCCGGGAATCGAGCGGGCCGTAGTTGTGTCGCGAGTACAAGGTGGAACCTGGATACCGATGTCGGTCGCCGAAACATATTCTGACGGCCGTCGCGCCACCTTTCAAAAGACTGGAAATGGGTGGGCAACGCCTCAGCTCGCCGCGGATCGTTTGGATCCGTCTCTACAACTGGGCGCATTCAGGCACGTCCAACCCGTTGCCGTCTTCCAGCACTCGTTGCCGGGCGTGCCGGGAGTCCAGACCCCTCAGTTTCCCGAAGTGCCGTTTACACCGCAGGCTCCGGCCAGGACTGCCGGCACTCCACCGACGGTAGATGTAGGTGACATTCGAACCGTGGGCGTAATGAACCCCTCTTATATCGGGGTTCAGTTCTATTCGAAGAACGCGCCTGGAGGGCTCGCCGTATTTGCCGAAGCGCTGATGGATGTCAATAACGTCCACTTGCATTTCAGCCTCGACATCGAGAACGGCAGCATCGTGACCTGCGGGCTGGATCTGGGTGGGGCTCTGGGCGTGACCCTGCACATGGATTCCCACACCACCAAAGATTTCCAGGTCAATCTGCATAAGAAATGGTGGGTGCCAATCGACCTGACCATTCCCATCGGGCTCGGAAGCTTTGCCCCGGTCCCGTTCAGCGCGACGTTCAACATGATGCTGAACGTCAACAGCGGGTTCAGCGCCAGGCAGTCCATTCTTACCGCCGAAGGAAACTACACCTACACCGGCGGCCTCTGGGCTGGATACAAGAGGGATGGAGGGTGGCAGGCGAGTTCGGCCTCCGACCTAGCGGCGCGAACCGACATGGGACGCTCCATTCAGGGAGTTTCCGTGGGCATCAATTCGCTGGTCATCGCTACTTCAATTCGGGCCATGGTGGGTATCGGCCAGTTTGGATTCAACACCGGCGTGTTTGTAGGAATGAGATTCGACGGAACGATTCTGCGGGCGCCAGACGAAGCGTTTCCGTGCCGCCAGTCAACCATTGGGGTCTTCCTGGATTCAGGCGTCGGCTACTCCCTTCCTGTCTTTGTAACGGATGTGATCAACAAGGTTCTCAGCTTGTTTACGAAGTATCAGATCGACCGCGTGGGGACGCTCTTGAAAGGGCCGTCAAAGGATCTGTTCCACGGCAGGACTCAAATTCCTGCCGCCTGCGCGTCGGAGAACAAGGGAGGAACTTGACGCTTGAGCTTCTGCATTCAATGTGGCGCAAAAACGGATGCCGGCGGTGCATTCTGCACCCATTGCGGATTCATGGTCGCCCCCACCACGCCGCCTCCGCGCACCACTCCGGCGCCGGTCTCGCCAGTGCCGAATGCGCCTGTGGGGAAACCCACGCCCTGGGGCAAAATCCTCGCGGTCCTGCTGGTCCTCGTCCTGCTGCTGGTGGGCTCAGTCATCGGCGGCCTGGTTTACGTTGGCTATCGGGTCAAGCAGAACGTGGTCGAGTTCACGAAAACCGAGAGCGCGGCGAGGACGAAGGAAGCGCCGGCGGCTGAGGCGCCTCCGGAGAACGGCAATTCCGGCAAGTCACCAGCTAATTCACCAACGAATAACGAGAACGAGCAGGTCTCCAAGGCGCTCGACGGAATCGGCGGCCTCATGGATCGCCTGGGGTTCGGCGATCCGCCGCCCAACCCATACGCCGATTTGCCGGTCGCCACCTCCGCGGAAATCTCAAAGAATATTTGCGCGTCTGCAGACGCAGCAAAAGAGCTTCCGCCTCCAGCCGCTCCCGAAATCGGCCCCAGCGGCATCCCCATGCGCGAGGAACTCATGCTCATTCATGCCTGGGGGCGCAAACCGGGCGATTCCGAAAGCATCAACCGCGTGACGAAAGTGACCGATAAGTATGTCGAGATCTCGAATACCGGGACCTATTTCAACTCGCCCGACGACCTAAAGGGCTCGCCTGGAACCGACGCCCGCGATGTGTGTGCAGAAGATCTGCAAACCGCGCGCGGCCTGAGAACCGACTTCGGGGACGATGGGCCGAGAACCTCGCCAGGCACTACCACTATCAGCGTCTCCCAGGCTGTTTTCGACGATCTGAAAAGCAGAGGCAAGACGGACTTCCGTTATCTCGAATGGTGGAAAGTGCAGGATATGGAAAAGGGCGAAGGCTACCTCCACTGGGCAGGCGGCGTCATGACTCGCGTGGAACCGGGCGATGTCAGCTTCCCCGTGATCGTCAACGGAACGCCCACAACCCTTCAGGCGATTCACGCCTCCGGGACCATGGTGGTCGAGGACAAAAAGGCCCGCGAGATGAGCAAGGCAGACATCGACCAGCCTCAGCATTCGGAACTCTACGTCCTGGATGATCCGAAAAACCCGCTGCTACTGGAGTACAAGATGGAGGTCAACAATTTCCGCGTGCAAACCACGGAAATCCGCTTCCCCCTTCCACAACCAGTCAAGAAAATCGAACAGGACCTGCTGAAAAACAAGCGCGCCATCGTGTACGGCATTTATTTCGACTTCAACCAGGACACAATCAAGCCTGAGTCGGAGCCTGTGCTCAAGGAGATCGCGCAAGCC
>JBARIF010000040.1:0-2745 GCA_049799615.1 Terriglobales bacterium
AGAAGCTGACAGGCGCAGATGGCAAGGAGAAATCGAACCGGGTGCAGTACCGGGACGGCAAGGAGGAAAAGCAGGCCACGGCCGGGCCCACGGATACGACGGTCGCGAAGAAGCTCGATGCAAACACTTGGGACTTTGATCTCAAGAAGGATGGCAAGGTCGTTGGCCACGTCCATCGTGTTGTATCGGCCGACGGCAAAACACTGACGGTACATAACACGGGAGTGCAGCTGAGCGGCGCGATGGGCGACGAGACACTTGTGTTCGACAAGCAGTAGGGTTCCGAAAGGCTGGGCGCGCACGGGGATGTGCGCACCCAGCCCAAGGGACCAGCCTTCAGTTGACGCTGATATTCTGCTGCGTACGCTGCAGCATATCGCGGGTGAGCGCTGCTAACAGCGAATGACTAGTTTGGAGCGAGCATTCCCGTAACGCGATCGACCGGGCCGGGGGCGAAACTCTGAGGCCGGAGTCTGCGGGGCCCTTTCTGACTGGTTCACTCAAGCCGACGCCCCGGGTATCTCACTTCAATCGAGCGCTCTGGGGCACTCCAGTAACAGAGCAAATCGTGCCCCTGCTACCATAGAACACCGTGTTTCGTCACTTCTGACCCCACCGGTACTACTCCAGTACTTGCCTTCGTGATGGGTTTCTGAATCCCGAAAACGAATAAGCCTTCAGCGAGAACGTGGCCTGGTGCTGAATCCCCATGATCCGAGGCTAGACATATCCGTTTGCGGTTCCCGGGCAGACGAGCGCATGCTGTTTATTCACCCCGGGCGCCGCGAGGCGAATTACTAAGTCTGCGTTCGCTGAGTGTCGCTCACAGAGGAGGCGGATCATGGCTACATTCATAAGCTTGTTGAACTTCACCGATCAGGGCATTCGGAACATCAAGGACTCGCCGGATCGGTATGGAGCATTCAGAGCAAGTGCAGAAAAGTTCGGCGTAACGGTGAAGGGTTTCTACTACACGGTTGGACATCACGACATGGTGGTAATCATGGAGGGCACCGATGAAGCGGTGACTGCCGCGCTCCTTAAGGCGGGCTCGCTTGGCAACGTACGGAGCGAGACGCTGCGTGGCTTCTCTGTAGATGAGGCAAAGAGAATCATCGGAAATATCCAGTAACGCTTGAAGGCGATTGAGCTTGGCGCTCGCGCCGAACGCGGCGCCAGGCTCACCCACACCTCGGATCGGGTCCTGACATGGAACCACGCGAAACCCCTTCCCAATCATGCAGCTAGAGACACCCGAAATGAGGCAGGCGAGTAGCAAATCGAGCCCCCGCTACCACTTAGCTGGTCGCACGAACGTCGGCGATTGACCCCCAAGCAATGGGATGGACGCCCCCACCCTAAACGGCATCGACGTGCCAAAGTGGATGTGTCGAGCAACCACTGAAACGGATAGGAGCGTCCACCATGAAGATTACAACGGTCGGGATAGATTTGGCGAAGAACGTGTTTCAGGTGCATGGGATCGATGGAGCGGGAAAGGGCGTGCTGCGAAGACAGCTGCGGCGCGCACAAGTCGCCGTATTTTTTGGAAACTTGCCGCCGTGCGTGATTGGGATGGAGGCCTGCGCGAGTGCGCATCACTGGGCGCGTACGCTGCAGCGCTTTGGACATACGGTACGCCTTATTGCGCCGCAGTTTGTTAAGCCTTACGTGAAGACGAACAAAAATGATGTGGCCGATGCCGAGGCGATCTGCGAGGCGGTGGGCCGGCCGAACATGCGCTTCGTACCAATCAAGAGCATTGAACAGCAAGCAATTTTGTCGGTGCATCGGGTGCGCCAGGGATTTGTGAAGGCCCGTACCGCGCAGGCCAATCAGATCCGTGGTCTTTTGGGCGAGTTTGGATTGGTCATTCCCCAAGGGATCATCAATGTCGCCAAGCGAGTGCCGGCGATCCTCGAGGATGCGAGCAATGAACTACCGGTGCCGGTTCGGCACCTGATCGATCGCTTGACCAAGCATCTGAAGGAGCTGGATCGGCAAGTGCAGGAGTTCGAGCGGGAGATTATCGCTTGGCACCGCAGTAGCGAGCTGAGCCGCAAGCTCGAGAAGATCCCCGGCATAGGCCCGCTGGCTGCGAGCGCACTGGTCGCATCGATCGCGGATGCGCACAGCTTTGACAACGGCCGGCAAGTCTCCGCCTGGTTGGGGTTGGTTCCGCGCCAAAGCTCCAGCGGCGGCAAGCCAACGCTGCTCGGGATGAGTAAACGCGGCAATGCGTACTTGCGCACATTGCTGATCCATGGGGCGCGCTCGGCCATCCTGGCGGCAAAGAACAAGGTCGACAACACCCAGGGATGGTTGACCGATCTGCTCAAGCGCCGGCATCCGAATATCGCCGCGGTGGCACTGGCGAACAAGAACGTACGCACCGTATGGGCGATACTCGCGCACGGGCGCGAATTCAAAGCCGACTATGTGCCGAAACGCATGGCCGCATAAACAGCTGAGTTACTCAGAAACGGCAGCACAGGAGAACACACCACCGATTGCTCAAGCGATCACGCAGTGATGGCAAAACAGGTAGGACCGTGGTTGGTCAAACCCAGAATGGCTGCAGCACCTCGAGTGCGAGAAAGCAATAGGGAACCAATCAGCCAAACCCATCAGGGACAGCGGCTCAGGCCGCAGCAAAAGTCCGAATGTACGGTTGCAATCTGATCCTGTCAGCTCTCACGAAGTGAAAGCTTGGCCAAGTGGGGGCGTCCATGTACAGCCATTCGA
>JBARIF010000041.1:0-3704 GCA_049799615.1 Terriglobales bacterium
CTCTCGGACGCCGAAGACGTGGCGGCATCGGAAAACGAGGCCTCGTCGCTGTTGCTGCGCCGCATCCGCCGCATCAGGAGCAGGCCGATAATGAAGGCAAAGCCGGCGGCCACGAACATCACCGCCATGCGCAGCACAATGGGATTGGTCACCAGTCTCACAACAACCCCCAGTACCACTTGAGGAAGCTGTTGCCGTAGAAGAGCGCGACCATCGCCATTCCGCCCAGGAAAACGCCGAAAGGCATTTGATGCCGGCGCAGCGCAATCGCGGCCGATGCCCAGCCGCGCCGCCTGGCCTCTGCGGCCGATTCATGATTGAATTTCATGCGCCGGCGGGTGCGTTTGATCCACACCGCCAGTACCGTGGACACGCCAAACAGCGATCCCGCAATCGAGGCCGAGAAGAGTGTGAAGATAGTAAGCTTGGCGCCGAGAAACGCGCCCACCATGGCCATCAGTTTCACATCGCCAAAGCCCATCCCCTCCACACCACGGGCCCGCAGGTAGATGGCGCCCGCGCCATAAATGAAAGAGGCGCCGACGACGGCGCCGAGCACGGCGTCCACCAGCGACAACAGGTGCCAGGAAACCTCAGAGCTCACCGGCAAGGACACCAGGCCCGGCAAAAGCTGCGAGGCCAGATCATTGACCGGAACCAGCAGGCTCAGGCCCAGTCCCAGGGCCAGCCCGGGCAAGGTCAGCTTGTCCGGCAAGAGCTGGGTTTCAGCGTCGGTGAAGATGAGGCCCAACAGCAGGAATCCGAATGCACAGTATTTGAGTGTCGCCAGCGTGCCGCCGAAGTGCGCGTAACAGGCGAGAAAGACCGCTCCGGTCAGAAGCTCCACCACCAGGTAGCGCGGCGAAATGTAAGCTTTGCAATTGCGGCAGCGGCCGCGCAGGATCAGCCAGCTCAAAACCGGAATGTTGTCGTAAGCCCGGATAAGATGATCGCAGCGGGGACACGCCGAGCGTGGCCGCACCACGGATAAGTCTCGCGGCAGGCGGTAGATACACACATTCAGGAAGCTGCCGAAGGCCAGCCCCAGAACGAAAATCGCCGATGCCAGAACAGGGTCCACCCTTATCCTTTGCGCAAATTCCTTCCGATTTATACCGATTATACGGTGATTATTAACGCCGCCTTGAGTACGAAAGTCACTGACCGTGCGGGGATATGCACGTGTGGCGTGGGCGCCCCGCCCGCGGCCTTTGACTTTGACCTTTTGACCCTCGGAGCGAGGGAGTCCCCGGCCTTTGACTTTGGCTAGTGGGCCAGTTTCACGAAGCGACCCGCAAAATGCATAGGCCCCTCAGGGCAACGGCAGGACCTGCTGGCTGGCCTCTTCGGACTTCGGAAATGCGCCTGGGCGATAACCCACAAATGGCTGAAGAGCAGCAGAAGGCAGTGGTCGACGCGGCGGCGGAGTTCTTTCGAGCGAATTCCTGACGCGGAGAGCGCGGGCCGGAGGTCCGGCGGCAGGAACTTCACTGGTTTCCTTCAGCGGGCGGCGGCCGCCTTGCGAGCCACCAGACCAAAGCCTTTGCTGCGGGCGCTACTCTCCAGCGCAGCCAGTTCGGTTCGCGCTGCCGAGTCATGTCCTGATTTCTTCTCCCATTCCGCCAGCACCAGCCGGGCTTCGAATTCGACTCCCACAAATCCCTGTTTGCGGGCCTCATCCAGGATCTCTTCCACTTGTGCCCGGGGCAATTCACCCTGTTCCGAGGTCAGCAGCACGCGGGCGCGCGTCAGATCAAACTGGAATCGCGCCAGCCGGTTCTGACTCACCGCGGCCAGGCCTTGAGCGGCTTCAATCTCCTTCTTCGCATCCCCCAGCTTGCCCTCCGTCAGCAACGCCTGCGTCAGCATGGTTCTGGCGGACAATTCATCATCGGCCGCCTGCTCCCGATGAAATTGTTCTCTGCATTTCCTCATCGTGGCTTCGGCCTCGGCGGCGTGACCTTCTTCGATGGCGAGGCGAGACAGGGCCACCTGGGTTTCCGCCGCCGCCTGTTTTTCACCTGTCCGCTCTCGCAGTGCCAGCGATTCTTCATAAGACTTGCGAGCGGCCGCCAGGTCGCCTCGATCCGTGAGCACGTCCCCCAGACCGGTCAGCACGTACGCCGTCGCGTCCTTGTCGTCGATCTCCTGCGCCGTCGCTTTGGCCTGCTGGTAGGTGGTCTCTGCGGCCTGCAGGTTACCCTGCTGGCGCGACAAATCCCCCAGATTGTTGAGAGAAAGCGCAACGCCGCTCTTGTCTTCCACGGCCTGGTAGCCGGGGATCGATTCCTCGAACAATTTCTTGGCCGCACTCAGGTTCCCCCTGGTCAGGTTCGCGCCACCCAAGTTGCTGAGAGCCGTGGCCACGCCATCCGGGTTGCCGACCTGGCGAAATTCCTCGATCGCCTGGCGCCACATTTTTTCGGCCCGGGCAAGGCTGCCTTGCTGGTAGTAGAGGTCGGCGAGGTCGGTCAGCATCATGGCCTCGCCGTTCATGTCTCCGGCCGCCATCGAGCTCTGCAGCGCGATCTGACATTCGCGAATCGTGTCCGCGGAAGCTTCGATCGCCGGACTTTGCTGGCAAAGGATTCCATACGTCCGGGCCACCAGGACATGCGACCCCTGGGCGCTGGCCTTGTCGATGGCGCGCTGGGCTGCGCTCCGTGCTTTCGTAAAGTCAGTGCCAATCAGCGCGGAAGCCTCCATCATGTCAATGCGCGCATCGTCTCCGGCCGGCGGCGGCAGATGGCGGAGCGCCGCCAGCGTCCGCAGCGAGTCCGCCGGCGTGATATGCATCTGCGCCGAGGCCAGCAGCAAACCGTAATCGAGCCGATCGGGAAAAAGACCGAACAGAGTCTGATAGGCCTGCACCGTTTTTGGCCAGTCTTCGGTCGCCCGCCGGTACTGTCCCTCGACCAGCAACTGTTCTTCTTGCGGAAGATGTTGCGACAGGTCCAGCGCCCGCTGTGCCTCCCCGCGCGCCTTGCTTTCGTAGCCCATGTGCCACCAGGCCTCGGACAGCGCCGAATGCGCCAAGGGATAGTTGGGATCGGCCGCCACCGCCTTGACCAGCAGGTCGCGAGCACCCTGAAAATCGAATGCCCACAGCTTGGCCCGGCCCTCCGCGTACAACCGCACCGCTTCCTGATTCGAGGGCAGGGAAGCTCGTGCGGCGCTGATCGCTTCCGCGGAAACAGAATTCACGCCGAGGTTTTGCCGCAACTCGGCCCCGGCTTGCGCCGCCAGTTCGAAGAGTTTGTCCTCGCTGCCGGTCAGGGCCTGCTCTGCAATCGTCTCCCCGCCTGCGGTATCCTGCACTCGAACGTCCAGCCGGATGCGATTTTCATCTTTGCCTGGCAGCAAGGTGTAACCGCCCAGCACCACCACATCGGCGCCCGGGTTTTCGCGCAATCGTTCCAGCGTGGCCTTGGCCAGAGTGTCTTCGTCGGCCAGAGGCAACTCGCGCTTGGCGCGGGCTACATCCTCTCCCGGCACCAGTCGAAGGCTGCCTCCCGCAGCCAGCTCCGTGCTCAGCATTTCGGTAAACGCAGTCGAGAGCCAATTGTCGTCCGGACGTCCCGCCAGGTTGCGGAAGCCCAGCACTGCCACCGCGCGCCGTGGCCGTAGCCGAGAGTTTGACCGGGCGCTCTCGGCTTTGGCGGCCGATTGTCGTGGATAGGACCTGAATTCGTAAACCGCAATTC
>JBARIF010000042.1:0-3241 GCA_049799615.1 Terriglobales bacterium
CACCCGCCCGTCGGAGCGAATCTCCGCCTGATGTGAGACCTCTTCCTGCTTGGCGCTGGTAAACGGCTCGTCTAGCCAAGTTTCAAGCCGAAAACCAGGCGAGCTGTGCTCACCCGCCCGGACGAGGTCGTCCGGGCCTACGTTGTTTCGCGTATGGGGACGGAGGCTTCGAGTAGACTTGAATTCAGATGCCGATCCAGATTTCCCACCTGCGGCGCTGGTTTGCGGGGGGCGCTATTGGCCTCCTGCTGGTGGTGGCGTCAGTGTATTTCTACGCCCGTCACAAGGTGCAGAATGCCCTCAACGAGGTGCCGGCAAAAATCGGAATCGAAATCCAGCAGAGCGCAAAGGGCTTCACCGTTTCGCGCTCCGAACAGGGACACACCATATTCAAGATTGAAGCCAGCAAGGCGGTGCAGTACAAGCAAGGCGGGCACGCCGAACTGCATGACGTTACCATTACGCTATACGGGCGCGACTCCAGCCGCTTCGACCAGATCTACGGTGCGGATTTTGAATACGATCCCCAAACCGGCGATGTCATCGGCAAAGGCCAGGTCCAGATGGATCTGGAAGCCAACCCGCAAGGCATCATTCATCCCGACCAGGCAACGCCCAAGGAACTGAAAAATCCGGTCCACCTCACCACCACCAACCTGTTCTTTAACCAGAAGACAGGGAACGCGCTCACCCGGGAAAAAGTTGAGTTCAGCCTTCCCCAGGCCAACGGCTCCGCCGTGGGTCTCAGCTACGCGGCCGGCACCACCGTGCTCACGCTGCAGTCGCAGGTCGATGTCGCCTTCCACGGCGCCACCCCCGTCCGGCTGACTGCCATTCACGGCACCATCACCAAGAATCCGAGGGTGGTAGAGCTGGATCTCCCGCGCCTGCAGAACGGCGTCCGCCACGCTTCCGCCGACAGAGGCACGATTTATCTGCGTCCGGACAACACCGTGCACAGCATTCTCGCCGACGGAAATGTTCGAGTCGAATCGGAGGATGCAGGGGCGGAGAGCGTTCAGTCCAACCAGTTGGAATTACTCATGGCGGATAGGGGGGATACGCTGCGATCCGCCACGTTTTCGGGTGATGTTCGAATGGACAATTCGGGCCCGCAGTCCATGCACGGGAGTGCCGGACGGGTCATCCTGAATTTCAGCGCGAAGAACATTCTGAGCACGGTGGATAGCCAGGACAACGTCAGGCTGGTGCAGCATCAGCAGCCGGCCACGGGCTCAGCCGGCGCGCAGGATGTCGAGATCTCTGCGTCGGCCATCGACTTCTTTGTGACCGATGGCCGAAAGCTGCAGCGTGCCGACACTTCCGGACCAGCCCAGATTGCTCTGCGACCCACCCCGGACACTGGGCAGCAAACCCTGGTAACCGCGGGAAAGTTCCAGGCGCGCTTCGATGATTTGGGACAGCTGGCTTCGGTTCACGGCGCGCCCAACGCCCGCATTGTGTCAAAGACTCCCGGCCAACCGGACCGCGTCAGCACCAGCAGCATGCTCGATGCATCCTTCCACCCAGGCAGCGGCATAGAGTCAATCGTACAGCAGGGAAACATGGCGTATGTCGATGGCGAGCGGAAAGCCTGGGGCGACCACGCGATCTACACCCCGGCCGACCAGATGCTCTTACTACATGGTTCGCCCCGCGTAGTCGATGGCGGCATGACCACAACCAGCCGGAGCATGCGCCTGAATCGCGCCACCGGTGATGCCTTTGCCGAGGGCGACGTCAAGAGTACCTACAGCGACCTGAAGGCGCAGCCTAGCGGGGCCCTCCTGGCGGCGTCAGACCCTATCCACGTGACCGCCCGCACCATGACGGCTCACAGCAGTCCGGCAGTCGCGTTATACACCGGTGACGCCCGCTTGTGGCAGAACGCCAACGTAATTCAGGCGCCTTCGATCGAGTTCGATCGCAACAACAGGTCTGTTGTCGCTCAAGGCTCGCCGGTTCAACCCGTGTCCACGGTGCTGGTTCAGACTGAGAAAAGTGGAAAAGTCACCCCGGTCAAGATCACCTCAGCTCGGTTGAACTATACCGACGGAGAGCGAAAGGCTCACTTTGAAGGAGGAGTGCAGGCCCAAGGAGCAGAGCTCACGATCACGGCGCGTACGATGGACGTCTTCCTGCAGTCGCGCAACCAAGCCACTACGAATCAATCGCTTACGGGGACGGGCAAGATAGATCACATTATCGCGAAAGAGCAGGTCGTCATCACCCAGCCGGGGCGCAGGGCGCTCGGCGACCAGCTGGTTTATACCACCTCTGACGACAAGTTTGTGCTGACGGGCGGTTCTCCTAGCATTTTTGATGCCGAACACGGCAAGATTACCGGGGTTTCGTTGACTTTGTTCAGACACGATGGTAGGGTTTTGGTCGAAGGCAATAATACATCCCCTACTGTAACCCAGACGCGAGTGGCACGTTAAATGCGTACCCTGGCCACAGACGAAATCGGCAAATCTTACCGCGGGCGACGGGTTGTAAACGGGGTCAGTATTCGCGTGGGGCAGGGCGAAGTCGTTGGTTTACTTGGACCTAACGGCGCCGGCAAGACCACAACCTTCTACGCCATCGTCGGCCTGATACCTCCCGATACCGGCCGGGTACTCATCGACGAAGAGGAAATCACCGACGTGCCGATGTACTTAAGGGCACGCCAGTACGGCATCAGCTACCTCCCTCAGGAAGCTTCTGTATTCCGCAAGCTTACGGTTGAGGAAAACATCCTCGCCGTGCTGGAAGCCCAGCCCATTTCCTGGCACGAGCGAAGGGAGAAAATGGAGGAGCTGATCGATCAGCTGGGTTTGGAGCATATCCGCCAGAATCGCGGATACGCTCTATCCGGGGGAGAGCGGCGGCGGGTGGAAATTGCCCGCGCCTTGAGCATCAACCCCACATTTATTTTGCTCGACGAGCCGTTTTCCGGCATCGACCCGATTGCCGTACTGGATTTGCAGAAGATCATCAGCGATCTGAAGACAAGCGGAATCGGAGTGCTGATCACCGACCACAACGTCCGCGAGACGCTGGCGGTCACGGACCGGGCATACATCATTGATGGTGGCAGGATTTTAGCCTCGGGCATGCCCGAGCAACTCGCCAGCGATCCCCAGGTGCGCAAGGTGTACCTGGGCGAGAGTTTCTCGCTGGTGTAAAGCAGTCGTCGGTCGTCAGTCGTCGGTCTTCAGCCGACACTGACTGCTAGCTTTTGCTGACGACTGAAGAC